>JAYUMV010000241.1:0-4921 GCA_043762265.1 Chthonomonadaceae bacterium | reverse complement strand
GGCGTGTTCGTGGATCCTCTGGGCCAAATTGTTGTCGGCGGGATGCGCGCGTTGATAGGGTCCTGTAAGATCCGTGGTGGTTTCGTCGGCTTTGAAGCGACGATAGAGGGCTTCCTGCAGGCTCGCCTGATGCAGGGAGGCAACGTCGCCTTTGCCCCGATAGCACTTCATCAGGTTGTAGTGTGCGGCGATGTCTTCCGGATCGATCCCGAGAGTGGCGTTCAGATGCGTGATCGCCTCGTCGTAGCGACCCAGCCGAAACAGGATCGTTCCGGTGAGGTTCCGGACGTTTCGATCTTCGGGGAAGACTTCGATGACTTTTGCCAGCGTCGTCAGGCTTTCGTCGAGTTTGCCCTGGTCGAACTGAGTCTGGGTGTAGAAGAACTGCGTGCGGGCTTTCTGGTAGGGCGTCATGGGAGTCGGCGCGGCATCGTAGAGCGCGAACGCCTTCTCGAAGGCGGCCTGCGCCGCTCGGCTGTCGCGCTCGGCCTGCCGCACACGCCCGATATTGACATAGCCTTCCGGCCATTTTGGCGCGACCTTTGTCACCTGTTCGAAGGCGCTGGTGGCGTGGCGGAAATCGCCTTGAAGCAGGAGGCCAATGCCGTAGTCGTTCCAGCGGACACGCTCTTTCTTCTTTCCGGCATCGTCGAGTGGAGGCCCTGCGGGGGTATCCGGCGCGCTGTGGGCATCGACGACCGGCAGGACGACCTGATCCTGCGCCAGCACCGTAATGGGCAGAATCGGAACGGCCTTGGTAGGCCCGGAGACTGCGGAGAGGTCGGCATCGTAGAGCGCGATGCGGTCGTCCCAGCCGTGCCCGACCGAGCCGCTCTTTTGGCCCAGGCCCAGGCCGACCGGCACCGCGCTGGAGCCGTCTGCGGCGGCGATAGAGAGCGTGTCTTTCGTGCGGCCGGCATAGGCAAACTGGTTGTTGAGCCAGTTGAACTTACGGTAGTTGAGTTTCGCGGTCAGGGTGACGGTCTTGCCACAGTCCTTCGGAACGGGCAGGCGAAAATGCACGGCGTCTGCCGCGCCGGGCGGGATCACCTTGGCATAGACGACGGAGCGACCGGCCCAGGCGTTGCGGCGGAAGATCGGGTTGCTGTGACCGTCTACGAGCAGGGAACGGTACTTCTCCGCCCCCTCCTCGACCGGGCCGTCGGGCCACTGCAGTTTGCCGCTATGATAGAACACACGCCCGGTCTCGTCTTTCGCTTCAAGTTCGACCCAGCAGTCGACAGCGTCGATGGTGCCGCCCGGAAAGGCATGTCCGAGTTTCAGAGTTCGCACGACGACATCGACCAGTGGGGTCTCCCCGCGTCGCAGCGCCGCGCCGATTCCGCCCCTGTTCAGAGGCGCGGTCAGCGTCTCTTCTGCGTTCGAAGCGTTGGAGGCTGCCGTCAGCGGCCCTTCGGTATCTCCGTTCAGGCTCGCGGCTTTTGGCGTTTCGGTCGGCGCTTTACCGACCGCGTTCTGCCCGGCGCCATTCGGCCTGACTTTGCTCTCGCCCGCCTTCTGCCGTCGCAGGGCGAAGATGTCGATGGAGAGCGCCTTGTCCTGAAGGAACTTGACGGTGGTCTCCATCTGCACGGGGTCATGATAGGCTGTGGGCAGCGCGGTGTTCGCACCGGGGAAGCGATGGTTGTGCACCTTGCCATCGAAGTTGCCCGCATCCTGCGAGGGTGTGTTGGGCATGTGGCAATCGGCGCATTTTTTGAAGGCGGGCTGGTTGGTCTTCGGATCGGCGGGATAGTAGAACGAGACCGCGCCGAAGCCGGAGACGCCGCTGCCCTGCCACGAGTCGTAGTCGTTGAAGCCCCGGAACCAGCGGTAGCCGTTCACCGGCACATCGAGATGGACTTTATGGCACGAGGAGCAAAACTTGGCGGTCTGGTCGGTATGGATGGGCCGCAGGAAGGTCTTTTTATGCGGTTCCGGGGCGAGTCGGGTCAAAAACTTCTGGAGTGTTTTCGCCATGGAGTTGTCTGTAATGATGTACTTGTGCATCGGCGGGTAGTCGGCGAGATAGTCGCTGTTGCCCATGGTGCTCTTCACATGGACAATCGAATGGCAGACGGCGCAGCCGATGCCCGCGTGGGACTCGGGATACTTCTCGGCCGGATAGTCGTGCGCAGCGATCGGAACATCGAACCGGGACGCGCCTTTCTTCTTCGGATCCTCCGTCAGCAGAACGGCCATATCGTGACAGCCCCCGCACCACTTGGAAGATTTGACCCCGCCGACCTCCTGCATATACTCGATGGCCTTACGATACCACTGATTGTTGAAAGAGGAGAGGTGGTGCGCGGAGGAGTTCCACTGGGCATAGATGTCCGGATGGCAGCCCTGCACGCCGCACGACTTCGAATCGACGAAATACTCGGAGGGAAAGAACTGTTTGTCGACCGACTGCACGGAAGCCGGGAAGAACTTGCCGTCTTTGCCGTCGCCCTCGTCGAAAGCGGTCATGGGCGGCACGAGCGGATTGACGATCCGGCTCTCTCTGGTGGGTACACAGATGGTATAGGCGATCAGGGCGACGAAAGGCAGGCCGAACAGCAGGCCGAAGCGCAGGGCTATTTTCGCCTGTCCGCGCTCCGGCGCGTCCTGCGCCGCCCGCCGCGCCCGCAGCAGCAGATAGAGTGCGCCGCACATCAAAAAAGCATAGGTGGCAATATCATGGACGCGCAGCAGGGGAGGCCGCACTCCGAGCGGCAGCCACTGAAACCCGATGGCCATGAACGCCAGCCCTGTCAGCAGACAGACCGCGAACGTTAGAGCCGTCAGCGCTCCAAAGACGGCTGCCGCGCCCTGCCGCTCCCGAAACGCCGCCGCAACCGCCTTCAGGCGTGCCGCGAGCGCCCAGACCGCTGCCAGGCCCAGTCCCAGATGCAGCAGCAAGGAGCCTTCGTAGGCAAACGCGGAGAGGGGAATACGCGGTGGCCCGGAGGCATGGTTGGCGAGATAGAGATACGCCGTATCGAGCAGCAGAATCGCCAGCAGGATCGGCATCGTCGGCCGAAAGCGGCGGCGCGGACGCGCGTCTTGGGCAGCAGCCTCGGGCATGGAGGCAGGATTGAAAACGGCCATAGCGTTCAGGTCCCTGAAATGTTTGGAATTAAGGATGTCAAAAGGGCGTTTGAGCGGCACGGACAGTCCGCCACTCTACCGGTATAATCTACTCTCTCTACCTTAAAGCCGACTTAAACCCCTATTAAAAAAATTTAATCCCCTTGCCTTACGCAAGCAGACACTTGTATTCAGAGGGTACAATAGTCTACTATGGATCATGATCGCCTGTTCAAAGAACTGCTGACCTCTTTTTTCGTTGAGTTCGTGCAGCTTTTTCTGCCCGATGTAGCCGCCTGCTTGGACCCGGGCTCTCTCGAGTTCCTGGACAAGGAGGTTTTCACCGATGTGACGGCAGGCAAGAAGCATGAAGTTGATCTGTTGGTGAAAGCCCGCTTTCGGGGAGAAGAGGCTTTCTTTCTGGTCCATGTCGAGAATCAGGCTACGGCGCAGCCCGACTTCCCCAGACGCATGTTCACTTACTTTGCTCGTCTGCACGAGAAGTACAATCTGCCCATCTATCCGGTCGTTCTCTTCTCTCACGACGCTCCTCTGCGTCCAGAACCGCATCGCTATCAAGTCGCCTTCCCCGGCAAAACTGTGTTACAATTTGATTATGTGACCATCCAGTTGAACCGCCTTTCGTGGCGCAGCTTTGTCTCGACGCCCAATCCGGTTGCCAGTGCGCTGATGGCGAAGATGAAGATCGCACCGAGAGACAGACCGAAAGTGCGTCTGGAGTGTCTGCGGCTACTGGCAACGTTAAAACTCGATCCCGCCCGGTCGCAGTTGATCGGTGGCTTTATTGCGACGTATTTGCAAATGAGTGCTGAAGAGACAAAACAGTACGAGCGGGAGTTTGCGAAACTCTCTCCCGAAGAGAAGGAGGCCAATATGGAACTGATAAACCCCTGGGTGAAACAAGGGTGGGAAGAGGGCATGCAAGCAGGCATGCAGACAGGCATACAAACCGGTATGCAGACAGGCATACAGACAGGCATACAAACCGGTATGCAGACAGGCATGCAGGTGGGTAAAGAGGAGCTAATCGTTCGTCAACTGAAACGTCGGTTGGGTTCACTCTCTGCTGAGGTGACGAATAGTCTTAATCATCTGTCTTCCGAGCAACTCGACGAACTTGGCGAAGCGCTTATCGATTTCAAGGCTTTCGCCGATCTGGAAGCCTGGCTCTTGCGACACAGGGAGTAGTGATCGTTATCAAGACGACGTTCCCGGCGAGATCCATCAAGGTTTCGACTTATTTCTCTGGCATCGCCTCTGGCTCCCTATCATTCTCCTGATGAACGGTGGCCTCGACGCAGTGCCCAATGACAGGTAACAGTGGGCACAGCATGCCGCCCTCAGAGCAGCAGCGCAAGGTGGACATATCGCTCTGGTACAGGCGATCCTGGCACTCGGGCTGAACCCGACAAGCAAAGCAATGTTTACGCTCGGATTGAGCCCTGCGATAATGGGGGCGGTGTGGCTGTGGTCGAACTGCTGCTGGATTACGGTGTCGACATCAATAGCCGGTATCCTCGGCTTATGACGGCTTTGGAGATGGCGATACTTCGGGAGGCCGGGATGTCTCGCGATGTTCCGGATAATATGAATGACATGACCAGATTCTTCCTCGTGCGTGGGGCGGTGTGTACCCCCTTCGCGCTGGTGGAAGCGGCGGCGGACGGACGGAGGGAGGCGCTGCGGCTGCTGTTGGCTCAAGGCTGCGATGTCAATGCCCCTGCCAACATGAATCTCTTCCCCTACCATCGGAGCCGATATAAAACGCCTCTGGAGGTAGCGCGCAAGCCGTGCCCGGTTCCCTCCCGCAATACGGTCATTCAGATGC
>JAYUMV010000240.1:0-3594 GCA_043762265.1 Chthonomonadaceae bacterium | reverse complement strand
TTTCTGACTCGCGGATGAAAAAGCCGAAACAGCATCCCTGGTTTTTCAGGACGTGTCTGTTCCGGAGAGGTCTGTGACGGACGTAAAAGTTCATAAGGTCCTTGCGTTTCCGATCTTCCGCAATGCCAGAGCAATCTCCCCATAAACCGCCCAGCCCTTATTCTAAGACGCCAGGATCAGGGGATCAACGGCCCTTATATCGCCTATCTCTCCAAGCACTGTAGCCGCTGAAATGCGAATGCCTGAATCCGTATCCTGAAGCGTAGTGCACAGCGCCTCTACGATGCGCACATCTCTTGCCATCGTCAATACCTAGGATTGGAAGGCTGCATGGTTACGATTATACTCGATGCAAGCGTGGTCCGCTTGCGGGTTCTGTTGACGCTCGGGGACGATAAATGCTATTATACTGGTATGAATAGTCGGATAGTGTGCCGTGAAGCTATCTCTCGCACATCCGACACAGTTTGCAATGCGCGAAATTCAACGCGCCGTCTGTGTCAGCGTGCGCCGGCAGAGAAGATTTAGACCGGAGACGTGACAGGCAACATAGATATCCAAAGAAGGAGCCTTCAAAACATCATGGCTGTCAGAGTAGGAATTAACGGTTTTGGTCGTATCGGTCGCCTGACCCTGCGCACACTGCTTGCTCGCCACGCAGACGACGTCGAAGTCGTCGCGATCAACGATTTGACCGATGTCCAGACCAACGCCCACATGTTCAAGTGGGACTCGACCTATGGTCCGTTCTCCGGAGAGATCACCACCGAAGAGAAAGACTTCGTCGTCAACGGCAAGAAGATCACCGTCTTCGCCGAGCGCGAACCCGGCGCGATCAAGTGGGACAGTGAAGGCGTCGATATCGTCGTCGAGTCCACCGGCTTTTTCACCGACGCCACCAAAGCGGTCGCGCACCGGGAGCATGGCGTCAAGAAGGTCATCATCTCGGCGCCTGCTAAGAACGAAGACCTGACGATCGTCCTCGGTGTCAACGAGAAAGTATACGACAAGACCAAACACCATGTCGTCTCCAACGCCTCCTGTACGACCAACGGTCTCGCGCCCATCGCCAAAGTCCTCAACGATAGCTTCGGCATCGAAAAGGGTCTGCTGACCACGGTTCACGCCTACACCAACTCCCAGCGCCTTCAGGACACGGCTTCCAAAGACCTGCGCGACGCACGCGCCGGAGCCGAGAACATCGTCCCGAGCGCCACGGGCGCGGCCCGCGCCGTCGGCCTGGTCATCCCGGCCCTCGTCGGCAAGTTCAGCGGCATGGCGTTCCGGGTTCCGACCCCGACCGTCTCCGTCGTCGACTTCACCGCGTTGCTAGGTAGGGACGTGAGCGTCGCCGAGATCAATGCCGCCGTCAAAGCGGCGGCGGACGGCCCGATGAAGGGCATCGTCGAGTACACCGAACTGCCCCTCGTCTCCACCGACATGAAGGGCAACACGCACTCCTCGATCTTCTCCGCTTCCGACACGATCGCGGTCGGCGGCAACCTGGTCAAGGTCATCTCCTGGTACGACAACGAATGGGGCTACTCCTGCCGCGTCGGCGACCTCATCGCCTACATCGCCGAACAGGGCCTGTAGATCGTATTCTGTTCTAATAGTCGGCAGAGAGTCATGTACTCTCTGCCTTCTTTCTGTGCAAGACTGCTCCCCGGAGGTAAAACACATGAACAAGAAAACCCTGAATGATATTGATGTGACTGGCAAGCGCGTACTCGTGCGAGTCGATTTCAATGTGCCGCAGGACGAGACCGGCAAGATCACTGACGACACCCGCATCGTCGCGGCGCTGCCGACTATTCAATACCTGATCGCACACGGCGCGAAAACCATTCTGGTCTCGCACCTCGGCCGACCGAAGGGCGTGACCCCGAAGTACACGCTGGAGCCGGTCTCGGAGCGCCTCTCCATCCTGCTTGGCAAAGATGTGCCTCTGATGGACGACATTCTCGCCGACGAGACCGAAGAGACCATCTTCGCCCTCGAAGACGGCGATGTGGTGATGCTGGAGAATGTGCGCTTCTACCCGGAAGAGGAGAAGAACGATCCCGAGTTCGCGGATCGCCTTGCCCGCCTGGCGCAGCTCTATGTCAACGACGCGTTCGGCACCGCGCACCGCGCCCACGCCTCCACCGAGGGCGTCGCGCACTTCATTCCGGCGGTCGCAGGCTTCCTGATGGAGAAAGAACTCGAATATCTCGGCAGCGCGCTCACCGAGCCGAAACGTCCCTTCGTCTCCATCCTCGGCGGCGCGAAGGTCAAAGACAAGATCGGCGTCATCAAGGAACTGCTCGGCAAGGTCGATACGCTCATCATCGGCGGCGGCATGGCCTACACCTTCCTGAAGGCGCAGGGCAAAGAGATCGGCAAATCGCTCCTGGATCAGGCGAACATCGAATTCTGCAAAGAGATTTTGGCGACCGCAGGCGACAAGATTCTGCTGCCCGAAGATGTGATCGTCACCAGCAAGAACCCGTTCGATGTCGGCGAGGCCGCTTGCGAGACCAAAACCGTCTCCGTCGATGCGATCCCCTCCGATTGGGAAGGCGCGGACATCGGCCCGAAGACCATCGAGAAGTTCGGCGCGGCCATCAAGGGCGCAGGCACGGTCGTCTGGAACGGCCCGATGGGCATCTTCGAGTTCAGCAAGTTCGCGGAAGGCACTCGTGGCGTTGCGAAGGCCCTCGCGGAGTCCGGCGCGATCACCATCATCGGTGGCGGCGACTCGGCAGCGGCGGTCGTCCAGCTCGGCTATGGCGACAAGATGACCCATATCTCCACCGGCGGCGGCGCCTCCCTGGAGTTCCTGGAAGGCAAACCCCTTCCCGGCGTCGCCGCGCTGCTCGACAAATAGTTCTTTTTCGGAAGGAGATAACATGCGTCAGATCGTGATTGCGGGCAACTGGAAGTTGAACTGTACTCAGTCGGAAGCGGAGCGGCTTGTCGGCGAGTTGTTGGGTCGGCTGGAGATCGCGAGCGGCGTGGCGGTCGTGATCTGCCCGCCCTTTACCGCCCTCTCGGCGGTCGGAGAGTCGCTGGCGGGCACCGGCATCGCACTGGGCTCGCAGGATGTCTTCTGGAAAGACAAGGGCGCGTACACCGGCCAGATCTCCGCGCCGATGCTGCGGGAACTTGGCTGTCGCTACGCCATCGTGGGCCATTCGGAGCGGCGCGGTCGCTTCGGTGTGCCGGAGCCGGATTTCGACGCCGACATTCTCGCCTACTTCGGGGAGAAGGACACCGTCGTCAATCGCAAGCTGCGTGCGGCGCAGGCGGCAGGACTGACTCCCATCTGCTGCGTGGGAGAGACCCAGGCCGAGCGACACTCGGGAGATACCGACGTGGTCGTCTCCGGGCAGGTGATGGCGGCGCTCGAAGAGGTTCCGGCAGAAGATGCGGCGCGACTGATCTTCGCTTACGAACCGGTCTGGGCCATCGGTACCGGCGAGGTCTGCGCGGCAGACGAGGCGGATCGCGTCTGCGGTGTGGTGCGACACACGGTCGGCAGGCTCTACGGTGCAGCGACAGCGGAAGCGGTTCGCGTCCAGTATGGCGGCAGCGTCAATGCGGGCAACGCGG
>JAYUMV010000239.1:0-66970 GCA_043762265.1 Chthonomonadaceae bacterium | reverse complement strand
TCTACCCTCTGTTCACTTCTTCCCCATATGGGACTGTATCCCTATTATAACACGCTTCCCGAACCCTGTCAAGAAAAATGTTCGGTCGGGCAACGTTCTTACGGTCAGGGGAGATTAACGGCTACTTCTGGCCGAAAAACACGATAGGGATGGAACTATCGTAGAGTGGATTGCTGCTCCAGGTCGACCAGCATCTTCCGCGCGTCGTCAAGCTTTGGGTTCAGTTCCAGAGCGCGATGGAGTTCGACGACCGCCCGCTCCGGTTTGCCCGAGGCTGCGTAGTGCCTGGCCATCTCGAAGTGGGCGGCGGGATCGCGGGACCGGGAGGCAAGCAGCAGAGAGATGCGTGCATACTCGCGCGATTGGGCTTGCTCCTCCTGATATTCACGCAACAGTTTTCCACCCTCGGTGGCGCGACCGGTACGCAGATAGAGTTGCCCCAGCATTAACTTCGACGCCTTATAGTCCGGATCGAGGCGCATCACCGTCTCCAGTTCGCGGACCGCCTCCACCGTCTTCCCGCTCTTGCGGTAACACTCCGCGAGGCCGTAGTGGGCGGGCACATCGTTCGGTGATCCCGATAGGATCGACTGCCAGCTTGATCGTGCGCCGGAAACGTCCCCCGATTCAAAGGATGCATCCGCCAGACTGGCCGTCAGAGTGGAGTCTCCCGGTCGCAACTTCAGGGAGTCGTGAAGCGCCGCGATTGCCTCGGGAAAGAGTTTCCGCTTCACATAGAGGTCCACCAGGGGACTCCATAACTCTGGCTCCGTGGGATGGTCTCGACGGATCTTGAGGAGGATCTGCTCACACCGCTGGAAGTCGTGCGTCTGCAGATAGGTGAGGGCCAATTCGATCGCAAGGTGAGGATCGTCGGGATTCGCCTTCACCGTCGGTTCGAGCAGCGCGCGCGCGTCCGTAGTCCAACCGTACGAGATGTACAACCAGCTCAGTCTGTTGACCGCCTCCACCGTTTCGGGGGAAAGCCTCAGGAGAGCGCGATAGATCTCCATTGCCTCATAGTGTCGCCGGAGACGCTTGTAGATATCGGCAAGCGCCAGGTTCACCGGCACGTTTCCTGGCTCCCGCAAGGCGCATTGCCGGGCATAGCCCAGCGCTTCGTTCGGTTTACCGGCCGCCACGAGCGCACCCGCAAGTGTCATATTCGCGTGCAGGTCGTCTGGCGATTTCGCGACAGCGGCGCGAGCGGCATCCAGGGCATCGGTCGGGGGCACAGGTTGAGAGAGCGCCGTCTCGCGCCGTTGTATCTCGCGGTCTCTGCGCTCGTTCTCCGCTTGAATGAGTCGTAGTTTCGGCAGCAGCGCCAGGTAGAGCAGCGCGATTGCCGCCAGTGCAACCAGCAGCGGACGGAGGCGGTTTGGCCGCTTGTCCTTACGACTTGCTTTTCGCGCCGTCGTCACTCCACCCTCCCTGCGCCTTCGCGCACCGTCCAGATTCGATCTGCAGAGACCCTCGGTATCCGGTCCACGATGCCCGATGGCCAGCGGATAGAGACCTCGGCTGTCGTCCTGTCTGCCAGGCCGAAGTGGGCGCGCATGTCGCTCTGAGAACAGTAGCTCGATCCGCCGCGCACCATCGTGCGCTGGGTCATGCCGGGCGTAGTCACCGTCACCATCGCGCCGATGCCGTCGCGGTTGCTCTTGACGCCGATCAGCTTGAACATGACCCAGTGGTTTTTGGTGGGTGTCTCGTTATGCCACAGGAGCGCTGCGCCATCGTTCTGCAGGATCAGCACGTCCGGCCGGCCATCGTTGTCGATGTCGCCCCAAGCGGATCCGCGCCCTACGATCTTGTGATCGAACGGCGCGCCGCTCTTGAGCCCGACTTCGGTAAAGCGGTGGTCACCCCTATTACGGAGCAGCAGCGTGGGCTGCGCGTAGGTGATGCCCGTCTCGCGCTCGGCAACATCGTCGTCGACATGGCCATCGACCTGTAGAAGGTCCTTCCAGCCGTCGTTGTCGAAGTCACAGGCGAGCACCCCGAATCCCAGGACACTGGCAGTCGCCTGACTGACGCCGGAGAGACTACCTTCATCCATGAACACGCCGGGCTGAGTTGCGTGAAAAAGCAGCGACCCTCTGCCCTGAAAGTTGCTCATCACCAGGCAGAAGCTTCCGTCGTTGTAGAGGTCCTCTGCATCGATCCCCATTCCACTGGGCGCCGATCCGTTCGCCATGATCGCGATTCCCGCCTCGATCCCGCTCTCCTTAAAGGTGCCGTTGCGCCCATTGGCGAGCAGAAAAGTGGGGCTGCCATCATTCGCGACGAAGAGGTCGGGCCAACCGCTTCCCGTGGTATCCCACATCGCAACGCCCAGCGATTTTCCCTCCAGAGCGCCAAGGCCCGAAGCCTGCGTCACATCCTTGAATCGGCCGTGTCCCTCATTATGGTAGAGGGTGCAGTGCGTTGTACGGTAGGCGGTAGGATCGCAATAGACGTTCCTCGGGGGATCGCCAGCATAGCATGGTACGTCATCCGCCAACGAACGATAGGGAACATAGTTGCAGACGAACAGATCGAGCCGGCCGTCGCGGTCGTAGTCGACCCACATGCAGCTCGTTCCCCACATTCCGCTGTTGGCGACCCCTGCCTCCTGTGTGACATCGCGAAAGCGGCCGTGGCCCTCGTTGTGAAACAGATGCCCTGGTCCCAGCGCGCAACTGATGTAGATGTCGTCGCGTCCGTCGTTATCGTAGTCCCCCACGGCGACGCCCATAGCATACATCGGTCCATTGTCCAGCCCCGATCCGGCGGTGACGTCGGTGAACGTGCCGTTGTGATTGTTGTGATACAGTGCGAGCCGGGGGCTGCCCGTTACGGCTCCTCCTGTCATCGGGGTGTTGTTCAGCAACAAGATATCTTGCCAGCCGTCGCTATCGTAGTCGAGGAAGGCGCACCCGGATCCCATCGTCTCGATCAAATATTTGTGCTTCGACTTTGCACTCTGATGCGTGAAGTGGATGCCAGCCGATTTGGAAATATCCACAAAGCGGACGGATCGGTCGGCTGCCAGCGCCTTCTGTTGGGCGGCATGCTCTCCGGATGCGGAGGGGGGAGGGGGTGCCGTTCCACAACCGTAAACCGTCCCACTGATCCATAGACCAACCAGCAGGCGGACGGAGTTGCGACGGGGTGATGACGTCTGTCGTGCCATCCTGATCAGAGTGCCCTGGCCTCGGTGACCCTGCCTGTAGCTGAAAGTGCGGTGATGAGTTGTCGGCGCGCGGTCGCATCGCCGGGGCGCAACTCCAGCACTTTCTTCCACTCCATAATCGCGTTCTGATACTCTTTCATGCGCATGTACCACCCGGCGACTTTGGCGTGTGCCTTCGCATCGTCAGGGTGCTGCGCCAGAAGTTCGCGCGTGAGGGAGTAGTCGGCGGAATTTTGTTTGATCTCCTGATAGAAGTGTACCAGTCGCTCTCCGTCCTGCTTCTTGCCCTGCCTCAGGTAGAGCCGTCCCAAGGCCATGGAGACATTCTCGAAGGAAGGCTGCAGCCGTACCGCGTTCTCGTAGGAGACGATCGCCTCCGCCGTCCGGTTCTGGTTTTCATAGATGCGTCCCAGCCAGGTATAGCCTTCGACCTGACGCTGCCCCGAAGCGATGACCCCCTGCAACAGCGAGATGGCTTCGGGAAGAACCTCGGGACGGTTCTGCTGCATCAGGACGAAAGCTAACTCTACCTGAAGGTCTCTATCGGAGGGTTGAAGGCGCAGGGTCTCCCGCAAAACCGCCTCGGCTGCGGGAAAATCGTGCATCGCAAGGTGATACTGGCCCAGGAGATTGGCAATAACGGTGTCGCCGACCGCCTTGTGGTGGAGGGCCTGCAGTAAGCTGATAGCCTGATTCACATTGCCTCTCAGAAATAGAGCGTGCGCCATCTCTATCTGCCCTGGCGTTGAGGTTGGGTTCAGTTTGAGCGATGTGTCCAGTAGGGGCCGCGCCGGTTCCAGCCAGTTGAGGCCCAGATAGATCTGGCCGAGGCGCAGGTAGACCAGCGAATTCTGCGTGTGAAGCGCGATCAGACGACGCAGAACGTTGCATTCGCGGTCCTCATACCTCCCCGCCTCCTTATACAGGCGCGCCAGGTCCAAAAGAGGAATCTGGGACTGCGGGTCAAGCTCGGCGGCCCGGCGCAGCGCATTCGCACCGTCCGCGCCCTGTTCGAGCGCCAGATAGGCATCTGCGAGGCGCAGATAGGCAGCGCTGCTGTGGGGGGCTGCATGCACGGCCTGCAGCGCCGCATCGAGATCCTGGCGCGTAACCGGTCGGGCGACCGAAGGCGCTTCGACCCGGGGCGATGCGGCCGCTGTGGGAGGGGGAGAGGTTGGGCGTGTGGGCACCACCGCAGGATGCGAGCAGCCGCAAAGCGCCAGGAGGCAGAAAATCCCCCCTGTCGGCACGTTTCGACGCCAAAAAACGTGTACCATTTCCTCGTTGCTTTCTGGTGGGCGCCGACACATTTGAGAGAACGACCCCCTATCCGGATCCGAGCACGATGTCTGGCGCTATTGTGGATTGCCCGCGGTGTTGGCCGGCGGGTTGTTGGAGCTGTTGGCGGGCGGGGCGCCATGCGTCATCTGCTGAGGGCCTCCCCCGTTGGAGCCGTCCCCAAATCTCTGCTTGGACATATCCTGATAACGCTTGATCGACTCCTGGGTCACATCGTTATCGCTGCCTGAGACCTTGCGCCACCCAAAAAACACCACCAACAACCCCATGATGACTGCGATCACCACACCCACGGTGGCCGGTACATTCTGTTTCATCATCTGTCTCCTCATCGACATATCCCCGCCGGCGTGAAGCGCCGGCGGAGTGAGTTCCCTGCGATAGCGCAGAACTCGTTAGAGCGAACTGCCCGGCCCCGTATATCCGGTGTATAGATCCCAGGTAGTACGGTTATCCTTGAGAAACTTGACATGCCCGTCGGCATACCCGATGGTATTACCGCCTGAGTGGCGGGTCTGCTTGTCAAAGGAGGGGAAATTGGCGTTGATGTCGGAGCGAAGGTCGCCTACATCCACCTGAGCGGCCCCGCAGGTGGCGGTAGTGCCCCAGCAGCCCGGAGGGGTGTTGGGATAGGCAACACGAGAGATGATGTAGTGGTGCAGCGGATCGTTCGGGTCGGAGCTGCTGGGGCTCCATCCGGTGGTAAGGCCGGTGTTGCAATCGGCCACGATCATCGTGTTGGCGGGTGTCGGCAGGCTTGCTACGGAACAGCCTTTGTGGTTGCCGTCTTGACCGCAAACGTTGCCCGACTCCAACGGCTCGCTGATGCCGTAGCTGATCGGCACATCCAGCAGCGCGGGCACGATACCGGAGGTGGGGAGTTGGGCGCTGCTGAGCCAGCCCCATAGCAGGTTCTGGCGAACGGTGCTATCGTCGTTGGCACTGGGACAGGCAAAGACCGCGCCATTCTTGACATAGGGATAGATGGCGTTGACCCAGTAGGACTCGAAGTGGTTGGGGGTTCGGCTGCCAGCGCCGGAGGAATCGCCCCAGTTCCAGAACGGAAAGGTCTCATCATAGTCCTGCACGTACATCATGTACCCCAGCGAAAGCTGCTTGACATTGGACGTACAGGACGCCTGTCGCGCCTTGCCGCGTGCCTGAGCAAAGACAGGGAAGAGAATCGCCGCAAGAATGGCGATAATAGCGATGACAACCAGTAGTTCGATGAGTGTAAAACCTCTTTGTTTCATCAGTCGGCTCCTTGATTGGTAGGGAATAGAATCGAATAGTTGTAGTCTGAAGATACCGGAATTTCTGGTGCGTTGTTTCTTTTGCTAGGTCTCACCTCCTTCATGCTGTCGTATATTGCATCGATGGCACAGAACACTAAAACGACAGGATCGATTAAGTCGGCCGGTAACAATCATCGCCCCGTCAAAAACCACGATGGCGAGATCCGTCGGCACGCGAATTCGGATGCGGCAAACGCATGCTCTGCGTCGGAGCCAGTTCGGGATGCAGACGGACGATGCTGGTCTCTGGTGATTGTCCGGTAAGCAGAGGTATCAGCAGTCGCGTGGTCATCTCCTGAGCGAGTTGCGGCAGGCCGACTCCCTGAAATGTCATCGCGCCGCCGAAGAGCAGTTGATCGCCGGGTTCAATGTTGCCGACCATACAAAAATCGTCTTTCTCCCATCCCAGGCGACGCTCTCTTTCGGCCAGTGCCTTCTCGACACCATGCCAGGACCACCGGTTTGCACCGCAGACCAGGGCGGTCGGGCGGCCCGCTTCCGTCATGGCAAGCCAGCGCATCATCTGCTCTTCTGCCGCCTGTACCGAGCCGCAGTCCTCGAAAACGTAGTCGGAAGGCACCTCCGCCTCCAGTTTCGCGCGCATCGCGCTGAGGTAACCCCCCACCAGCCGCTGACAAAAGATATGCTGGAAGGGATAGCCTATGTACGCAATACGGCGATGCCCCAGGCAGACCAGATAGGCGACCGCTACTGCCATCATATCCTCATGGGGATAATCGATTTGAAGCCAGTCCGGATGCTCTCCTTCATGGTGGCCTTTGACCACAAAGGGAGCTCCAAGCTGCTGCAACAGTTCTCCCTGAATCGCGACCTCCTGCTCCACGCCCCATAAAATGAAGGCATCGCAGACCCGTGTATGAAACATATCCCGCAACGTGGACAGAGAGCGTTCCAGGTTGGGCACTACGGAGACCAGAAGTTGATAGTTGTGCGCTCCCAAACATACCGCCAGCACCTCCGTCACCTGGCCATAAGGGATGGAAGCGGCATCCGCCGGATTGATATAGACCAGAGCGACCTTTTCGGTCTTGCCGCTGCGCAGCGCTCGCGCTGCAGCATGGGGACGGTAGCCCAGTTCGCGCGCCGTTCGATGGATACGCTCGCGTGTCTCTGCCGATGCCCAGACACCCGCACGGTCGTTGAGTACGCCGGACACGAGGCTTGGCGATAAGTTCAGTTTGGTAGCGATGTCACGCAGTCTGATAGCCATGAGTCTCTCAATCGCTCGAAACAGTGCAACCAGATAGACGCGGCACAATCTGCAGCTGGAACTCCGTCCGAGGGCCGTGATCTCTCCTTATATGTAACGTTTCATATGGTGTTTTGGGAAGCATATCACAACGCCTT
Organism: Chthonomonadaceae bacterium; assembly: GCA_043762265.1. Taxonomy (GTDB): domain Bacteria; phylum Armatimonadota; class Chthonomonadetes; order Chthonomonadales; family Chthonomonadaceae; genus JANXLO01. The sequence goes on along the minus strand of JAYUMV010000239.1, from coordinate 59,833 downwards.
TTGTTTGTCAATACTTTTTGGATTTTTTTTTAATATTGCGGTTTCCGGCGGGCGCGGGCGGACTTCGATCGAGGCAGGAATGTGCGGGAATGTGAGGTACACTTTGCATGATAGCCGCAACGACGCGTATCGTGGTTGGTCCCAGGCGCGGCTCATGTCACCCTTCACTCTCTTGAACGAACGAAAGCGGGTCGCCGATGCAGGAGGCTGCTATGGTACACACGGTTCTTCTACAAATTGCTCTTCTACAAACGCGAGGCTGTCGGCGCGAACTCCTTCGGCGGTGGGCGCAGCGCTGGGGAGCGCCGATATGAGGACCACCGGGCACATATCGCGGGCAGCCTCTCGCATGCGTCTTTGCGCCGGTGTGCTGGCGATAGGCGTCGCCCTCGTCGCGGCGGGGTGTCACAACAGCAGGACAAGCCCCCCAACAAGCGCCAAGCCGGCAAACATCACACCGAAAAACACCGGGTCGGCAAACACCGGGCAGGCGGCGCCTCTGTTCCGCGATGTCGCCGAGACCGCCGGGCTGCGCTACGTCTGGGCTATCCCCGGCGCACGGCCTCTGAACATCCTGCAGACCATCGGCAACGGCTGCGCCTTCCTGGACTACGACCACGACGGTAACCTGGATATCCTGCTGGTCGGTCCCCATCCGGCGCTCTATCACGGCGACGGCAAGGGGCATTTCACGGAGGTGACACACGAAACCGGCTTGGACAAGCTTAAGGGCCACTTCCTGGGCTGTGCCATCGGCGATTACGACAACGACGGTTACGACGACATCTATCTCACCGCGTACCAGGGCGGAGTTCTGTTGCATAACGAGGCGGGACGCGGTTTTCGGCCCATACCTCTCCAGGCGCAGCCGTGGGGTACGTCTGCAACGTTCGTCGAGACGGCCCCCGGCTCCGGCAGGCTCGACCTGATCGTCGCCAACTATGCCCGCTTTGCCCAAGGGGCGGGCATTCCCCAACTGTGCGAACAGAAAAGTCTGCAAGGCGCCTCTCTCCTGACCTCCTGCGCCCCGCGCCAGTACACGCCAATCAAGGCGGTGATGTTCCGCAATCGCGGTGAGGGCCGCTTCGATCCTCCTGTCCCGCTCACCATGGTGACCGGAAGAGGGTTGGGCGTAGCGGCATGTGACTATGAGAGTTCGGGGCGGCAGGGGATCGCCTTCGCCAACGACGAGGCCCAGGGCGACCTGCTGCAAAATCAAGTGGCGGGAAATTTTGTCAATGTGGGCACGTTGTCCGGTACCGCCTATGATCGGGAAGGCAATGTCCATGGCGGCATGGGAGTGGATTGGGGCGACTACGACAACGACGGTCGGTTTGATCTGTTCGTAGCCACCTTTCAGAATGAGCCGAAGTGTCTCTATCACAATGAAGGCGGCGGCCTGTTTACCGACGTCTCCTACCCGACCGGCCTAGGCGCCGCCACCGTCCCCAACGTGGCCTTTGGGTGCAAGTTCTTCGACTACGACAACGATGGCTGGCTGGACATCGCCACCGCGAACGGGCATGTACAGGACAATATCGCCGAGTTCGATGCGGGCACGGCCTATCGTCAGACAATGCAACTCTTGCGGAACCGGGGAACCGGTCAGGACGGACGCATCACGTTCGAAGAGATGAGCCGACAGGCAGGGCCGGACTTCGCGCGTAAGATCGTCGGCCGCGGACTTGCCATCGGCGACTATGATAACGATGGCCGGGTCGATCTTCTGGTCGTGGACAGCGAAGGCCGTCCGTTGCTGCTGCACAACGAGGTGAAAACGGCTTCGCACTGGCTGGAGGTCCGGCTGATCGGGGTCAAAAGCAACCGGGACGGATACGGCGCGGTCGTGACGGCGCAGGTCGACGGACGTCGTCTGACCCGCCTCTGTCATGCGGACGGATCCTATATGTCCAGCAGCGATCCGCGCGTGCACTTCGGTCTGGGAGCGGCGGCGAGACTGGAGGCGCTGACGATCCAGTGGCCGAGCGGGCGGACGGATCGTCTAAGTTCGATTCCGATGGACCGTTGCCTCACCATCCGTGAGGGACAGGGGATACTGCCGTAGCTCCGGCAGCGTGAAAAAGGTGGATTCAGAAAGTCGAACTATCCGGAGCCTACTGCAACATCAGGGAGTAGACGGCGGGGAGGGGGAGAGGTCTGCGCGACAGATCGCCAGGGCGGAGGCGGCCCAGGAGGTGGCGATAAGAGGATCGTCTTCGTTGGAGGCGGTAAGCCGGTTTTGCCAGGAGCCGTCGGCCTTCCGGCGTTGCAGCAGCTCCTCCGCTAAGGCCTTCGCCCAACGGACCTTGCCGGTCTTCGTTTCGATCACATGGAGGTTCAGCGCGAGAAAGGCATGCGCGACTGCCCAGCCGTAGTAGTAGTAGGTCGCTTTGCCGAGGATCTGACGGTCAGGCAGGAATTTACCCGGATGCGCTTGTGCGGTGAAATTCCGTTCCAGCCATCGACGGGCCGCCACGACACGCGGATGGTCGAGCGGCAGGCCGCAGCGGATCATCGCGCGTATGCCGTCGGCAGTCATACTGCCATAGGAGAGATAACGCTCCTTGCCGAATCGATCTTTGCCCGCAACGCCCGCCTTGTTCTGGAGAGGATCTCCCGGAATAAAGAAGAAACCGCCGTCGTCGAATTTCGGATCGGACTTTACGGGGTCGCCGGAGAAGTTCTGGCAGCGCTGCACAAAGGTCAGGATTTCTGCGTAGGTCGGATCGCTTGCAGGCAGCTTTACCGAACGCACGGCGGCGATCGCAAAGACCGTGGCGACCAGATTGGACTCGCAGAACCGCTCTTTGGGTTGACCTGGGGCCGGTTTCTGAGGCGGCGACAGCGAGAAGTCCCAGCCGCCGAACTCCGGGTTCTCCGGCTGCCAGCCCAGATCACGGTTCAGCCGATACGACTTCAAATAGTTCCACCAGCCGTCCCGTGCGTGTCGATTCCGCGCGGTGGGTTCCGCAAGCTCCAGGACACGGCAAGCGGAGGCCGCCGTGAGGACCGGGAAGTTCAAGCCGCTCTCTCCCGTCTGGATACCGCCTTCTTTCCCGACCAAGCCTGCGAGGTAGGCGGCGCCCTGCGCAAACGCCTTGCGCGAATCCTTGCCGCCCTGGGGGAGGAAGTAGAGGGCATTGGCGATAAGGGGCGTCAGCGAGGGGCCGTCCTTCAAAAAGCCATAGGTCTGCGAACGCCAGGCGCCATCTGGAGACTGGCGTTTGATGAGGCAGCGCGCGGCGCTTGCCAGGGCAAGATCGATCCGAGAGACGAGAGCAGGAGCAGGCGCCGCTTTCCCCGCCGATTGCGCCGCAGCCAGCAGGGAGAGCGATAGACAGAGAGCCATGAGGAGCAGACGCCGCACGGCTATTTCCTTCCGACGGTGATCGGTTTGAGTTTCAGGACGACCGGGGTTCGAGCGCGATCCACCATCAGCACCATGAGGGCGGCGGCAGTACAGACGGTACGGCCAGTGATACAGTGGGAGCCGGACCAGGTGCCGTCCTGATTCTGGACGCCGTTGACCTTGGCGGTTTTGGCGGTCTTCAGTTGATTCTGAGCCTTCTGTTCCAGGGCTTTATTCGTATCGTCCGAGTTCTGGAGGGTCGCGAGATCTGCCGAGGTCGAATAGAGAGAGACTCCGGCGTCTCCTTTTGCGGAGACAGCCCTCCCGCTTATCACTCTCCCACGTCCCCCCATTCCCCCGGCGAACCCGCCGCTCCCGGACATTCCCGCCGCACTGCCGGACTTCGACGCGTCGGCAAACTGGCCACGGGCGTAGTTCTCGGTTCGGAGCCGAAGGTATCGATGTAGGGGACAAGTTTGATCTGTATGCGTGTCGAACGGTTGCTGGTGATGTAGAGCGAGCTCTTATCCGACTCTTCGATTTCGGCGCAGACGTACTCGATGCCATGGCGGATGCTCTTTGCATACTCGCCCGAACTCGGTGTGCTGCCGGAACGCAGCAGCGCCATCGTCGCCATACAGGTGTCCGCCACGCTGGGTTTGTCCTTGAGCGCCAGCCCACGGCCCATCGCTTCTGACTCTTCGCCCTGGCCCCAACCGCCATTGTCGAGCTGAGACTTCACCAGCCAGGCCAGTCCCTTCGTGACGTGTGCGCTCAGAGGTTTCAAGCTGACAGATGTCGCGCCCTTCTTGACGAACCCAATGCCCGCCGGAATCGCCTTCTGCACCGGCTTACCCGCCACTTTCTGGCTCTGCGCGTGTGCACCGCCGGGGATCAGCGCGAGCAGTCCGCATGCGGCAAGGGATAAGCCCAGGGGGGTAATGATCGATCTCATGAAACTCTCCTATCACTTCATAGTAGCTCAAGACAGCGCCATAGGACAGGGCGTCGCTTCGAGGATGCGATGACATCTGGCCCTTAGACGAAGCGGTCAACAATAGGGTTACCCGCTCGCCATCCCGCTGCGTAACGACCCCGCCTCACCGTCCGGCAGCGACACCCAAACGCCGGAACCCCTGTGCATCGGTATTGTCGTGTTGGTTCTGGAGTGATCGCAAAAGGTTCATGCCCTTGCCAAGTTGAGCATTCGATCGATCCGACAGGACAAAGGAGTTGCAGTGTCGAACGTCGCCTTGATATTGAGAGTCAGGGGTCTATGAGGAAGTTGAACGATGGAAATGTGCGCATCTGCTTCTCGGTTTCGTGAAATCGCGGTGAGTGAGACTCGATCCATTACCGTGATACGCAACGAGAGACTATTTTATAAATGTGGTAGCGGACGAAAAATACATCGGACGGTTGGAACGGCACTACGTTCTGTTCAAAGTCTGTGCACCGGCCTTTAGACCGGCACACAGACTAACAAGAAGGCATATCAGGGCCGTCTGGTTTAGAACTTGGTGCCGTCTTTGATCTGTTGAGCGAGTTGTTTCTGGTTGGCCTGCCCGGTCTGAAGGATCTTGTTGAGCGCGGCCGTCGTGGCTGCGCCGCGCACGGCAGACAGGGATCGGTTGTTCTTTTTCTGCATCGTGGCGAGGTAGAGGATGGTGTCGGCGGCATCTGAGGCGACCGCCGGGTTGTCGAGGAGGGTGGCGGCCTGCTCGACGGAGGTCGAGAGCCTACATTCGCGCAGCACACTCAGCGCCTGACGCTTCTCTTCCGGCCGTTCGGCCAAGGGGAGGATGGCCGCGATCTTCGACACCTTCTGATCGGCGGGCATCTTTTCTTCCTGCCCGACGAGGCGCAGATAGCCCCGGACCGCTTCGATCCGCAGCGACTTGTCGGCGGAGGTTTTGGCGACATACTGTAAGGTCGGCAGCGGGCGCGTATCCCCCCACGATTCGGCCAGAAGCGAGACGGCAGCCTGCTTGACTTCCGCATCCGTGGAGTTGGCCGATTGCGTCAACTCCTCCAAAGCGCGATCTCCTCCCGTGCCTGCCAGAATGGCAAGCAGTGCGGCTTTCGTCGCTCCTGCGGTTCCCGGCAGGGCGGCCAGAACGGGCGCGGCCGCTGCGTCCCGGTCGCCGAGGCGCGTGCCGATATTGACGACCGAATCGCGGGCGGCATCGCGGATATCGACGTCGCGAGTCGTCACGACCACTTTCAGCAGCGCGGCATGCTCTTTCATTCCTCCGGTGCGGCCCAGCGCGCGCGCTGCTTCGACCGCAACCGCCGAATCCGAACCGTTGATCGCTTCCAGCAGCGCCGCTGTCATTGCCGGAGAAGGGCGCTCCGCGAGGATGCCCATCACCAGCGCACGGTCAGCGGGCGCGCCTTTGAGCGCTGTCTGGAGGATCGCCTGTTCGGCCTCTGTGCCCGGCATGCTCTCCAGGCTCTCACGTGCGATCCGTCGGTCCTCTCCTTCACCCTTCCGCGCGATGTTGACCAGTGTCGGCACCGCTTTACCGCCGCCGATGCGAGACAGAGCGAGAATGGCCGCCCCGCGCACCTGGGGATCCGCGCTCTGGAGCGATGTTTCGACCACCGAAGCCGCCGCCATCTCCTTTCGCTCGCCCCATGCCGTCAGCAGAACGGCCTGTGGCGCGGGAGGCAAACTAGGGTAGAGGCCGAGAACGGTTTTGGTGGTCTGTGGGTCGGACATCGAGCCGGTAGTGCGCGCCCCGACCTCTTCCAGATAGGGATCGGTGGATTTCAGGAACGCAATCGCGACCGGAGTCGCATGCGGCGACTGCAGGACCGACAGGCCGCGCAGCGCCTCGCCCCGAATCTGCGGCGGTTTGCTCTCAGTAGTAAGCCCGTCGTAGATTTTGGTCGCCTCCGCTGTCTTCCCGGTCGCCGCGAAATGTTCGGCGATGTGCAGAGTAGCCCTCGCGGCAGGCAGATTGGAAGCGGGCAGCGCGCGCAGAGCGGCCAGCGCGTTCGCCGTCCCGATCTTGCCAAGCGCGCTGATCGCCGCCTCCGCAACGAGTGGGTCCGTATTTGTGGAGAACGCTTTCAAAGCACCTACCGCCTCCGCGTCGCCCCGATCGCCTTCCGAGTTGATCACGCCGATCAGGGGAAAGTTCTTGGTGGTCGCGAGGGCCGCTCTTAGCGCCTTCGCGGCGGAGGGGTCCGCATTGCGTTCCAGCGCATAGCGCGCGATATCGGACTGTTTCGGATCGGTCAGCATCTTCGCCAGTACGGGCACGGAGCGCCCGGTGCCGATGATCCAGAGGAAGCGACAAGCCTCCTGCTTGCCGGCAAAGGTAGCATTCGCATCTTCCAGAACCCCGATGAGATGCTGCTCGATGTCCGCCGTTTTGGCTTTGTCGTTCTGTGCTTCCACGATCATGTTGCGGATCGCCGTGACGGGAGCGTATTTCTGGAAATCGTACGCCTTCAGTTGTTCAAATGCGTTGTCCTGGCCACGGCGGCCTCCGGCAGAGGCGGAGAACGGGGTTCCGGCAACCAGTGCGGTCAGCGTCAACGCTGTCGCGATGCGAGGGATCGGCTTCATGCCTGCGTGTCCTTTCGGAAAATGGGTGTCGCCTCCCGCGTACAGAGGCCCGACGGGCGCTGTGTCGGCGGCCAGAACGGGTCGGGGAGTAAAGCGCAGCAATTACTAAGGCCTAATGCGTGTTGAACAAACCCTGCATTCCCCTCCTGTTCCTCCTGTCTCAATGCATTTCTTTGGACAGGAGGAACAGGAGGGACAGGATAGAGATCCCGGTCGTGGGATTTGCTAAACACACTCTTAGACGTGCCAGGGGGCGCGCATCGGCGTGGAGAGCATGTGGGTCGCGGTCGCGTCGTCCTGGAACTGTTCGGTCTCCGGGTTCCAGTGCAGCTTACGGCCGGTCAGCATGGCGATCTGACCGAGATGACCGATGGAGGCTGCGCGGTGACCGGTCTCCAGAGGCGTGATCGTCGGACGACGGCTTTTCACGCTATCCAGGAACTCACGCCAGTGGCCGGGGCTACGGAATAGTTGGGTCTCGTTCGGGCCGACCTTCTCTTCGAGAATGGTTTTCGAACTGGCTTCCAGACCGCCGCGATCCACCCAGATCCACTGACCGTTCTCGCCGATCCACTTCGTGCCGCTGCGAATGTTCGCATTACCGCCGTTGGCGACATGCATCTCGATTCCACCCGGATAGGTGGCAATAAAGTGGTAGGTCGTCGCCGCGTTCCAGATTCCCTCGGTCGGATATTCGCCTTTGCCTTCGACGGTCAGCGGGCCGGTGCTGTCCCAGCCCATGCCCCAGTTCGCGATGTCGGCGTGGTGGCCGATCCAGTCCATCATCTGCCCGCCGCCGTAGTCGAGCTGCCAGCGCCACTGATAGTGGGTGCGGTCGTCGCAGTAGGGGGCCATGCGTGAGGGGCCGACCCAGAATTCGTAGTCGAGTTCCGGAGGCGGGTCTTTGAACGTCACCGGGCCATGTGCGCTGCCGGTCGGCAGGCCGACCTCGATCCGGGCTACCTTGCCGATACGTCCGTTGCGCACCAGTTCGCAGGCCGTGCGGAAATGGCTCTGAGAGCGTTGCCAGCTTCCGGTCTGCCAGATCCGGTTGTTCTTTTTCTGCGCATCCGCCATCGCGCGCCCCTCGGCGAGGCAGTGCGAGACCGGTTTCTCCCCATAGACATCGAGGCCGGCATTCAGCGCTGTGATGGCCGGAATAGCGTGCCAGTGGTCAGGAGTGGCCAGGGAGAGGGCATCCAGATCTTTGCGGCTGAGCAGTTCCCGGAAATCTCCGTAAGCGGCACAACTCGCATTGCTGTAATGCTGATCGACGGTCTTCTTTGCGCCAGCCAGCCGGTTCTTATCGACGTCGCAGACCGCGACGATCTGGGTGTCCGGCATGTTCAGAAAGGTGCCCATGTTGCCGGAACCCTGCCCGCCGACCCCAATACAGCCCATCACGATCCGGTTGCTCGGAGCGACATGGCCGCCCAGTCCCAGCGCTGAGGCGGGAACGACGTTGAACAGCGCTGCTCCTGCTCCTGCTCCCAACGCGCCCTTAATGAGAGAACGCCGATCTATCCGTTTGTCTTCCGACATGGTACTGCCTCCTCGTTGAAAAATGAAGTGATTACTAGCGTATGAGGGTTTCTTCACCAGAGGATAAGAATAATCCTTCCATAGTAAAGAATAGAAAGAAAGTACACACCTTGCCGAAATATCGCTGGTTCACGAAGCGGGACGATTTGGATTTTGCCTGGTCGCCTATGCTGAAAGTCCCAACCAATTCCGGCGTTGATTGTCAGGCGCGGTTGCTCCAGGCTTCCAACAGAGCGGCCTCTTTTTCCGGAGTCAGTCCGGCCCGCCAGGTCCAGTCTGCCGGACGGGTGGCTGCCCACAGGCGGGTGTCGCGCGCCGTCTCTGCGAGGGGTCGGAAGGTCAGGCCATCCGCATGCGCCTTTTTGCAGTTCACGTCGCAGAAGTAGCGATAGTCCTCGTCGTCCGCAGGGATCCACCAGCAACTGACGCGATTCGCATCGATCTCATGCTCTTTCAGGAACTCTCCCGACACATAGACAAACTCCGCATCGCTTCCGGTTTCCGCCTTGCAGGTCTCCAGCATACTTTGCATGGTCAGCGGATAGTCCGGGCCAGTCGTGTTGTAGATACCGGTCTTGTTCTCTTCCACAAGCCGAATATTCCATTCCGCCAGGTCGCGCACATCGATGATCTCCACACGCATCTCCCCGTCGCCTGGCACAAGCGCTTTGCCGCCTCGCGCAACGCGTGCTGGCCAGTAGGTAAAGCGGTCGGAAGGATCGAAGGGGCCGTTGATCAGTCCAGGGCGCAGCACAAGGGTGCGTCCGGGCAGAGCCTCCTCCACGGTCTGTTCGCACAACACTTTGAGCGGTCCGTAGGTCTCGCCGGTGATGGCAGTCGCGGCTTCCGCCTCCTCCAGGTCCATCTGGCCCAGGGGGCCGTTTTCGTCCCAGGACTCGCGAAAGTTGGAGTAGGCCGAGATGCTGGAGATAAAGGTGTAGTGTCCGACCGCATCGGCCAGAAGTTGCGCCGACTGTCGTACCACGCGCGGAAAGTAGCCGCAGGTATCGATGGCGGCGTCCCACTTGCGGCCCTTCAGCGCTTCCATCTGCCCATCACGGTCGCCCCGGAGCTTTTCCACTTCTGGAAACAGGTCAGGATTGTGCTGCCCCCGGTTGAAGAGGGTGACGTCGTGCCCGCGCGCGAGCGCCGCCTCGACCAGTGCGCGCCCCAGGAACACCGTGCCGCCGATAATCAGTATTTTCATGGTCTTCTCCTTCACTTTCTATTTCGTAGTCTGAACGTCGGTTCGATCCGGGGTTTAGAGCAGCATCGGCAGGGTGCGTTGCGGTGTGGTCAACCATTCCACCCCTTCTGCGGTCACGAGGACCATCTCTTCCAGGCCGAGATAGCCCCGGCCTTCGACCATCACGCCGAGTTCCAGAGTATAGACCTGGTCTTTCCGAATGGGCAGAAAAGGCGTTTGGCCGTATCGCTCCCAGGTCGGACCCAGAATCGATCCGCCGTCGTGCGCGACCTGGCCCACCTGGTGCCCGAAGGCGTGGAGGTATTCCGGATAGCCCGCAGCCATCAGGAACGCACGTGCGGCGGCATCGACCTGCCAGCCAGCCACACCCGGTTGGAGCGCCCGCGCGCCCGCCGCGATCGCTCCGGTCACGGCTTCAAGTGCCTTCCGGACATCGGCAGGCAGGTCGGTCTCTCCGGAATGCGGTACATACCAGCAGCGCTGGATGTCGGAACTGTAGCCCTCGCGGATCACGCCGAGGTCGATGTGGAAGATATGTCCTGGCGCAATCGCGATGGAGGCAGAGGGGACGCCGTGGCCTATCATCGAGTCCGGGCCGCTGTTGACGATCGGGTCGCCGTGCCGATCCCAGGCGTAGCCTAGCCCGAGCGCATCGATGCGGGCCTGCACAAAACCGTAGATTTCGCGTTCGGTGCGTCCCGGTGCAGCAAACACACCCACTTCGGCGAACAAGGCTTCCGTGGCTGCGATCGCGCCGCGCATGCGTGCGATCTCCTCCAGCACCTTTTGCGACCGCAGCGCCATCACGATCTCTTCCGCGCTTTCCAGGCTGTGCTCGAAGCGGGTGCCACGGAGATAGTCGGTCAAGAGCAGATACATCCCGTGGGAGAGGCCGTCCGCCTTATCGTCGTTAAGGGAGTAGTTGACGGCGATGCGGGGCGTCGTGACGTTCGCCGGGATCAAGCGATCCAGCGCCGAAAGCAACGGCGCACGAATGCCCTGCACATAGGGCACGACTTCGGTCCAATGGCCCGAGGCGACGAGCGGATCGGCGTCGTAGTTTCCGATTACCGCGACCCGCTCGCCGCCGGAAGCGACGAGCAGAGCGGTCTGCCAGGTCAGCCCTCCGGCGACCAGAAAAGGCAGGACCGGATCGCCGCCCCCACCTGTCTCCCGTACAAAGGTCAGCCAGACATCGACCCCCGAGGCCGCCACCAGCCGCCCGGCCTGCTCCAACTTCTGCGCGATCAGCGTAGACAATCCGTTCTCCTTTTCACTGAAACTGCATATCTTTGTTCGCATAGAATGAACTGTCTGAATTTCGTGATTTCGAGAACAGACCTGCGTCCTCTCTTCGACGCGCTACGAATCAAATCCTTTCCGCCTTGCTTCTGCTCAGCCGGAGTGATAAAAGGAGGTACACAACCGAAAGGAGGCGAAAGAGAGTGGAAACTTATCCAGGAGATGGGAAGATGCGACAGCCGCTTAAGGAGCAGTACCATGCCGGGCTGGCGATGCTCGCGGAGTGTGTGGAAAAGTGTCCGGAGGCCATGTGACCGTCGATCATCTCGACCTCGCCGCTGGCGAGACGGGCTTTTCATGGTATAAGAACATGGGCAAACTGTCCCATCAACTTATGAACCTGCGCCATATCCAGGGCCATGTGGGGCAGTTGTCTGAACTGCTGATGGCGAAGGGGATCGATACCGACTGGGTTGCCAGGTCCACAGGAGGAAGCGTCGGTAAAGGAAAACTTTAAGCTATAGGGACCAGGATTTCATCCCCGGTCCCTCTCTGCAAAGTCGTGTCTTAAGGGGTTTTCGGGATCAATGGAGTGCCGTCTTCGATGTTCACATTCCCTTTCAGATCCGGAACATAGGTGAAAACCGGTGGGACTGCTGTGACATCATACGAAACGCGCTGTTTTTCCGTATAGGATTTCTCGGGTGGATTCGCCATAGTATCTCTGCCATAGAAGATCAGGGTAGCCTTCGAGCCGTCTATCTGAACCAGCACATAGCCATAGGTCATAGTCCAGTGTCCGTGCGCCTTCAGCGGCCACGCGTTGCCCGAGCGGTTTACGGTGGAATAGAACGGAGCGCCCGCTGTCCCCGCGACCATCTGCAGCATGGCCGTATTGCCCGTCACATCGTTCGGATCGACGACCGAGATCAGATCGTAATCGTGGTCGTGACCTGCCAGGAAAGCACGTGCCCCCATCGCAAACAGTGTCTCCATCATTTGATCGCGTACAGTCGCGTTCGAGTTCAGGCAGTCCGCATGCGACCCCGTTCGAAACGGCATTTCATGGCTGAAGGCGAAGACGTGAGTGGCAGGTTTGGGTGGCGGCAAGCTTTTCAGCCAGCGGTTGTCCACGATATGGGGAAAGGCATGTGCGGCAGGAGCGAATTCGCCGGGAAAGCTCTGTCCCTGATAATCGTCGAGCCCGATCACCCGCGCATTGTTATGATCGAAATAGTAGGTAAGGCCTTTCTCTCCAGACGGTCCATTCTTTGGGATAGCGATATGATGCGCTGCCATGAACCGCGTCCATATCGTCGCGCTCTCAGCGCAGGCGGCATCGTGATTACCCCGCACCGGATAGACCGGGATTTTGGCATCGAAGACCGGCTTCATCGCATCATACCACTGCTCCAGGCCCGCTTCGAACCATTTTGAGTTGTCGGTGTAGCCAAAAGCGAGGTCCCCTGTAAAAAGCACGAATTCCGGTTTTTGCGCTGTGACTGCCGTTGCCAACGCCGAAAGCTCGGGCGTATTGACAGCGAAGATGTTCGTGTCTGATTGCCTGTATGCGGACCGATCATCCCCCATGACGACAAACTGCCACTGCTGCGCCTGTACTTTCGATGCGATAACGAGCAGGGTCATCGACCAAAGAAGTAAAAACATCCGTTTCATAGACATCTCTCCCTATAGAAAATTTGCTTCCGGTCGTCGTTCATACCTGCCTCGGCAAGGGCCACATTCTCGTCATAAAGCCTAAGATGCAGATATTATAGCAGGAGTCGAAGCAGGCAGCAAGTGGCGGCAGGTCTAAGAAAGTAGAAGCTTGGATGCACAACAATAAGGATTGTGCATCCACGCTTCTACTTTGGCATGAGGAAGAGACTCTTCCTCTGTTTGTGCGGTCTGACAACGATCAAGCGTCGCGGTACTGGGTGAAGAGGGCGAGGGCATCGGCGAGGGACATCGCGCCGAGGTCACCTTCGGTGCGGCGGCGTACGCTGACCGTCTGGTTCTCAATGTCTTTGTCGCCGAGGATCAGCATGACCGGGATCTTCTGCATCTCCGACTCGCGGATGCGTTTGCCCATCTTTTCGTTGCGGTCGTCCATCTTGACACGGAAACCGGCGGCTTTGATCTGCTCAGCCACCTCGTTGGCATAGGCGTAGTGCCGCTCGGCGATGGGGATGATCGCGATCTGCTCGGGAGCCAGCCAGAAAGGGAATGCACCCGCATACTGCTCGATCAGGACGCCGAGGAACCGCTCCGTCGTGCCCGTGACAGCGCGATGCAGCACGACCGGCGTCTGCTCGTTGCTCTCGTGGTCGATGTATTTGCAGCCGAGGCGGGCAGGCTGGATGAAGTCCACCTGGATCGTGGAGATCTGCCACTCGCGACCGAGCGCGTCCTTCGTCAGGAAGTCGGCTTTGGGGCCGTAGAAGGCCGCCTCGCCGGGCGCTTCGATGTACTCGACCTCGTTGGCGTCCAGAGCGCTGCGGAGGGCGTTGGTCGCTTTCGTCCACTTCTCGTCGTCGGCGACGTATTTGCCGCCCGGCTCCTCGCCCTTCAGGGAGAGACGCACCCGATAGTCCGTGAAGCCATAGCGCGTCAGCACCTCTCGGATCAGTTTTAGGGCGAGCGCGAACTCGCTCTCGATCTGGTCCTCCGTGCAGAAGATATGGCAGTCGTCCTGCGTCAGGGCGCGCACGCGCGTCAGGCCGTTCAGTTCGCCCGTCTTCTCGTAGCGGTAGAGCGTCGCGAACTCGGCGTAGCGCAGCGGCAGATCCCGGTACGAGTGGTATTGGGAGTTGAAGAGCGTCATGTGCGACGGGCAGTTCATCGGCTTGAGGCGGTAGTTGATGCCCGCCTCCTCGTCCTTCATCGCCGGGAACATGACGTCCGCGTAGTTCTCGTAGTGACCGCTCTTCTTATAGAGGTCTTCGCGCACCAGATGACCCGTCCAGACGTGCTGATAGCCGTAGCGCGTCTGCACCTCACGCACATAGCTCTCCATCGTATGGCGCAGCATTTCGCCCTTCGGCAGGAACAGGGGAATACCCGAACCGATCGCCTCCGGTGCGAACACGAACAGCCCCAACTCCTTGCCCAGCTTGCGGTGGTCGCGCAGTTTCGCCTCTTCCAGCCGCTGCAAGTAGTCGTAGAGCTCCTGTTTCGTGGGCCATGCCGTGCCGTAGACGCGCGTAAGCATTTTGTTCTTCTCGCTGCCGCGCCAGTAGGCCCCGGCCAGATGGAGCAGCTTGAAGTGCTTGATATAGCCCGTGCTCGGCAGGTGCGGGCCGCGGCAGAGGTCGATCCAGTCGCCCTGCCGGTAGAAGGAGATGACTTCGCCCTCCGGCAGATCGTCGATCAGTTCCACCTTATAGGGCTGATCCAGACCCGCTACGAAGGCGCGGGCGTCGGCGCGCTCTCTCTCCTCGCGCACGATCGGCAGGTTGCGCCCCGCGATCTCGCGCATCTTGTCTTCGATCCGCGTCAGGTCCTCCTCCTTGAGCGGGTCTTTGAACTCCAGGTCGTAGTAGAAGCCGTCCTCGATGGGCGGGCCGATGGCGTATTTCACGCCGGGAAAAAGCTCTCCGATGGCTTGAGCCATCAGGTGCGCCGTGCTATGGCGCAGATCGTAAAGCGAATCATGAGCGACTTCGTTCATGGGTTGGGTTCTCCTCGATGGACTAAAATAGACTGCCCTCGTTTGGGGCGGTAGATCAGGTGATAGGAAAGCGTAGAGGGGAGGACGACAAAAAACCGCCTGCCCTGCTGAGAGGGTAGCGGCGTGGGTTACGAAGGTCCGGCAGAGGAGAGCGGGCGGCTAGGAAGAGCCGTGAGCGCAGGCTGGACGACGTAACATCACGCCGCCACACCCGGTATCAACCGACACGGGCGAAGCCTCCTGCCTGGGATAAAATTGTGCGTGGGAACCGTACAAAATCGGTATTGTCTCCTCGTACATGCGCTCGAACACCCTTATTATAGGCTGTCTCAAGCCGGTTGTCAAGAGGAGGGCGGAAGTTGCCTCCTTTGCAAGAAAGGGCGGGCATAACGGCGGTTTCCCTGTTCCTGCTCGGCGTTTTCCATTGACAGCGACGCCTCGGCATGATATAATAGGGATTGGATTGTGCAGGGATACATTCCACCCGAAGTGAAAACCGGGTGAGGATGGAATGGATAGTGTGGAGTGATGTCCGAGTTGGTCTAAGGAGCACGATTGGAAATCGTGTAAAGGGGAAACTCTTTCGAGGGTTCGAATCCCTCTCGCTCCGTTTCTGTGCGAAGCCTGGTTAGTGTCCAAAGGGGCGAATTCGGCAGGAAGCCGGGTTCGGCCCCTTTCCCGCATCTGCGGATGTGTTCGTGGTTCAGGAGGAGTACTTGCCCCGTCGTCCTGTCTCTGCGCGTGTCGTCGCCCGGTGGATCGTTGCGGGCCTCCTGGTGCCTTGCGTCTATTTTGCGGGAGAAGGAGGAGCGTTCTTCTACCGGCAGCGCGCTGTCTATGCGGCGACCGGCGCCATGCGCTTGCCGGAGATGCCGACTGCGAACCACCCTGAACGCCTATTGGTTTTCGCGCCGCACTGTGACGACGAGACACTGGGCTGTGGCGGCCTCATCCAACAGACGCTAGCGGCAGGCGGCGCCGTCCAGACGGTGATGCTGACCAATGGCGACGGTTTTCGCACTGCCGTCGAGCGGCAGGCTCGGACGCTGCGCATCGGTCCGCAGGACTATATCCGCTTTGCCGCGTTGCGGCAGGGCGAGTCCCATACGGCATTGGAAGCGCTCGGCGTCAAGCCAAAAGATATTCTGTTTCTGGGCTATCCGGATCGTGGCCTGATGGCGCTCTGGGACGAACATTGGTCCCCGGAAAGCCCCTACGCTTCGGTCTTCACCCACCAGGAGCGTTCGCCCTACGCCAACACGTTCAACCGCACCGCGCGTTACTGCGGCCAGGATCTGCTGGCCGACATCAAGGCCAATCTCCGTGCCTTCCACCCGACCCTCGTCACCGTAACGCATCCTGCCGACGATCACTCCGACCATGCCGCCGCCGCCGCCTTCGTGGCCCGCGCGGTGCAGGAGCTGCAGGCGGATCCGAAGGAGGCGAGCTGGGCCGTTCAGATGCGGCTGCGCTACTATCTCGTCCACCGGGGCGACTGGCCTCTGCCGCAAGGCGCGCATCCGGACGCGCCTCTGCTGCCGCCCGTCGAGATGCGCACCGTCGATACCCGCTGGGAAACGCGTGAACTCACTCCGGCGCAGACACGCCGTAAGGCGCAGAGCATTGCGCTCTATCCGTCGCAGTGCGAGATCGCGCAGGAGTTTTTGAGCGCCTTTGCGCGCCGCACCGAGATTTTCGGAACCCTGCCGCAGATGCAGTTGCCAGTCGTGCCTGCCAGTGGCATGCGCCTCGCTTCCAACGCAGAGGCCTGGGAGCATCTGCCGCCTGTCCTGCTCGATCCGGCTCGCGACACCGTACTGCGCGATCTGCAAGGAGGAGGTGACATCCGCACCCTCTACGCCTGCCGGGTTGGAGACGTGCTGCGTCTGCGCCTGGACACCCGGCAGCCGATCAGTAAGCGGTTCGTCTATACGATCCGCCTGCGCGCCTTCGGGCCACACGAGGAGACGCCAGCCGCAGACTGTGTGCTGCACCTGGGGCTGAACCTTGCGGAGACGAACACAGGCGCGAGGGTGCAGACGCAGACCGAGGGACGCACTCTGGTCGCCGAACTGCCCTGGGAAGCGCTGACAAAGCCTCTTCAGGGCGCAGCGGTCCGTACGCTCGCCGTCAGCGTGACGACGACCCTGGGCAGTGTTGAAGTGGACAAAACCGGAATGCGATTTCTGCAATGTCCGTGATCGAGCCGGATCTGCCGACGGAACAGCATGCGGGCAAACGGCTCGGCATCATGGGCGGCACGTTCGATCCGATCCACTATGGGCATCTGTTCGTCGCCGAAGAGGCACGCGCGCGGTTCGCCCTCGATCATGTGCTGTTCGTGCCCAACGGCGCGCCCCCGCACAAGAAAGAGTATCTGCTGACCGCCGCCCACGACCGTTACGAGATGACTCGCCTCGCGACGGCAAACAATCCGGCTTTCACCTGCACGGCGCTGGAGTTGGACCGGCCCGGCGCGTCCTACACGGTCGATACCCTGACGACGCTGCGCGCCCGCTACCCGCATGCGGAACTGTTCTACATTACCGGCATCGACGCCATCGCCGACATACTCACCTGGCGACGGCATGCCGAGATCATTCAACTGGCCACCTTCATTGCCGCCGCTCGCCCCGGCTTCGATCTGAAGACACTGCAAGACCGCCTGCCTGCGGCCTATAGGGAACGGATACTGCTGCTCGGCACGACCGCGCAGGGGATCTCGTCCACCGAAATACGGGAGCGCACGCGCACCCAACTGCCGATCCGCTACCTCACGCCGGAGGAGGTGGTGGACTATATTCGCGAGCATCATCTGTATGAGCACAAGGCCGTCCCACTGGAGGACATCGCCTCCCTGGCTGGAGAGAGAACACCGTGACGAATTCGACTGAACAAACAACGTCGCCCCTCAACGACGCAACGGAACTGGAAGAGGACGAGTTGGACCTCACCGAGTTGGACGAAGATGAGATCAACGACGAGATCGACGAAGAGCTAGAGGACGAGGAGCTGGAGGAAGAAGAGCCCGTCGCGACCCTGCAGGATCTCGATACCGAAGAGCGTCTGGCGATCATCGTGAAGGCCGCCGATGCGGTCAAAGCCACCGACATTCTCGCGCTCGACCTGCGTGGCCTGACGATCATCGCAGACTTCTTCGTGATCTGCACCGGCAAGTCTTCCATCCAGATTCGCGGTATCGCCGACCGTATGGAAGAGAAGATGCGGGACAATGGCTATCGCAAACTGCGGATGGAAGGTTACCAGGAAGCGACCTGGATCCTGATCGATTTCGGCGATGTCGTCGCGCATGTCATGGCGGAAGAGCAGCGCGCCTTCTTCCGGCTGGAAGAGTTCTGGTCCGAGGCTCCCCATGTGGAACTGAACCTTGTGCCTGAGCCCGCGACACTCGACGCCTCTTCGCTGGCGCCGACGCCGTAACGCTGGTTTCGACCGTTTCGCTGAGGGAGACCCTGCTGATGGATGAGACGAACCGATCCTCCGCGCCCGAACCGACGCAGGCATTTTCGCCGCCGCCTGCCTGGCCCGCGGCTGAGCCGACGGAGGCTTTTGCGCCGTCGGCCCGTCCCACGCTGGAGCCTACGCAGGCGATTCCATCCCTGGTAACTCCTCCAGCGGCCCAACCTGAGATCTCCGATGCCGAAAAGCGCCGTCGTATCGAGGCTGAGATGACCAAACTCGGCCTCTCTCCCGACGAGGTGCGCCGCCTGCTGAATGCGAACGCGCACACGGCGGATGTCGCCCCTTCCGCGCTCCCGAAACCGACCCTCATTCCTCCCAAGCCCTTCGCTCCCACGCCGCCCAAAAAGGGCTCCGACCGCGTCACCGCCGATTCCCTGGCAGCCTTTGCGGCGCAACTGAAAGTGCAGAAAGACGCCGAGCGGCAGGTCTCGATCACGACCGCCGGCAAGAGTCTGCCGGAGTTCCGTGAGTCCTCAGTGCAGGAGGTGCGCGCGGCGGAGAGCCTGCTGCGCGATGCGAATATGCTGCGCAGGCGCGAGAAGTTCGTCGATGCAGAGGCGAAGTGCCGGGAAGCCCTGGAACTGTCGCCCAAAGACGGCTCTGCGCTGGAGATGCTGGGCGATGTCTTACAGGGCGTGGCGCGTATCGACGAGGCCCTTGCCGCCTACAAACGTGCCCTGGAAGCCGATCCCAGACGCTCCTCCGCCGAGAAGAAGTACGCTGACCTGCTCATGCGGCAGGAGAACTGGGCCAACTACGATCCGGAGTCGTCCACGCCTCCGAATGCGCGGTTACCAGTATTGCTTTCGCTCTTGCTGCCCGGCGCCGGTCAGTTCTTCTACGGAAGTTATGTAAAGGGCGCGGTCTTCCTGGTCCTGGATGCGCTCTGCATCTACTTGTTGGCCGGGTCTCCGTGGGGATTTTCCGGCAGCCACAAACACGGTGGTATCGGACCTGGGCTGATCGCCAGTTTCGCCTTCACCATCGTCCTCTACGTCGCCGGAATCGCCGACACCATTGCCGAAAGCAAGAAAACCGAATAACGCCTCAAAGCGTGAGGCGTGGGAAGGTACGGTGGGCGTTGCCGGTGGTGAGGCGGGCGATCTCTTCGAGGGTCATGCCCCGGAGTTCCGCGAGGCGCTCGGCGACGAAGCGGACATAGGCCGGTTCGTTGCGTTTGCCTCGGTGGGGCATGGGGGCCAGAAAGGGCGCGTCGGTCTCGATCAGGAGCGTCTCCAGAGGCGCGGTCTGCGCCGCCTGTCGGATCTCCTCCGCATTTTTGAACGTCAGCGTGCCGCCGAAACCGAGCACCAGGCCCAGCGCGACCGTCTGCTGCGCCTCCTCGACCGTGCCCGCCCAGCAGTGCATCACGCCTCTCGTTTCGTCCGCCCCTTCTTCTCCTAAGAGCTGCAGCGTGTCGGCATACGCCTCACGGCAGTGAATGACCACCGGAAGTTCCGCCTGCCGCGCCAGTCGCATCTGGGCTCGGAACGCTTCGAACTGGGCCTCCCGAGGCGAGAAGTCATAGTGGTAGTCCAGCCCGATCTCGCCGATTGCGACGACTTTGGGATGGTCGGCGAGCGTACGAAACCGTGCTTCGGTCGCGGCATCCCAGTGCCGGGAGTCGTGTGGATGGACACCAATGGTGGCGAAAATCCCGTGTCCCCACTCCTCAGCGATCGCGACCGCCTGTTCACTGCTCTCTCGATCAGTCCCTATCACGATCATCTGCGTCACACCCGCCTCGTGCGCCCGCGCGATGCACTCCGGCATATCTTCGGCAAACCGGGCGTGGTTGAAATGGCAATGGGTATCGATCAACATGCTTCTGATTTCCTCTTTTACGTCCTGGGGGAATGGGAAGGGATCCTGGGTACGGAAAAAGATCCCGACAAAAGAGCGTTCCCGTCTGGGGACGGGAACGCTCGGAACTGTGGGCACACGACGCCTTTATGCAGGTTGGGCAGCGGCGGTGAACAGGGGCGGCAGTTGCTGGCCGCGTGTCCGTTCCTCCGATTTGGCCGGTTTGATCGGACTGTTCATCAGGCGGCGGAGCATCGTCCGGCCCCGGTGAATGCGCGAACGCACCGTTCCGATCGAAGAGCCCATCGTCTGAGCGATCTCTTCATACGACTTACCTTCGACATCGCACAGCATCACGGCCGTGCGGAATGCGTCCGGCAGCGCGGCCAGGGCCACCTGCAGCCGCTCGTCCATGACGGTGTCCATCAGGTTGCGTTCCGGGTTGGCATTGTCGTCCGCGATTTGCAGGAGCAGGTTGTCGTCGCCCTCGTCGTCGCCCACTGGCTGATCCAGCGACAGCGGTTTCTGTTTGGGCTTGCGCCGCATCAGGTCGATAAAAAGGTTCGACAGGATGCGGAAGAACCAGCTCTCAAACGGCAGTTGCCGATTGTAAGTTCCGAAGGAACGGTAGGCGCGAAGGTAGGCTTCCTGGGTCAGGTCTTCGGCATCGTCTCGGTTGCCGGTCATTCGATAGGCGATATTATAGGCCTGGCGCTGCGTACGCTCCAGCAGCCTTTCAAACTCGGCGTGGTCCCTCGGATTTTCCAACGCCGCTTCATTCACGTTTACAGAGTTCATAACCCGCCTCCCTCTTGCGGAGAATATATGAATCAACGGATGTCCTGCCTCGTGAGTCGCCTCCCGAAGAGGGCTCTCCGGTTTCCAGGGTGCGCCCTCGCACACTGGTCTTAAGAGTTATCTTTAGAAACGCAAACCGAGCGCGAATGTGACGGTCGGTCTGCCACTTCCACGCTTCCGGGCACGGGATGCGGGGGGTACGGGAGATCGGCGGCTCGATCCGGGTGTGTTCGGAAATTCGCGTTCGATCTACAGGTGATCTTATAGACGCTGCAACCCACGATTCGGTTTCACATTCCTTACCTGGCACCCGAATTACTCGCACTCAATATCTGCAACTATCACTCTCTATTATATCAGGCGGAGGAGGCGAAATCAAGAAGAATTTGTGGCGGCGGAAGGCATCAGTGCAGCGTCTCGGAGATCGGCAGCGCCCCAAGATCCGTGACCTGACCGTCGATAGGATGGACCTGGATCAGCAGATGGCGGTCCCCGGCATTCGCCATGCAGAAGACGATCCCACCTTGGAAGCCCAGCGTCTCCTCGGCGAAGTCCGCATCCATTTTGACTTTAAAGAACAATGGCATGACATCAGGCTGAAACTTCCCGATGATTCGGGGGGCCTTCTGCATCGATTCGTGCGGGGCATAGTCGAAGAGAAAGCAGTTCTTTCGATCCACGATGCCGCGCCGCGTGTAGAGGACCAGAATGGAGAGTTGCCGGGTATTTTCCGCCGTGACGCAGTTTGAAGCCTCTACCGCGCGGGTGAGCAGGGTGATCGCCTCCGTAGGCGCGACAAATCGTCGCACCAGGTCTTCCCCGACCGCTCCGAAGAACTCTTCCGGCAGATCGTTGAGTTCGTAGTAAACCCCGGTTTCCGAGACCACCACGCGCACGACCGTATTGCGGTACTCGATCCCCTCCCCGACCCTCTCCTTGAGGTATTGGATGGTCCCCTGGAAACGCTTTTGGTATTCGGCGCGCAACAGCGCGACTTCTACCTTTTGGAGAGGATCGAGTTGGTCTTCCACGCGAAGCCGGACCTTTCTCAGCAGTATGTCGGATGCGGTCAGGCCGCTGCTTTGACCAGGGCGACGATCTTGGCGGCAGCCTCCTGCATGGTGGTGGCCGGGATCAGGTTGGACTGCGCTAGAATGGCCGCCCCCTCTTCGGCGCGCGTGCCGGCGAGGCGCACGACGATCGGCACCTTGATGTCCATGACCTGCGTGGCGGCGATGACGCCTTTGGCCACTTCGTCGCACCGGGTGATGCCGCCGAAGATATTGGTGAGCACGCCCTTCACATTCGTGTCGGAGAGCACGATCCCGAGGCACTTGCGCACACGGTCGGCCTGTGCGCCACCGCCCACGTCCAGGAAGTCGGCGGCTTCGCCACCGGCGCGCTTGACCTCGTCCATGGTCGTCATGGTGAGTCCGGCTCCATTGCAGATGATGCCGATGTCGCCTCCGAGACGCACATAGGCGATGTCGTCCTTCTGGGCTTCGGCTTCGATGGGATCTTCCGCACTAGAGTCGGCGTAGGCGGCAAATTCCGGATGTCGGAATAGGGCGCTGTCGTCCACCTGGAACTTGGCGTCTGCCGCAAGTACGCGCCCATCCGCCGTAACGGCGAGCGGGTTGATCTCGGCGAGCGATCCATCGGACGCGACGTAAGCCGTGTAGAGTTGGCGCAAGAAGACCATCGCCTTATTGATGATAGCAGGGTCCAGTTTGGCGTCGTAGCAGACCTGGCGCAGTTGGAAGTCGCAGATGCCTTCCAGCGGATCGACAAAGAGATGGGCAATCGCGTCCGGGTCCTCTTCCGCAACGGCTTCGATATCCATGCCGCCTTTCGCGCTGACGATGAGCACATCGCGCTGCGTATCGCGGTCGGGTACAATACCGAGGTAGTACTCTTTTTCGATCTGGATCGGCTCTTCGATCAGCACTTTCTCGATGACGATGCCTTCCGGAACCTGGTGCGTTTTCAGCAGCATTCCCAGCATCTTTTCGGCGATCTCTACCGCCTCTTCCGGGGAGTTCGCGACCTTGATCCCGCCTGCCTTGCCGCGTCCGCCGGAGTGGACCTGGGCTTTGATAACTCCGCGTCCCCCAAGCGCTTCGACGGCGGCGCGAACCTCCTGCGGCGTGGTGGCGATACCTGCGTTCTTAGGAACCGCGATGCCGTACTTCGCCAGGACCTCTTTCGCCTGGTATTCGTGTATCTTCATCGGTGAGTGCAACTCCTTGCATAATAGTCGTGCGTCGTGGAACGGATTCCGTTCTCTTTTCGTCTCTTAGGGGAGTGAATCCTGCCCTGGTCCGTCGATCTTGCGTTTTTTGCGACGTGGCGATGTTTCTATCCCCTCTATTCTACCGCAATTAGAAGCGAGCGGTATAATAGAGTCTACGCAGTTTGAGGAGTTCAGGACAGATCTATGCTCACGGAGCGCTGGAGAATTCAACTACTGGGTGGTTTTATCGCCCGACAGGGCGAGCAGATGGTAGATCGCTTTCGTACCCGCAAGGGTGGCGAGATGCTGGCAGCCCTGGCGCTCCATCCCCATTGCACGTTGCCGCGTGAAGAGTTGCTGCTGCGGCTCTGGCCCGACGAGGACCCGGAGGCCGCGCGCAACCGACTACGGGTAGAGTTGGCGGCTCTGCGACGGCAGTTTCAAGCGCCTGGTCAAGCAGCGCCACCGCTGATTGAAGCGGACCGGTTCCTGGTGCGCCTGCATCCGGAAGCGTTCCTGATCGATACCGCAGAGTTCGAACAGGGGTTGGCGCAGGCGGGCAGGGCGTCAGAGCGACCCGAACAGATCCGACTCCTGGCGCAGGCTGTCGACCTCTATCGTGGCGACCTGCTGCCGGGCTATGATGCCGATTGGATCGCTGCGGAGCGCGAGCGGCTTGCTTCCTTGCATCAGGAGGCCCTGCGGAGACTGATTCGGAGGCTGGCCCATGAGCGGGATTTCGATCAAGCGATCGCCTATGCCCAGCGTGCGCTTCAGGCCGATGCCTGGAACGAAGAGGCGCACTTCGATCTCATCCGTCTTTTCGTTGCGGTCGGACAACCCTCTGCTGCGCTTCGCCAGTACGCGACCCTGGAACAGACCCTGCGGGAGCAGTTCGACGCCAAACCGACGGCGGCAGCAAGAAATTTTATTCAGCAGGTACGTGACCGATTGGGGCATGGAGCCGCATTGCGGGTTGGCGTTACCGCCGACGCTCCCACGCTTGCGCCGCCTACTCCGGTCGTGCCTACCGTTCCCATACCTTCGCTCCCTGTCGAACTGCCCGTGCGTCTCACGCGTTTTTTCGGCAGAGAGCGGGAGCAAGCACGCGTTGCAGCCCTTTTGCAGACAAATCGTCTCATAACGCTTACCGGGCCGGGCGGCAATGGCAAGACTCGCCTGATCATCGAGACGGCGGCCTTACTGCAGGCGCAGTTTGCAGGCGGCGTTCGCTTCGTCTATCTGGGCAACCTGCTGGATATCGGCCAGTTGCCGGATGCCCTTCGGCAGACCCTGCGCCTGCCTGCGCAGGGAGGCATCGCGCCCCTGAATCAGGTGATCGCGGCGCTCTCGGCGGCTCCCTCTCTGCTCATTCTGGACAATTTCGAACATCTTGTCGAGCAGGGAGCTTCGCTGGTGCAGACGCTGCTCGCAGCGGTCCCGTCTCTGACGCTCGCAGTGACTTCTCGCCGTGTACTCGGGATCGCGGGGGAGCAAGAGTTTCCGTTGGCTCCCCTGGCGACGCCGACGAGAGAGACGACTCCCGAAGCCCTGACGACGTTCGCTTCCGTTCGCCTATTTCTCGATAGGGCACAGGCGGTACGCCCCGACTTTCAACTCACCCCTCGTAATGCCGAAGCCATCGCAACCTTGTGCCGGTATTTAGAAGGCATTCCCCTGGCTATTGAACTGGCAGCAGCGCGCATCCGCACCATGACCCCGGCGCAGATGAGCGACCGCCTGGTGCCGCGCCTCGAACTGCTTGTCAATCCACGCGCCGATAAAGACGCCCGCCATCGCTCACTCCGCACCGCCATCGCCTGGAGCGTACAGATGCTTTCCCCGGAAACACGGCGTTTCTTTGCGCGGTTGGCAGTCTTTCAGGGCGGTTGGGATGCCAAGGAAGCGGCAGAGGTGTGCCTGCCGAGGGACGAAGAAGACGGGTCGAGAAGTGTACTGCTGGAACCGGCCCGATGGAGTGCGTTCGATCTGCTGGAGAGGCTGGTCTCGGAATCGCTCTTGATCGCCGAAGAGCGTAGCGGAGCGATGCGCTTTCGCATGCTGGAGACGCTGCGGGAGTTTGCCTGGGAGCAGTTGCCGCCTTGGGAACAGGAGCGGATACAGTATACACATGCTTTATGCCTGATGAAACTGGTGGAAGAGATCGCACCTCGTCTGAACGGCCCTGAACTGGGCGACCTGCTGAAGCGACTGGAGGAGGATCACGCCAACCTGACGGCAGCGCTAACCTGGTGTATCGAGGCGCCGACCGCCGATCTCTCTCCCTCTCCGACTGAAATCGGCCTGCGAATCGTGGGATCGCTCTGGAGATTTTGGGATATGCGCGGCAGCACCCGGGAAGACCGACAGTTCACAAAACAGCTTCTAGAGCGCGCAGCACCGGGCCTCGATCCGCAGGTATTGGCCCGTGCTTACGTGACGGCTGCGGGACTGGCGAAATCTGAAAGCGCCTATCCACAGGCCCTGGCGCACCAGGAGCAGGCGCTGCTCTATTTTCGGCAGGCAGGAAACTTGGAAGGGATCGGCCTGACGCTGAGCAATATAGGCACTTACTACAGCGAACAGGGCAAGTTGAAGGAGGCCCTGCGTTACTATGAAGCGGGATTGGCCATCCTCCGGGAACTGGGAATAACCTGGCGCATCGCCACGGGCCTGAATAACATAGGCTCTCTCCAGACATCTATGGGAGATTTCGAGGCGTCCCAGGTCAATCTCCAGGAAGCGCTCAATCTACGCAAACAGATCGGTGACCGTGGGGCTATCTGGTCTACTCTGAACAATCTGGGCGCGTTAGCGCACTATCGGGAGGAGTATGCGGAGGCCATAAAGGTACATGAGGAGGCGCTTATGATCGCGCGGGAACTGGAGGATCGGTACGCTACCGGCATAAGTCTGGTAAACCTCGGGGAGAACTATCTGTCTCTACAAGACTATACTGCCTCTTCTCGCTGCTTCACGGAGAGTCTGCAGCTCCACAGGGCGGTGGGCAGTCGTTTCGGTCAGGCCCATGCCCTTGAGGGCTTCGCCCTCCATGCCGTCCTGACCGAAATTCCTGAACGTGCTGGCGTCCTGATGGGCGCTGCCCAGGCTCTCCGACACAAGATGCAGTCAGAGAAGTCCTCCCTAGAGGCGGAACTATTTGACGACGCATTTCTCCCTGTAGCCACCGATCCTCGCTTCCTCGACGGCCTGAAGAGAGGAAGAAGCCTGCCTCTCGAAGCCGCGATCTCGTTGGCATTGCAGTCGAAAAATGAATCTGCGTGAGTTTGAAAGAGCAGCCGAGATAGTCGGGGTTTCCTTTGTAATGATGTTGTAATGGGCGTGCTGTAGAGTCTGATGGAGCCAATACTAAACCGGGCCGTAGGCACCGCTTACGCCCTCGTTAAGGAGACACCAGACTATGAAACACCTCAATTTTCCAGGATCGTCCCAACGCATGGCATTTACTCTGTTCGCCTGCCTGGCCGTCGTCGCAGCATCCTTGCTTACAGGCTGTGGAGGCAGTGGCAACGGGACCGTGAACACCACCAGCTTTGCCACGGCCTACGCCGGTACCTGGAGCGGCCAATGGCACGACGTCGACGGCACCAGCGGCACCTCTACGATGAACATCACCCTGAACCCCACGACGAAGGCGGCGACCATAACCATCGCCCTCAGCGGCAATCAGTTCGGCTTCGCGGGCTCCCAGACAGCCCTGACAGGCTCTTACAACAACGATGCGATCACCGTTACCGGCCCCTCCGGCACGGCGACTGTGGCCAATCTCACCATCGCCAAATCGGGCCTGTTTACCGGCCTCATCACCAACATCTCTCCCACCGTCAGCAGCATCAACTACGGAGGACCATCCACCTCCCAGAGCGTGACGCTGAACGTTATCGTTCACAACACCGACGGCACCACCAATTCCGGCACGATCACGCTGACCAAGGGGACTACCTGATCTTGTCACTCTCGCAGCAGCGGCAGCAAAAGGCCGCTCATCGGCCGCTCAGTTCAATGGACCGAGCGGCTTTTCTATGTCTGGCTTTCCCACTCTTGCAAGTCACGACACCTCACCCATTCGCTGATTCTGCGATCTGTTTCAGGTTGGAATCACGCTCGTTCAGAAATCGCCGCATGTGGGCTTTCAAAAACAGGATGTCTGCCAGGTTGACGATCCATCCGAAGGGGGAGGTCCAGGTCAAAGTGTCTGTCATCATCGTTCGCGTCTTCTGACCGCCCAGCGCCGTCTCTCGTTTACGATTTGGGGTGGGGCGTCTCAATCGGGCGACCGAACGTCGGTTGTTCTGTAGAATCGATAAGGCGCTTCTCGTAACAGTAGTAGCGTTGATGCCCCGCTGGTTTGAAGGCGAGTTCGATCTCCCCTTGAAAGCTATACCCGTTTCGTTCATAGAAGCGCAACGCCGATTCGTTTTCCGAGAAAGCGTCCAGGCGCATGCTCTTATAGCCCGCATCTCTAGCGAAGGCTTCACAACAGCTTATCATGGTGGCTCCGTAGCCCTTCCCTTGCGACGACAGCAGAACCGCGAACGAATGGACGACCAGGATCGGTCCCTCCGTTTCCTGCCAGTCCACCGCGCTCCATTCGGATGCCTGCCCCTCATCCAAAACTACGACACCGGTTACGCGATCTGCGTCCGTGAGAACGAACAGACTTCCGGCCGCCAACGCACCCTCGAAGTAAGCTCGGTTGGGATAGCTCGCGTCCCACTGAAAAATCTGCCGTGCCGCCAGATCCTCCCGGCACTGATTCACCAGTTCCTCGACCGCATCGATCTGCCTTGCTGTCGCCCGCGCGAAGCCCATACTTCTTGCCCCTTCCTCGTGCAGTCTTATCCATTCGATCTAGGCAGGATTACGATAGTTCGGATCCTTCGTGTCCTTGTAGGCTCCCAGCCAGTATCTGCCATCGATCACCTGGGGGAACGGTCTCGCCACTTTGCAAGGAGATTTTGCCGGAGAGGTCGACGAGGATCACCTGTGGAGATGAACCGTTCTCAATCTGGCTGACGCGGCTTAACGGCACCTGGATCCCACCCACGCGGATAGATTGATCCGGGAGAAAACCGACGACCTCGTTGTTGTGGGAGCGGAGCGTCAATTGCAGAGGCGCCTGTTCTTTGAGAGCAGGAAGGAGAGATGCCTGCACCACAAAGGTACGCCCATCTCTGGAGACCGCGTGAAAACTGCGATGATCTTTGGCGTCTGCGCTCAGGCTCAGATCTACCGTAACTTCCGCCGCGCCTTGAGGCGGCGTCAGGAGCTGGACGCGAAACTCCTGGTTTTCGCGCAGATGCTCTTTCAGGAGCAGCGGAGGATGAAAAAGGATTTGAGCATGAGCAAACAGGGACCGCAACGAAGCAACCGGAATATCTGCCCGACACCAGGCAGCAACAAAAACCAACATGCATGCAAGCGCGATCCCTTTGCTCCTTCGGACCCTCCGGCACCTCCACAGTAAATCTTCTGCCACGTTCCTTGTACTGCCTGCTTCATTAGCCAAACAAAACCCCCGTTCCTTCTTTGCTCCGTCCGAAGGGACAGGGAGTGCAAATTCAGATCAGGGGTCAGGGTTGCAAAACGGAAAACGATCCTGCTTCCGAGAACGTTCGGCCTACCAGGCGTAATCCTCGGGGGCGGACTTGTGGCCGGGGAAGATTTCATTGATCTTCGTATTGGTCTCTTCGTCCAGTTTGATTTCCAGCGCTTTCAAAGAGCCTTCCAACTGCTCGATGGTGCGCGGTCCGATGATGGGTCCGGTGATGCGTTTGTCCTGAAGCATCCAGGCGAGGGCGACATCGGCAGGGTTCTCGCCGAGTTCCTTGCAGAGCGCTTCCCAGGCTTCGATCTGCGGACGTCGTTTTTCAATCTCTTTCTGCATGCCTTCCGAAGCGCGGCGACCTTTCTCCGCCTTCTCCAGCACGCCGCCCAGCAGTCCCCCGGCAAGCGGGCTCCACGGAATCACGCCCAGGCCGTAGGCTTCGCAGGCGGGCAGGACATCGGTTTCGATGTTGCGGCGCAGCAGATGGTAGATGCTCTGCTCCGAGACCAGACCGAGGGTATTGCGTCGTTTGGCCGCTTCATTGGCCTGCGCGATATGCCAACCCGCAAAGTTGGACGAGCCGGTGTAGAGGACTTTCCCCTGCTGCACGAGCAGATCCAGCGCCTGCCAGATCTCATCCCAGGGGGCATCCCGCCAGACATGGTGCATCTGATAGAGGTCGATATAGTCGGTCTGGAGGCGCTTCAGGCTGGCCTCACAGCCCTGTCGGATATGCAGCGCGGAGAGCCGACTGGTGTTGGGCCAGTCGCCCATATCGCCGTAGACCTTCGTCGCGAGCACGACTTTCTCCCGGCGTCCGCCACCCTGCGCAAACCAGCGTCCGATGATCTGCTCGGTGATGCCCTCGCCCTTCTTCCAGCCGTAGACGTTGGCGGTATCGAAGAAGTTAATGCCCAGATCCAGGGCTTTGTCCATGATCGCATAGCTGTCTTCTTCGGTCGTCTGCGGTCCGAAGTTCATGGTTCCCAAGCACAGGCGGCTGACTTTCAAAGCCGTCCGTCCCAAATTGGTATACTGCATCGTCCCCTCCTTCAAGGTAGCAATCCTCCGCTTATACGCTTTATCTCTCTCTTATGTCTGCATGTCGGATCTCCCAGAGGGAAAATTCGTCATTTGAAATCAGTTTGACATGACTGTGAACCTATTGGGGAGCCCTAGTAACTAACAGTTCAATGGCCGCTGGCCTCTATCGCGAAGGACCGCTCTATCGCGTTTGCCGTGATCGCGATCTGTAAGGAGAACCGCTATGAATGTTCGAGTTGCCATCGGAGCCCGTTTTGCTCTCGGAAGCGCGTTGGCGCTTTTAGGAGGATGTTCGGCGACGGACAAACGGTCAAATCCTGTTGCCCGAACTGCGTCGAGCCAACCGGCAAGCCTTGCCGCGCTGACCGCAGGCGAACAAAAGGTGTCCCGTGCCACTCCGACCACGCCTCCCTATGCAAGCCGGGACGCAGCGGCTATGCCCACAGACGTTACAAAAAGTGTGCCCAACGACGCATCCGCTAAAGTAGCCGCTGCCGCCTCTGCGACGATGCAGCTTCG
This sequence comes from Chthonomonadaceae bacterium, assembly GCA_043762265.1. Lineage (GTDB taxonomy): Bacteria > Armatimonadota > Chthonomonadetes > Chthonomonadales > Chthonomonadaceae > JANXLO01. Next base: position 29,797 of record JAYUMV010000239.1, on the reverse strand, counting down.
GTATATGCCGTCACTCGGGAAGAGCAGAATGTCCAGCGGGTACCCTTCCGCGAGCAGCAACTTTTCTGGTGGGGCAAGGGTGGGGGGCATCCCCATGTCGATGCGTGTGATGCCTGCAGGGGGCGGCGGCAGCAGACAGACAACTTACAATCCGAACATGTACGTTGCGAGCAACTATCTTGGCGGGAACGGCGAGAAGGAGCGGCTGGAGAAACTGATCCAGGCAGGCGTAGTGGTCGATGGCAAGCGTGTCAAACTCGAATCCTTTGTCCGAACTTACGCGCAGACGTTCCCGATCCCGACCCAAACCGCGCTTGGGCTAAACGTGGATACGGAGCGCGGAACGGTTATTCAAGAAGGCGATCATACCTATCTGCAGATCGGGATTCAGGGAATGAAGGGCGAAACGCCTCGGCGTCCGCCGCTCAACATCGCCCTGGTCATCGACCGCAGCGGATCCATGGCCGATGAGCATAAGCTCGATTTCGTGAAGTCGGCCGTGATCTCGCTTCTGGACCATCTCGGCCCTAACGATGTGTTCTCCCTCATCGCCTTCGACGATACCGCCCAGATCCTTGTCCCCGCGCAGCGCGGCGCTAACCGCGCCCGGATCAAGCAACAGATCGCAGCGCTGGCGCCGGGAGGCGGCACTAATATCTACGATGGACTGAGCCTTGGCTACCGGGAAGCCGCCAAGAACCGGATCGCCGATGGAGTCAACCGGGTGATCCTGCTCTCGGACGGAGAGGTGACCGCAGGTATTCAGGATCCGAAGCAGTTCCAACAACTGGTGAGCGGCGTCAGCGCCGATCAGGACATACAGACCAGCGCCATTGGGGTCGGCGTCGAGTTCAACGAGGATCTCATGCTCGGGATCGCGCGCGACGGCAAGGGCAGTTACCATTTCCTGCGGGATGGCGTGGATACCCGGCAGGTCTTTGCGAAGGAGTTGGACGACCTGACTCATGTCGTCGCGAAAGCGATCCGACTCCGAATCCAACTCGCCGATGGCGTCGGCCTGGTGCGCGTACTCGGTTCCTCCACGCTCGACGCCCAACAGACCGCCCGCGTCAAGGCAGACGAAAAGCACATCGATCGCAAGGTGGCGGAGGAGTTGGGAATTTCGTCCAACCGCCAGCACACTCCGGACGAACCGGGCATCAAAATGCTGATCCCCGACTTCTATCGAGGCGACAGCCATGTCGTCATGCTGGAGATTACCGTGCCGCGCGGTCAGGGAACCTGCAGGATTGCGGATGTCTTCATGAAGTACAAAGACCTCGCCTTCAAGGCCAATCGCGAAACCAGAAGCACGGTCGCCATCCAATACACTCCGAACCGCGCGGACATGATCGATTCCATCCATCGCAACGTCAAGAAAAACCTGCTCGGGTTCCAGACCGGCGAGGCGCTTACGGATGCCGCGACTCTCATCGCCCAGGGGCGCGTACCGGAGGCGATCCGCAAGGTCGATGAGCGCATGACCGTGCTGGGAGTGGCCGCACGCGAGTGGCAGGACCAGGATCTGGACGGGGATGGACGGCTGCTGAACAGCTACAAGGCTGTTCTGGCCCAACTCAACACCAATCAGCAACTGGCGCAGGGTGAGTTCGGTGCGTACCTGCGCCGGTCGCTCACCTACAACGGTTACCGGATGACCCAGTGAGCGGGAAAGGAGAGGAAGAAGCACATGCCTGACAGCACCATCATTGGCTCTTTTGCGCTGAACCCGAGCGGCGGACAGATCCTGACCCCGCCGCTCGTGGAGAGAGAGACATACGGCTACAGGATCGTTTTGGAGGGCGTCCTTCGTTTCGGCTATACGGGGGAGGTTTTCGACGCCGTCTATCGATGGGTCGCAGGGGCGAGTATTCCGCAGCGGCACCGCTACCTCAAGTGGACGCCGGGCGTTCCCCTTCTGGAGAGCGAAGATCGAGAGGCGCATCGCTACGTCTTTCGAATCGCGCCGGACTGTAACCTCCAGTCCTCCGGCGGTTCCGTCGCCCTCGGAGTCGATCCTGATCCGTTCATCGACCAGTACACCATTCCGCTGTCCGAGGTTCAGCGTGCTCTCTCCGGCAAGCAGAAGCGCCACTCCCGGAATCTGCTCGATGCTCTGGAGCGTGCCGAGACGAACAGCGCCCTGCGGCTCAACAGCATTGAGGCGCTGCTCGATACTACCTGCCTCACTCTGCACAGCGCACGCATCGCTGCGCCCGCAGCCCCTGCCGAGGAGAGCCTCTGTCGCTCCCTGGATGCAGAGGTAGCCGCTATCCATGAGGCCGCCCGCGAAATGGCCCGATGCGATACGCTCCAGGCAGAGTTGGTAGCCACCATCACTCCCTCGCGCCCATCAATGTGGTAATCGTACACCAACTCATGACGATACCGATGTCTTGTATTAGGGGCGGTAGGTCCTCCGTTGTGGACGTGTGTCGGAACTTTTATTTGTCGGGCATGAGAGGTTTCAGAAGGGACACGACAGTAATGTTGTCATGTGCTTCCGCCCAATCCAGCGCCGTACCGCCACGGTGCCGATCTTTTAGACGCGGGTTGGCGCTATGTTCGAGCAGGAGCCGAGCGACCTCCACATGACCGCGCCAGGCCGCTACATGCAAAGCCGTTACATCCCAATAGCCTCTGCTTCGCTTATTCGGATCGGCGCCATGTTCCAAAAGAACGCGTACCATTTCCACTGTCCATACGAAGCGGCTCGGTGCAATGGAGTTACGGAGCAAACAAGCTCGTCCACGATTTGCTTGCCGAAAGCGTTGGGATCTGCGCCTTTCATCAAGAGTAATGCTGCCGCTTGAGACAGGTTCTCACGCGCTGTGAAGTGGAGCAGCAAGTGATATGCTCCCGTAGGGCCTAATAAGGCCTTACGCTCCAGAAATCCCAATGCTTGCACCAGTTGCCCTGTTCCCACCAGAGTCGATAAGTCTATCTCGGCTCCACTGCGACCCAGCAATTCCATCATCACCGTGACCGTGGCATTAATTCTGTTGGCCAGGCATAACGATGTCAAGCCCCATGCTGTTTTACTGTTGACGTCCATATCGCAGGCGACCAACACCTCTACCATGTCCGGCAGGTTTTTGAGGACGGCGTAATGCAAAGGTTGGCGCGCGTCTTCGATCTTGTTCATTCGTTGTTGAAGTGAGACAGATCTCCGTTTGGCAAGTTTACGCACATCGTCTTTTCGGCCAAGGGCAACCGAGGAGAAGATGTCCATCTTTGCTCCTTGCTCAAGGAGGTAGTCTACTATCGGAAGCTGCGGCGTGTTGGCAACAGCCGCTGCCCAACCCAATGGCCCCAGGTTGTGCCAATCATCCCTTGCTTCGATATGGGCTCTATGCGCTATGAGGAGTTTTGCCATATCGAGATGTCCGCTCACGGCGGCCCAATGTAGAGGTGTTGTGCCACTAGCCTCCTCTCTGGCGTTGACATCAGCGGCAGCCTCCAGCAGCAGCAAGGCAATCTCAATGAATCCTCGGTCGGCGGCAAAGTGCAAAGGCGTGCTTCGCATAATACCGCCCCGCAAATGCACGACATTGGGACAAGTTTTGAGAATAGAGCGCACCTGTTCGATGTTGCCATCGCTTGCAGCATGGCCGAGGAGGCGGGCTTGTTCCGCTAGAGCTTCAGCGGGAAGCGGGGGATTGAGGCGTGTGTGTGTTGAGTAGCTTGCATACTTACTTCTCGCCTGCCAATAGCCCTATGCTAAACAATTTATGAGGTGCCAATGGGAGACATGAAAATGCGGCCTGATTTGGTCAGGCCGCAACCTCGGACCTGCCTTCTACTTCTCGTAGAGGCGTTTGAAGGTTTTAACTTTGTCGATCATGGCGGCCTTGTTTTTGGTGATGGCAGCCTGGGGATTGAAGCCTTTGACGCCGGTGCCTTCGAAGGTGTCTTTCAGAGCGAGCCCGCCGTTGGTAACGCCAGTTAGAATAGAGTTGTCCTTGGTGTCGGTCTCGACCTCGCCGCCGATGACGAAGGCGACTTGCAGATAGACATAGGACTTCTCCAGATTTTTGTCGGTCGTGATCTGAGCTTTCGGGAACTGCTTCTGCCACTCCGCCTTGTCGTAGTAGTAGACTTTGGCCAGTTTGGTCATCGCCCAGGGATTGAGATAGTCGTCGGCAGCAACGGTCATATACTTGATATAGCCTTTATAATCGTCGTTTTGGATCGCCTTCTGGCCCAGATAGTAGAGATACCAGGAAGCCTCTTCCAACGTGATTTTGCTGGCATTCAGCTTAGCTTTTAACTCCGCTGGGGTGGATTTTCGGGCGACATCGATCGTCTGTTTGACATCGGACATCTTACCCACCGGGAGGTTGAGGCGATTGTAGTGATTGTTGCACAGGCGGTCGAGGCCCGCATCCTGCCCTCCCGCTTTGGCGGCGACCTTCGGCGCACCGATGAAGTGTGTCGCATGGCTATTCTGCCCGGCGTGCGCGCCTCCTGCCGAGGCAGCCAGCAAGAGACAGAAGGTAAGAGAAGTTTTCAGGTGAGATTTCATTGTCGTCATGTTCCTTCGAAGGGGCGTCGAACGCCCTCGAACGGTTAAATTTCGGGTGCCGCACGCTCGGTTTTCAGGAGCAGTTTGCGGCGACTGTCGGTGGTCGCGACATAGGCGGCGAGTTTTGTCGCCGCTGCAAGCGTGATCGTGGTCGAGTTCCAGGAAACCTGCATGCGCTCGGAAACACCGGCGGACTGCGCATCGTGCAGCACCTGGAGCAGATACCGACCTGTCTCCGCTGCGAGAACGGCCTGGTCCTCGCTCAATACGCCCGGTTCGTTCAGGTCACCGACCCAGACGCTGGCCTGCAAGAGCGCCCGCTGAATGCGAACCCGATAAAGGCCTTCGTTGGCCCAGCCTGCCCGCTCTCGGCACCAGACCTGCAGCGCTGCGAGGGGCATCGTCTGCGGCTCACCGGGTTCGCAAAGGGAAATCGTAATCGTTCCGCTCGCTTCCGCCTCGACATTGAGAGCGGAAGCCAGAGCCGTGAGACAGATGTCGCACTGAGCAAGGACAGCTTCTCCGATCTCCTTGCCGACCTGACCGGTCCGCAGTTCTTTGGGATCGACCACGCTGATCGCACGCGCGGTCGTCGTGATTTTCTGGACGAAGGTTGTTCCGTGTAGCCCCATCAGACTCTCTCCCTGAGAACGATCTTCCTCCGGACAGAAGGTCTATCCGGAGGAGGGTGGAGTGCGGATCAGGGGATCATGAACTTGTTGAGCGGGTTGCCGAAGAAGGCGTCCGTCTTGTAAGTCGTCGGGACGACTTTCACATCGCCACCCGCGATCACCTTCAGCGGCAGGATGATGGGCATCGGGCTGATGCCGTTGGCAGCGGCGATGCCGGGGTCCACGACTTTACCGTCCTCACCGACCATGAACGACGTGGTCCGCGCCAGTTGGCCTTTGACCAGGACTTTGATCTCGTAGGCGCCGGGATTCTTGTCCAGGAAAAAGGTGTCCGTCAAGGGGTTGTCGGTGGTCTTCTTGTTGGTCGTTGCGACGTTGAAGAAGCGGAAGACAAATCCTACCCAACGCGGATCTTCCGGCGTGCTCGGCGGGATGAGGCTGTACTGCGGATAGCTGCTGCCCTGCTCCGAATTGCCCGTGCTACTGATCTGCTTGCCCTTGTAGTACATGTAGGCCGAGACCTGTTCCTGCTTCAGATCGCCCCGGAACCACATCAGCGACATCAGCTGCGGCGCCTGCTCGCTCGGATCCTGTTTCCAGCCCAGGTAGCCGATGGGCAGCAGCCAGTCGTGCTCGACATAGTAGTCCCACTGATGCGCGTTCGCCGGAAGGTTGGGGCCGACATGGAACTTGTTGACCGTGAATTTACCGGCATAGAGCGTCTTGTTGGTGCTCGTCAGCGGGTTCTTCATATTGATTTTGAAGGTGAAGGTGCCGATTAGCGTTGTCGTGTGGCGCTCGGCGTCCTGCGTGGAGTCGTTGGGATTGACGACCGGGACCGTCTGTCCTTCGGCAATCTCATTTACCGGCAACGGCATAGTCAGCCAGGCGCTGCCGTCCGGCTTGAAGAAAGAGATGCTGATCTGGCTGCCGCCCGTAATCGGACCGGCCAGGGTGAAGTTGAAACGGGGCCGCCAACTCCAGGTGTTGTAGGTGGGCTCCGCCGCCGTCGGCGTGGGGAAATAACGCAGGTAGCGCGTCACCATGATATTCATACTGGGTTTGAGCACCGTCGGCCCGGCGGCGTCGGCATGGGCTCGTGGCGTCAGGGCCAGGAGCAGGAGCAAGGCGGAGAGCACATTCATCGTCATTCGCGTTTTCATGAGGTTCCTCCCATAGATCCGCGCCCTGTGGGGTCGCGGTGTTGCAGGTAGGATACACTTCCAACGTAACATCTTCATGACAAAGGCGTGATATATGCGGAGTTTACCGTGATATTTTGAAAGTTCAGCAAGACTCGGGGAGTGGGGGAGGTGCAGGATTAGAGAACCAGGCGAATCGCCTGTTCAAGGGTAAGAGAGCGCCCTACGGTCCAAGCAGCCTCGAACGCTTCGGACCCCAGGGCGGCACGGACAGCATCCAGGGTCTGTGCGTAGCGAGGGAGGCTGGAGGGTCGCAGGGGAGAGAAGATTTCGGTGCGCAGGGCCTCGGCAAAGCCGAGCAGTTGCGCTGCCGCATCGCTTTGGCCTTCGGAATGCACCAGTCCTGCAAAGGATTCCAGGAGGGCGACCGTGCTGGCTCTATCTCCCATCTCCTGCCAGATCGTCAGGCTCTCCGACCAGTACCCCCGGGGACTCGTTCCGGCATTGTCCTGACGTGCCAGTTCTCCTAAAAGAGAGAACGCTTCCGCGACTCCTGCTTTATCCCCGATCTCCCGAGAGTAGACCAGGCTCTCTTCCAGCAGAGTGCGGGCCACAACCTTTTCTCCCATCAGGATTTTCGCGAAGGCCATATGATTCAACGAAAGGGCCACGCTCTGTTTGTCGTTGAGTTCGCGCCGCATGTCCAGACTCTCGGCATGCAGATCGCAGGCCCTCCCGTAGTCGCCTTGCTCTCGCACGGCCCGCGCCATGTAGTCGAGGGCCGCCGCGATCCCACGCCGATCGCCCAGCGCGCGTCGTGCTTCCAGGCACGCCTCGTAGTAGTTGCAGGCCATGGCGTACTCTCCCTGGCCATAGACCAGATTGCCCAGGTTGGCCAGCACGATCGATTCGCCCATGCGATGGCCGGTCAGGCGGTGCAGACCGAGGCACTCCTCATAGCAGGTCTGCGCTTCACGATAGTCGCCCTGTTCCATCAAAATCGCTCCCAGGGTGTTGAGGGTCTTCGCGGTTCCCTGCGGATCCTCCAACTCTCGCCGCGCCTTCAGGCTCTCCAGCGCCCACGCCTTACCGGCATCGTACTCGCTCAGGGAGAACTTCATCAGCGCCAACCCATTGAGCGCTTCCGCGCGTACCGTCGAGACTTCTGCGGGACACCGCAGCGCCCGATGCAGCCAATCGCTGCCCTCCCGCGCAAAACCACGCGTCATCCAGAAGTGAGGAAGACGCGCCGTCATCTGCAAGGCGGTATCCGGCTCGTTTGCGAGCGCCCACCCCAGAGCCGCACGCAAGTTCTCGTTCTCTAGCTCCAGGCGGTCGAACCACTGTTTTTCTGCCGGTGTGCGCAGATGTGCCTGGGCCTCCGTTGCCAGCACAAGATAGAAAGCGGCATGCCGCTGCGCCAGACTCCGTTGCTCTTCTGCGGTCAACTGCTCCGCGCCGAACTTTCGCAAGGATTCCAGAAGCGAGTAGCGCATCTCCGCGTCCGCCTCCTCCGAGTGCACGAAGGAGCGCTCCTGAAGCAGCGCCAGCCCTTCCATATAGTGCAGAGTTCCGACGCTGGTCGTCGTGGGCACCCGCGCCACCTGTTCTACCGCTTCCAGAGTCCATCCCCCGCGAAAGACAGAGAGTTGCGCATAGAGCTTCTGCAGCCAGGGGGGCAACAGTTGAACGCTGCCTTCCAGCACCGCTTGCAGACTGCGATGCCGCTGCGGAGCGTCTCTACGCCGACTGACGAGAAGTTCAAAGCGATGCGACAGACGCAGCAGGATCTGTTCCGGCGTGAGTGTCGCGGCCCAGGCTGCCGCCAGTTCGATCGCCAGTGGAAGCCCTTCGAGCTGCTGCACCAGCGTCGCAATGGCATCTGCATTCGCTGGCGTCAGGGCGAAAGAGTAGCGTGCGGCCTGCGCACGGTCCAGGAAAAGCTGCACACTCGGATAACTCTGCAACTGTTCGCTGCTCTGCTCCCCCTCCGGAGTGGCGAGTGGAGAGAGAGTCAGATCGCGCTCCCCGTCCAGATTGAGTTTATGGCGCGAGGTGACCAGACAGGCGAGGTGCGGCAGCCGGTGACGCAGCGCCTGCAGCACCGGCGTTCCCTCCTCCTGGAGATGTTCGAAATTGTCGAAGATCAAAAGCGCGTTCGGATATCCACGCAGAAACGCGATGGCCTGTTGGATCGGATCGGACTGTCCGGAACGCGCTAGTTCCAGCGTCTCACAGACCGCATCCCCTATACGTTCGGGGGAGAGGACATCGGCAAGCGGCACAAACCAGACCGCCTGCGCGTAGGACGGGGCCAGTCGCCGGGCGACCTCCAGCGCGAGACGCGTCTTCCCGGCTCCCCCCTGCCCAGTCAAAGTGACGAGCGGCGGCGGCGCGTTGGAGGGGACACCTTGAGGTGAGAGCAGCGCTGTCAGTTGTTCTATTTCCGCCTCACGACCGTAGAAACGTGTCATCGGATGTGGCAGGACGGCTGTGGGAGGAGCGACAGTCTGTGCTGGAAGAGTCGGTTCCAGCGGGGCTACGACGACTGGAGGTTGCGGGGAGACCGAAAGCAAAGAGGCCAACGTGAGTCCGCTGCGCAACTCCCGCATGAGATCCTGCGTTGCCGCAGCGGGTTCCAGGTTCATCTGCTCCTTCAGGAGCCGTTCCAACGCTTCGTACTGCCGGTGCGCATCCGCCATACGCCCCGACTGCGCGAAGAGGCGGATCAGCATGCAGTGCGCCTCCTCATGCAGGGGATCGGCGGTGATGGTCCGACGCGCCGTTTCGATGGCCTCTTCCCATTGCCCTCCCGAGGCGAGCAGCATGGTCAGGCGGACCAGCGCCTGCCGGGAGCGTTCCGCCAGATGCAGGCGCTCGGTCTGTATCCAGTCTTCATCGAACCCCGGCATTAGATCGCCGCGATAGAGCGTGACCGCTTGCCGCAATGGCGCGATCTGCCGAACAAGATCGGTCTCGGTGGCGGCCATGCGGAGCGCTGCGGTAAAATCCGCAATATCGGTGGTGAAGGATCGAGGAGCTAAACGCACCGTGGAGCGGTCCGCAATCAGAACGCTTCCGGCCGAAACGTCCGCAGGCTCCAACTCGCGCCGCAATAGCGCCAGGGTCTGCCGAAACCGCTCCCGAATCGCTTCCGGGTCCTCTTCCGGCCACAACTCTTCTGCCAGGATGTCACGGGCATGCGCCCTGTCCGGAAAACAGGCGAGACGCGCCAACAGGCGTGTCATACGGCGCGTTTTAAAGGGAGGACGTTGTTCCCCCCCACGTGAAAGAGACACGCCTCCCAGGAGTTCGATCCGCCATATGACTTCTGTCTGTTGCCCTGTGTCCAATGTGTTCGCGGCTCCGTGGGGATAATGATTCGCTCCTCTCATTGCGACTCTGCCACCCTCAAATCCTGCTGTTCTAACCTGAGAGCCCTCACAAGCCACGGGGTTGTGCCTCTGCATTTAACGGTTTCTTAACATGCCTGTGCGATAATCTATAGGTCCTACACAATTCCGGGCTTTGTCCCCGCTCGATTCCTAGGGAAAGGTCCGACAGATCAGGAGAAACCGATGCCTCTTTCGCGCACTACTCGTCATCTTATGTTGCTGCTTCCGGCTGCCGGTCTGCTCTATGGCGGAATACGTCTGGCGGCGAAGCCCGCAGCAAAATCACCCGATATGTCCACGATCGGCAAGCAGACCGATGGCACCTACTTCGTCCCAACCGGGCAGACGCTCAGTCCCGCTGGCAAAAATATTTCCTTCGAGGGGCGGCCCATCGATATGGCGCTGCGGCCCGACGGCAAAATACTGGCGCTGATGTGTCAGCGAGGGACGCGTCTGTTCGACACCCAGACCCAGCAGTTTCTGCCGGATCTCGTCCCGGGCTCCCACAACTTAGGCGGAATCGCCTGGTCGAAGGACGGACGGACGCTCTACACCACCGGGAAAGCGCAGGCGGCGCCGCAGGGCGGCACGGCAGATGCTGCCGGGGTCGTGTTCGTGACGCATTTCGATGCGAGCGGCAAAGCCACAGCGTCCAAGCCGATAGGCCTCGCTTTGAAGTCGCGTATAGAGCCGAACAAGAATGCAAAGGACTCGCAGCCCTGCGGACTGGCGCTCTCTCCCGATGAGAAGACCCTGTACGTGACGCTTTTCAACAACGGGACTCTCGCTGCCGTCGATCTCTCCACGTATGAGGCGGAGACCGGCCGCGCGACCTATACCGAAGTTCCTGTGGGCAGTTCGCCGGAACGAGTCGTCGTGAGTCAGGACGGCGGCAAGATCTATGTCGCCAACCGGGGCGGCAAAACGCCGGAAGCAGGGGACACGCTGGATGAAGACGATCCGGTAGTGGTCGATCCCAAATCCTACAAGGCTTCGACAGGCACGGTCTCCGTAATCGCCACCGCGCAGATCGCCGCCGATGCCGAACATGCCGTCTCCAAAACGATCCCGGTCGGCCTGCAGCCGACCGATATGACGTTCTCACCGGATGGCAGTCGTCTCTTCGTCGCCAATGCGAACAACGACACTATTTCGGTGATCGGCATCGGCAGCGATACGGTGGTGGAGACCATCGCTACCAGTCCCGCCCCCGGCAAACTCGCGGCCAGCAGTCCGAACGGGATCGCCGTCAGCCAGGATGGCAGCGCCCTCTACGTCACTTTGGGCGGCGACAACGCCGTGGCCGTGTTCGCTCTGGACGCCACCGCTGGCGGTAAGGCGCTCGCGACGAAAATCGTGGGGCTGATCCCGACGGCCTGGTTTCCGCTCGGCGTTCTCCTGAGCCCGGACGGCGCCAGCCTCTATGTCGCGAACAGTAAGGGCATCGGCTCGCTCGGCGCTACGGTCACTCGCCCGCGTGGGGAGGGAGCCGCGACGCCGAAGGCAGGCCCTGGCGGGGCGATACAATCCGACAGTCTGACCGGCCACAGTGTCTATTCGGTGCTCGGCAGTCTGGGCGTGATTCCCATCCCCGACAGGACGGCGCTGGCACAGTTGACGACGACCGTGAATCGCTACGATCATTTTGATCGGATGGCCGAGGCTTTGAGCGGCAAGCGCGACGCCTTCTGGTCGAGGTTTAAGCATGTCGTCCTGGTCATTAAAGAGAACCGCACCTACGACCAGCTTTTTGCGGACGTTGCGGTGCCTGCCGGGCATATCGGCGGCGACCCCAGTCTGCTGATGTTCGGGGAGAAGATCACGCCCAACCACCATGCGCTCGCCCGCGAGTTCGGCCTGTTCGACAACTTCTACTGCAGCGGCGCCATCAGCGCCGACGGGCACCACTGGCTCAACGAGGCGTTCGCCGACGACTATTCCGAGCGGGCGATGAACAACTATCCGCGCTCCTATCCCTGCTGCGGCACAGATCCTCTGGTCTATGCGGGCAATAAGTTCCTCTGGCAGGCCGCGATGGACAACGGACATTCGTTCCACAACTACGGCGAGTTCGACCCGCTGCCAAGCATCAAGCCCCACTCCGACACGGACTACGACAAAGAGGTTCCGGTCACTGCGGACCGAAATGCCGATGTAGCGCACTATGAGCGGATCGTGAAAGACCTCGACAGCGGGAAACCGCTCGCGGATCTGACGACCATCTGGTTCGGGAACGACCACACCTCGGGCACCCGACCCGGCAGCTATACGCCCGAATCGGACATTGCCGACAACGATCTCGCCGTCGGCAAACTGATCGATACCCTTTCACACAGCCAGAAATACTGGCACGATGAGCCGACTGTGGTGTTCGTGGTGGAAGACGATGCGCAGGGCGGCCTCGACCATGTAGAGGGCCATCGTACGGTAGCTCTGATCGTCAGTCCGTTCAACAAGCGCGGCCAGATCTTCAGCGCCAACTTCAATCAGTTGAACATGATTCGCACCATCGAGCAGATCCTCAACATTCCTCCGCTCAACCAGTTCGATGCAGCGGCGATCCCGATGCGCAGTGTCTTCCAGGAAAAAGCCGACTATCAGCCCTATACAGCGCACAAGAACATAATCGCCCTCAACCTGATCAACCCTCCGCTCAAGAAACTGGCGGGCACACCGCGCCATTGGGCCGCCGTCTCCGCGCTCCTCGACTTCTCGGCTCCGGACCGCGCCGATCCCGAGTTGTTGACCGAAGCGCTCTGGCACCACACCCACGGCGACGCCTCCTACCCACCGGCCACCGCCTCTCGTTAAGCAGTCCTACGTCGTCCGAAAAGCTTTTTTCGGCCATGAATTGCCGCTCTAAAACGGGATTTTAATCTCAAAACCGGCCCGCCTCTCGACTTCCGAGAGGCGGGCTTTCGCTTGTCCCGTAGAGGTGAGAGCTTTGTGCGGAACGCACGAAACGAGTGTGATGCGGGTCACAGATTAATGGCGCTGGTGGCCCTATACTGATAATAGAACGAAGGAGAGAGTTTCCTATCCCGGTAGCGATCCCCATTCACATTCGGTTTCTCAAAATCGCCTTTGTTTCGCCCAGCACTCCTCACGGCGAACGGGAAGAAAGGTCAATCAATATGACTTTACATCACAAAATCGTTGGCGCGGGTCTCTTCGGCCTCTGCACCCTGCTCGCTTCAGGCACAGCCCAGGCTCAGGTTGCCAACGGCGGCTTCGAGACCGGTGATCTTACGATTTGGATTTCAAGTGGGTTCACAGCGGTAGAGCAGTTCACAGCCAATCCGACCACCGACGGTTACTACGGCAGTTTCCAGATCGCTCCCACGCAAGGAACCTCTCTGGCGCTTGCAGGCACTGATCACTTCGGAGGCGTTACGCCGAACCCCGTTGCTGCTGGCAGCCTTGAGACATTTCTAGGGCTGTCTAATGGCGCGCTGAATACGATTGCCAATCCGGGCACCGCCATCGAAGGTTCGGCCTTCAAGCAGACCTTCCACGGCAATGCAGGCGAGCAACTATCGTTTGCCTGGGATTTCGCCACCAGCGAAACCACCGCGCCTATCAACAACGATTTCGGCTTCTACACCTTGAATGGCATCGCCTTCAAACTGGCCGACACCAACAGTTCGCTCAGTTCCGTCGCGGGTGGCCTCGATGCGCCGTACGATAAGCACACCGGCTTTTCCACGCAAACCATCACGCTGCCGACGACCGGCAACTATACCCTGGGCTTCGGTGCAGTCAACGTCGATGACAACAGTATCTCCTCAGCGATCCTAGTAGACAATGTCCATATCGGCCCGGACGCAGGTGGCGGGACGCCGGATGTGCCCGAGCCGGGTTCCGTAGCGCTCTTATTCGGGGCCGGTATCGGCAGCCTGCTCCTCAAACGCAAAATGAAAAAACGCAGCTAAGACGCTGCCTCACCAACCGAAAGGAAAGCACAATGTCAGAAGCATTTATCGGCGAAATCAGACTCGTACCCTTTAACTTTGAGCCTAGAGGCTGGACCTTCTGCAACGGTCAGCTTCTCAGTACGACTACCTACGCCAGCCTGTACAGCATTCTGGGCACCGCCTACGGCGGAAACGGTATTAACACTTTCGCCCTACCGGATTTGCGCGAGCGAGTTCCCCTCCAATGCGGAGCTGGCACAGGACTGACTGCGTACACTCTGGGCGAAGCAGACGGGCAGGCAGGAGTCGCTCTGACAGCGGACCAGGCCGCACACACGCACACACTGATGGCGGCTCCCAATGCCGCGAACCAGGCGAATCCGACGACGATGGCTTTGAGTCAAGCGAATAGCAGCCTGGGCAATATCTACCACTCGCCAACCAATCTCGTCGCGATGAATGCAAACAGCCTCGTTTCACGAGGGAGCAATCAGGCGCACGAAAACAGATCGCCTTTTCTTGCGCTCAATTTCATCATCTGCACGTCCGGCATCTACCCGAGTCACCAGTAAAAGGAGATTACCATGGCAGAACCATTCTTGGGAGAGATCAAAATGATCTCCGGCAACACTATTCCACAAAACTGGGCACTGTGCAACGGTCAGTTACTCTCGATAAGCCAGAATACGGCTCTGTTTTCCCTGCTTGGGACCACCTATGGCGGCGACGGAAGACAGACGTTCGCGCTTCCGGATCTGCGCAGCCGCGTGCCGATGCATTTCGACACTAACATGCCTTACGGGACGCAGGGGGGCGCGGAGTCGGTCGTTCTGACGGAGAGCACAATGCCCACGCATAGCCATACGATCATGGCTTCCTCGGCAGCAGCGAACACCGTGTCACCGGCAGGATCTTTGCTTGCAGCTCCGCCGCGCCGCACCCTCTACGACTCCACGGCCGATACGCTGATGGAGTCCGGGAGCGTATCGAGCGCCGGGGCGGGTCAAGGACACGAAAATCGTCAACCCTTCCTGACCCTTAACTTTATCATCGCCCTATTGGGCATCTTCCCACCACGCAATTAAGGAGGACGCAAATGGCAACACCCTATATCAGTGAGATTCGAATATTTACGGGCAACTTCGCGCCCCGCGGCTGGGCGATATGCGACGGCAGCGCATTAAGTCAAGCCGACTACCAGGTCTTGTTTGCGATAATCGGCACCACCTACGGAGGCGATGCGACGACTTTTAATCTTCCGGATCTGCGTGGACGAGTCCCCGTCCATGCAGGACAGGGTCCTGGCCTCTCGACCTACAATCTGGGCGACACGGCGGGAGTGGAAAACGTGGTCCTGACGGAGGCGCAACTGCCCGTCCATAGCCATGACCTGCAGGCCAAGTCCGGAACGGCGACTTCCAGTTCGCCTGTCGGTCATTTCCTGGCAGCGCCGAACGCAGGCGCGGCCTATAAGAATGCGCCTCAGACGGTCTCCATGGCGCCTGTGGCAATCTCTGCACCACCTGTCAGCAATGCCCATTCCAATATCGGGCCTTATTTAGCGATAAACTTCATCATAGCCCTCATCGGGGTCTATCCCTCGTAAAACGAAACATATCGACGGAACGACAGCCAGTCCTGCCGTTACCCGTAAGGAGAGTATCGATGCAAACTCAAAATAGGCAGGCTCGGTATGACGAGGCTCCGGCCCCCCTGGCAGCTTCCGGCGCACAGCGCACCGTGCCCAGCCGCCGCACCTTTCTGATGGGTGGAACCGCTGCTGGCCTGATGGCAGCCGCAACTACTCAGATTTCGCAGCCAGCGCAGGCGTCGGAGCAGACGAAAACCGAGCAGCCGATCCCTGCCAACGCGGTCGGCTACTGGGATGCACAGACCGAGACCGTAAAACCGGCGGCGAGCCTGATGTGGGGCGCCCGCAGTCTGGCCGACACCGGAGTGCGGCTCACGGTACACGGCCTGGGAAGCGGACATCCGGACCCCAGCCTCTCGGCATTCTCGCTCTTCGCGCATTTCCCGACTCAGCAGCCGGGCGTCAGTGTGCAGTTCAACGCCTGGAACTACCGGCGAGACACGCTGAACCACCACAGCAGTCCAGTGAGTTTCTGCATGCCGGTCAGCCGCACGGAAGGTCTTGCGCTCTCCGTCGTCTATCCCAAAAAGAGCACGGGCGAAACGCAGGACAGCACGGTACGCACCGAGCATGTTTGCCGCTTCAGCACGGCAGCCTGGAACAAGCAGCCGAAACTGCGCCAGGGAGTCTACTTCGTCGCCCTTCCCGACCCCCGGTCTCATGCGCTTCCCAACTGGGACGACTACCGGTTCATACCGGAATACGAGGACGACAAGTTGACCGGCGGGACTCTGTGGAACTGCCTCGGCCCGGTTCCCTTCCACTACCTGGTCCTCTCCGTGGAGCCGGTAAAGGCTGCCAACGCCTGATCTGGCGCCAAACGAGAGACATGGCAGACTGCGCGAACCGAAGGCATCACGCCAAACGGCGCTGATCTCAGATCCTGAGAACAGCGCCGTTTTTCTTGTTGGGGAGGCGATGCCGATCTACGTCTGGAACGCGTAAGTTCCCGCTATAGGAACGCAGCGGTTAGCAGGCGTTAGAGAGCAATAGTACGCGGAGGGCGCTCCATGAAGTGATAGACACCTTCCTGTTTGCCCAGAACGAAGCCGAGACGTTCATAAAGGCGCGCCGCTCGATTAAAGCTCTCTACATGGAGCGAAACTGCCTTACCGACCCGGTCGGCCTCGGCAAGAATCGAACTGAGGAGAGCGCTGCCGATCCCCTTTCCCCGCCACGGTGGCAGGAGCGCGATGTCTACGATGTGCAATACCTGCTCTCTTCGGTCCAGGTAGAGACGCCCTATCGGAATTCCATCGGCCAGCACGACCAGAAAGTCGCATTCCGTGAACGAGGCGTGATAGTGATGGCTCTGGGCCGCGAACTGCATCCGCAGAAACGCGGCCTTCTGCGCTTCCGCCCACGGTACCGCCGCGAGCTCTTCCTCACGCGTAGAGGCGTAGAGAGCGTACAAGAACTCCTTATCCTGCGGCGCTTCCGGCCGCAACGTGATTTCGGCCATAGGGCTCTCCTTTCCCTTTTTCTCTTCTGAGCAGACTCCCGAACGCCTCTCATACAAAGTTTTGCATCGATCCTGTTCGGGTGCACCGCCTAGGCATGACGGACGACACCACGATGGCGGACGATGCCGGTGTAAGCCAACGTCGCAAACTGGTCCGGCTTCAGGAAGCCCTGGCCCCACTTCTCGTCGAGATCATGAGTTGGTTTCGACCCGACGACCTGCTCCAAACTCTTCCCGCTCTTCATCAGCGCTTCGATACGTGTCTGAACGGTATGCAGCATAGTGCGGAAGGCCACGACATCGGCGCGTGTCGCCATCGGGCCGTGGCCGGGAATGATCTTGGTCTTCGCGTCCGAGAGCTTCAGCACGATATCGGCGGCGGCGACCATTCCCCCGATCCAGCCCCGACTGGAGTAGTCGATAAATGGATAGAAGCCGTTGAACAACAGATCGCCCGCATGCAGCACGTTCGCTTTGCGAAAATAGACTACGATGTCCGTATCGGTGTGCGCGGGCGGCACGTGCGTCATCGTGATCTGTTCCCCGTTGGAATAGAGGGTGAGGCTATCCGCAAAGGTGATGACGGGCAGGGCGATGGCAGGAGAGGGCGGCAAGTGCATGTTCATGAACTCGACGGTCTGATCGGTCGCCATGCGCGCTCGGGTGGTCGTCTGCGCGAGGATTCGGGCTCCTCCCTTGCCGACCGCCTCGTTGCCGCCGACATGATCGAGATGCCAGTGCGTATTGATCAGCGTCGTCACCGGTTGTGCGCTCAGATCCGCGATCGCTTTGGCGACATCGGTGGCTCGGTTCGCATAGCCGCTGTCCACCTGCACCGTGCCTTCGTCCCCGGTGAGGACCGCAATATTTCCCCCGTTGCCCATGACGACCGAGAGGTGATCGGTCAGTTTTACGGTACTGAGCGGTTCGGGAGTCTGTGGCTCGAAACCGTCGAAGCGGGGAGCGGCGGACGCCGGAGTGCGGGTACGCAGATTTTCGAAGGCGAACATGGCGCTGAGACCGGCTGCCGTTGAAAGCAACTCACGTCGGTTCATAGGTAGAAACCTTTCAAAAACGAATTTAGAAGAGCGTTTCCCGCCCGGCTTTCCACCGTAGCGAGACAGACGAAAGTCGTGTCAGCGTTTTTACGAACGCATTGGCGGGAAGAGTTGCAGTGCCAACCCGGCAACAGAGTCAAATTTCAGGGAAGGCCCCCACCATGCCATGCAAAACCTCATTCTTCCCCGTAGAATCGCCAGGACGAGACGAAATCACGGGTCAGAGGCTGCAGGGTTAGGGCAGCGCGGAGCATCTCGATCGGGAGGCTGTTTTCGCGCAGAATGGCATCGTGAAAAGCGCGCTCCGTCAGGGAACCTTCTTCCACCAACTCCCGGTGCAGCGCCCTCATCTGAAGTCCTCCGAGCATGTAAGCGGCCTGGTAGAGGGGGCCGTAATCGCCTTTGAACGAGCGTCGCACTTCGGCCTCTGCATTCGCAGGCTCATGGCCGACGCGTTCGATCAGCATGGCGACACACTCGGGAGCGGTCATCTGTTCGAGGTGAAATTTGAGCGAGAAGACGAT
This sequence comes from Chthonomonadaceae bacterium, assembly GCA_043762265.1. Lineage (GTDB taxonomy): Bacteria > Armatimonadota > Chthonomonadetes > Chthonomonadales > Chthonomonadaceae > JANXLO01. The sequence goes on along the minus strand of JAYUMV010000239.1, from coordinate 11,494 downwards.
ACGGGCGGCTCGGTGGGAGCGCCAGAACAGCATTCCCAGGCGATTCTCGGGCGTCAGCGGGAATCCCAGATCCCAGAGGCGCATCTCCCAGTAGAGCGCCCAGCCTTCGATCCAGAAGGAGGTGCCCACGGTGCGGCGATAGGGGCGGTACCGCGTCAGCATGAACATCTGTAGGTGATGTCCGGGTATGAGTTCGTGTTGTACCGTGGCGCGGGCAAAATGCGGGTTGTTGCCGCGCAGGCTCATCTGTTTCTGCGTATGCGTCATAGTATGGGTCGGGAAGGAGACCTGAATCAGTTCGCCACCCAGGAAAAACGGGTTGACCAACTGCGCTTCAGGCGTCATCATCTCCATGCGCCAGGTCTCCTCGGCCAATGGCGGTATCGTGACGAGGTCATGAGCGTGCAGAAACTCCACCGCCTCCTCCGCCATCGCTCGGATCATCTCGGGCTGCTCTCCCGGCGCACGGTGCTGCGATTTGATATGCTCCAGTGCGGCATGATGGTCCGGCAGTCCTAACTCCGCCGCCACACGCTGGATCTCCGATTCGCACCAGGCGAACTCTTTCTCTCCGATCGCGATCAACTCTTCCGGCGTATAGGGGATCATCTCAAACGCGAGTTCGGCAGTCAGCGCAGCGCGCCCCAACGGATCCCCGACGATCGCGCCCTTCTCGCCTCTCACCAGATGCTCTCTCAAGAATCCGGCGTACTCTTCCAGCGCCGCATCCACGGCACGGTACGGTTCCGTTACCCACCAGGTAAAGAGCGGATCGTATCCGTTATAAAACTTATTCCAGCGCTTCAGGGCGTTGCGCAGCGTTTCAACGGCATCGGCGGCGCGATTGGCAACCGTTGTTTTCCAGGTAGTCTTCGCCTGCGGGTCGTCGTGGAGCGCTTGCTGTTGCAGCCGAATCTGCTTCTCGGTTTTGTCGAGGAGCGTCGCCACCGCTTCCGGCTGAACCCATTCCATGCGCAGGCGCTGCTCTTCGAGGCCTAGCAGACTCGCTTGAAACGGAACCAGCTGCGCGGTCTCTTCCGCGCGTGCGGCTTCGATCGCCAGTCGCCGCAACTGATGCCGCAGGTGATTGTCAAACAGCAAAAAGTCGATCTGATCGTCGTGCGCGAAGGACGCAAAGTCCAGGGTTTCCAGCGCGGCCCGCCAACCTGCAAAAAAACGATTCATCCGCTCTCGGCGCACGACCGACAACATCAACGGATATTTTCGTTCCAGGCTATGTCGGTCGGCCTCGTAGCGCTCCATGATCGGTCGCATCTTCCCCGGAGTCTCCGCCAGCGCCTCCAAAATCGACTGCTCAATTGCCGTACCTCGCTCAAATAGGGCCATTGCCGCCGTCTCCTCTCTATCCAATCAACTGCCGGACAGTTCGGGAAGCGGGCAGCAAACTCCTCTTCAATAATGGTTGAGACCGGACAGGCGCATCGTTTCTCTGCCCTAACGCTCCGATGCTTCCCTCTCCTTCCTGCTCTACCTCTCCGCACAACAAACAAAATTCCCCGTCCGCAACAGAGGCGCGGACGGGGAAGGCTGCACAGCGAGGTTAAGCAGGGAGAGCAGAATCAACCCGGGTTTAGCTGCCGAGCGTGGTTCTGCGTCGGCGTCGTGCGACGGCGCCGCCGGTCAGTCCCATTCCGACAAGCAGGGCGATACTGCCGGGCTCCGGCGTGGCCGCTCCCGCAGCACCCACCCGTAAAGTCACGGAGCCGCTCCCATTATTATCGACACTATAACTTGTCACCGTGATCGGAAGTGAGCCCGGCGTCGCGCTGGTCGCTCCGCTGTAAGCGCGATTGCCGGGAAAGACATAGTCGTTGATCGAGGTTCCCGCTGTGGGGAAGAAGAACGCCGTGGACCCATTCGTAGCGCGGGATACCAGCAGATCGGGCGTTCGAGCCCCAGCGGCCGGGTTGTACGGCGTGTTGGTCGAGGAGAAGAACAGCCCCAGATCTCCTGCGGTTCCGTTGAACTGCGAGATTGGAGTCACCACGTTCTCAACGAACGACAAGGTACTGTTGCCGCTGGGCAGCAGAAGAGAGATGCCTTTGCCGAAGGTCGTCCCATTGAAAGTGAAGTTGAGCGCGGTTGTATTTGCCCCGTTCCCAGTATTCGTATCGTACTGATAGGAAGTGGAGGCGGTGGTCGCACCTGTAAAATCTGCGGCGAACAGCAGGGCACCGACCAGGTACTGATCGGCATGGGCCTGCGGTGCAGAGCAGACCAGGGCGCCGCCGAGGAGCAGGAGGCTTGCCGACGCCGAGAGGGCGCGGCGAGAAGAAGAGCGTGTCGTGAACATGGGTGTTGTCCCTTTCCAGAACAGAAATGAAAGTCATTGCAGCGAGGGGTTCGCAAACAGGCGCGCGGCGCACGGAGAGACATAGTGCCGGCAGTTCTCCCTGCGCCCGCCTGCCTGAAACACCCACGTACACACCCATTATAGTGACCTATCGTCTCAACAGCGTCTCAAGCGTCCGTCTGCACCGTCTTTCCCGGCGCCTGTGTCGGCAGCCCCGATGTTTCCACCGTATAGACAACCCGAAAATGGCTCACCGAAACCGTCGCGTCACAACTATCCCTCCAATTGCCGCTTTCTCCAACCCTCTGCTCCCTTTTCATTCACCCCGCAGTTGCGTCTGCAGCAGAGCGCTCTCCTCGGCATAAAGACGTGCCTGGAGCACATCCCCCTCAGCTTCCAAGAGTTTTACCAGGCGATCGAGCATCTCTGCGATACGCGGCTGCTCGCCGACAGAGCGAAATATCTCCAGACTATCCTCAAGCATCTGCCGGGCTGCCAGGCTATCTCCCTCTTTTCGCGCCACCTCAGCAAGGCTGCAGAGGCAGAGAGCGACGCCAGCCGCAAAATTCTGTTCACGGCTCTGCAGCAGACTCCGATCAAGCAAACGGCGCGCCTCTTCATAGTGTCCCAGTTCCACGTACGCTGCGCCCAAATTGTAATTTTGCGTGGCAATCATCCGCGCATCCCCGAGTCTCTCCGCCTGAGACAGACTCTGCTCCATAAGCGCGCATCCCTGTGAAAAGTCTTCTGCTCTCATCGCAATAATCGCCAGGTTGCTCAGGGCGCGCACGGCCATCATCGGATCTTCCGCCCGTTCCGAATCGGCCAGCAGGCGTTCGAAACAGTCTCGGGCTTGGCCGTCGTCACCCAGCATCGCATGTAGAAAGCCGAGCGTATTCCATGCCTTCCTCTGCGCAAGAACGGCCTCCCCCGCATGGCGCTCCAGCGCCGCCTGTAACCAGTCCCGTCCTTCTACCCAGCCACCGCGATTGCCCCAGAAATGCATGAGCGCATTGAGCAGATCCAGTTCCAGCGCATACCCGACCGCTGAAGTGCGACACCAGGAGACGACTGCGCGCACGTTTTCGGTATCGACCGTCGCAAAAGGGTCTGGGCCGGAGAGGGCGCTAAAATAGTGCGTTAGACGCTCATGTCCGGTATCCCACTCCTTCGGCTCCAATCGCTCCAGCCCGAACTCGCGTAACGACTCTAGCATGTGAAAGCGCAGCGATGTTCCCTCCGCGTCTTGCGCCTCGCGCACCAGCAGCAAAGAGGCATCCCGCAACCGCTGCACTTTCTCCAAAATATCTCTCTCCCCGACGACGGCCTCCGCCGTCTCCAGGGTCCACTCCCCATGCAGCAGACATAACCTGCAGAAAAAAGTCTGCAACTCCGGATCCAATAAGCGAAAACTCCAGTCGATACACACATCGAGCGCCTGATGCCGCGAGGCCACGCCTCTCTGCCGCGTGCGCAACATCTCGAACCGCCGATCCAGACGCGCCAGCATCTGCGCCGGAGAGAGCGTCTGCGCCCAACTTGCCGCAAGCTCCAGCGCCAGAGGCAGTCCTTCTAGCCGCCGGCACAACGCCGCCACAGCGGCGGCGTTCCGCGCGGTCAACTGAAAATCGGCGCGGGCCGCCTGCGCCCTGTCCACAAATAACCGCACGCTCGCAAACTCCATCAGGCACTCCGGCGCATCGGCGCGCTCAGGGGTGGGTAGCGGCAACAGAGGAAACTCGCGTTCCCCAGCCAAGCTCAGGCGAAGTCGGCTCGTCACCAGGATCGTCAGGTCCGGCAGCCGCTCCAGCAGTCGCCCAACGACCTCCGTGCCCTCTTCGACGAGCTGCTCCATGTTATCCAGGATCAACAGAGTCGCTCCTGCTCCAAGGGCCTTCACAATCCCTTCCAAAGGCAGGCAATCGGCCGGTGCATGCGGGCAGACCGCCTCCGCAATCGCCTGCAGCATGTGTTCGGGGGTGTCCGCATCCACCAACTCTACAAAGCAGACCGTCCTATCGGCGTCGGCGGCGCAGAGGCGTGCGACCTCGATCGCCAGTCGTGTCTTGCCCGAGCCTCCCGTTCCAAGCACGGTCAGCACACGCGCGCGCCAGAGCTGCGCGCCTGACAAAAGCTCTTCGCCATCCGCATTAGCGGCAGAAGGCGGCGCCAGCAACGCGCGTATTTGGCTTAACTCCGTCTCTCGCCCGAAGAAAGAGGTAAGAGGCAGAGGCAGACGAACCGCAGGCCGGGTTGAAACGGAGGGCGCGGGAGGGAAACGCGGAGGGGCGAACGGGGGAGTGGCCGGCAGTGGGCCGACCAGGGAGGCGACCGGACGCGCACCCAATCCACCGAAGCTAAGAACCGAAACAACAGGATCCTCCGAAAACGAGAGGCAGCCATCCGCCAACTCTTGCGCCTGCAGGGAGGGCGCAATGCCGATCTCCTTTAACAGCGCACGCAGATGCTCGAACTGCCGTGGCACGTCGGCCGGGCGCTCCAACCGCAGCAGCAACTGCATCACCGCCAGATGCGCCTCCTCGTTCAGCGGGTTTAGATGCACCCGTCGCAGCGCAAACGGCAGCGCCGACTCCGCCTCCTCCTGGGCAATCAGCAACACGACCAGATCCTTGAGCGCGCTCTGCAACTGCTCCGACAGAATCTCACGCGCCTGCAACACCCACTCCAGATAGCTCCCCGGCAACAGTTCGCCCGAAATGGCCTCCACGCCGTCCCGGAGCCGTTGCGTCGTCTGCTTCGTCTCCACCGTGCGCGCCGCTTCCGCGACTGCCGCGTGAAAGTCGGCCACATCCGTACGCACGGTCCCGGACACCAGCCCGACATGGTTGCGATCCGCTCTCAACACCTGCCCCCTGCCCACTCCCGGCGGCTCCAGTTGCTGACGCAGCGAGGCCAAGCCTAGCCTCAGACTATGCAGCGAGTCGGCGCTTTCGGGCCAGAAAAGCTCGGCCAACTCCTCGCGCCCGTGCGTGCGCTCCCTATGTAGTGCCAAATAAGCCAGCAAAAGTCCCGTCTTCTGCGTCCGAAAACGCGACACGCTATGGGCGCCCTGGCGCGCGGATAAGCCGCCGCATAGGGTCACACGCCAGGGTTCTTCCAACATAGAAGCCTTTTCCTATATCCATTCGCCATTTTCGTATTTGCGGGAGACCAACGAGCAATAGCCTCTCCCTTACCACAACGCGAGCCTATCTGCGATATTCGCACTGTCCATTCTCGTCGCTGCCGTCTGATTCTTATACGCCGCCCGATACGCATTGTACGCAACCGCCATCGAAGCCTCCACGGCCACAGGTTCCTCCTCACTTTTGCCCTCTTCTCCGGCTCCCTGGCTGCGGCGCCAGCCGCTCTGGCGACTCCACCGCTCTACCAGGCCATAGGCCTCGGCACGCTGGGTGGCTCGGGAGTCTTCGGCGGCTCGACAGCAGAGGCTGTCAATTCGAGCGGACAGGTAACGGGTTTCTCCTTTATCCCCAACGATGGGAATCCACGGTCGTTCTTTTACGACGGCGCAATGCATGACACCGGAACTCTGGGCGGCCGTGGCGCCATCGGATATGGGATAAACGACCTCGGTCAGATCACGGGCTGGGCAAACGCAACCGGGAACTATCGCCACGCGTTCTTCTACGACGGAACGATGCACGATCTGGGGACGCTGACGACAGGTCTGCAGTCTCAGGGCAACGCAATCAACGCGGCGGGAATCATCGCCGGTACTTCGGACAAGAATGGAACCTTCACGAAGCACGGCTTCCGGTACAGCAATGGGGGGATGGTGGACCTGGGCGCGCTGAGCGGAGACTACTCCTCCGCACAGGGCATCAACAATAACAATCAGATCGTCGGCTTTTCCATTGTGTCCGGAAGCCCTGCTCAGCAGGATGTCTTCCGCACGACCTCTGGAGGCCTTATCGACAGCGGCTCGGATCTGGGTACCTTCGCGGGAGCGGGCGGCGCCTCCGCGGCCTATGCGATCAACGATCTCGGCCAGGTGACGGGGTATTCGGACGACGGGTCCGGGTACAGCCACGCTTTTCGCACCACGGTGGGCGGATTGATCGACGGTACGGCGACCAACATCGGCTCCTTCGATGGCTTCTTCTCTCAGGGGCGCGCGATCGACAATTTCGGAGATGTGGTCGGGCAGTCCGCCAATCGGGCTTTCTACTACGACACCGCGCTGTACGATCTGAACAACTACCTGGACGCCAGCAGCACGGGATGGCAGCTGACGGACGCGACGGGCATTACCGACAACGGCTATATCGTCGGCACCGGTGTCGATCCGGCTGGTAAGAGACGTGCCTTCCTGCTGGTTCCGGACGCGACCGTGGCGACGACACCAGAGCCGGGCGCGGTCGCCCTGCTGATGGGGATGAGCATGACCGGTATCGGTTTCGCGGTACGACGCAAGCGCCGAAAATAAGGGCCGCAGTCGCGCAGGTCCGCGAGATGATTTCCCCGGTCGCCACGAGATGGCCACCGGGGAATTTTTTATAGCTGGGATCCAAGGGAAGATAGGAATCGAGGAGGCGACATTGGAAATGGATCCGGGGCCGAGCGGGACGGCAGCACGGGAATGAAAATCCGATTACATGCGTAAATAAAGAGAAAATCGTGGGGGATAGCGGTCGAACATAGCGCTTCCCAGGCATTCATCAGGAATTTTCGGGTTGGAGTGCCCTTAAAACGCATGGCGCAAAGCCTAGATTGTCCGAGGCTGCATCGGCTTGCGTAGCGCAACAATCGCCTTGTCCCCTCCCTGCCCACTCTGCTGTACGCCTTCCCCTCGCACTGACGCCGTTTTTTTGTCGGGAGGAGGAGCTCGCTCGTCTGTGCGCTATGTTGAAGCCGCCCACAGAGGCGGTGACAGCACGCGAAGAGTTCCTGCCGATACATCGGCGCTGGCGACCGCGTGTTGTGACATTGCTGGGAGTCGGGGGCTCAGGTAAGACGCGTCTTGCGATCGAAGCCGCGCGGGACTGTGCTGGCGCAGATCGGTTCGTCTGTTTTGTAGGGCTGGCCGATACCCATACCCCCGAACGCATGGCAGAGAGGATCGCAGAAGCAGTCTGCCCGAATCCTCCAGCCGATCGCGAGCCGATGGCCGTGATCGCGTCTACGCTGGGGGGAAGCTCCAGCCTGCTGGTGCTTGACAACATGGAACAGATCGCCGAAGAGGGCGCGGAGATCGTCGCTGATCTTCTGCACCGCCTTCCGCGTCTTACTATTCTGACCACGAGCCGACAGCGGCTGAATCTGGATGGCGAGCGCGAACTTCTGTTGCCGCCTCTCTCTACACCGGAACACATGGACAGCCCGGAATGTCTGCTGGAGATCGCGAGCGTACAGTTGTTTGTCGATCGGGCGCAGGCGGCGTGTGCGGATTTTCAGTTGACGGTGCGCAATGCGGCGAGTGTTGCGGCTTTGTGCCGACGGCTGGAAGGGCTGCCGCTCGCGCTGGAACTGGCGGCGAGCTGGGCGCAGACGCTCTCGCCAGCGCAGATGCTGGCGCGGCTTGATCGACGTTTCGAACTGCTGCGGGCACGGCGCAAGGGAATGGCGCTCCGGCATCAGGCGCTGGAGACGTGTATCGCGTGGAGTTACCGGCTGCTGGAGCCGGAATTGCAGGCGTTTTTCTGCCGGCTGTGCCTGCTGCGCGGGGAGTGGACACTGGAGACGGCGGCCGTCATGGCCGACGATGCTCGCACGGTGCCAGAGAGGCTTCAGCGCCTACGGGAAGCCTCGTTTCTGCTCGCGCGCGAGCAAGAGGATCCGACAGGAACCTCGCTTCATTTTTACATGTTGGAGACGTTGCGCGATTTCGGGCTGGAGCAGCTTAGTCCCTTCGAAGTCGAAGCGGGATATGAACGGCTGGTCACAGCTCTCATCGCCCGTGCGCGTTCTTACCCGGTGGCGATCATTGATCGGGAGAATATGCGTGCCGCTGTCGCTTGGTGTCGGCGCTCGGTGACCGGGCAGAAGCTCGAACTGGCGCTATTGAACGCGCTAATGCACTACTGGTGCAATCGAGGTGGCTGGGCGGAGGGGCGCGACTAGCTGCGGGATGCGCTTCAACGGCATTATGGAGAGGCCACTCCAGAGCGCAGGACGGCCTGGAACGCACTGGGGTCTCTGCATGCGATGCTGAAGGATTACCTTTAGGCTCAGGAGGCGTTCGAGCACGCGCTGACAGAGTCCGAGCAGGCGGGAGACGATGCGGCGGCGGTCCGTGCGCTGAACAACCTGGGGATGGTGGCGATAGAGGTAGCCGACTTTGATCGCGCCTGCGCGCTGGCGGAGCAAAGTCGGCGACTGGCTGAGCGGTTGGGAGACGAGCGCCTTGTTACAAACCTGCTCAACAACGTAGGCTCCGCGCATGCAGAGGCTGGCAGGTATGAAAAGGCCTGCGGGTATTTCGAGAGGGCGTTGGGTAAATGTCGAGAGCAGGGGCTGTTGCTGGGAAACGCTCATAATCCCATGCACCGTCCTCAGTCAGAAAGTCTCGGGATGTTTCCGAAGCACGGAGGGAGCGGATGCATTCTGCCGGATCCGTTCCTATATTTGCACGATCCGAAAGCAAGGCAAGCAAATCTTGTCAGCGTTGGAGCACGTCTTCCGAGGAGAACTCATCTACCCGGAATGCGCCGGGTGAATAGTTACATTGATCTAACGTATTTCCGTCCCTTTTCGTGTCTAAGTTCTTTGGGCCATCATACACTATATATGATCTTTGCCGGTCTAATCCGTTAATTCCAACCTCAAGAATTAGCGGATCAAGGAATCAAAGATCACTATACCGCTTCCATCCACAAGCCTTCCGGCATACTAAGGGCATGGAACTCATCAACAACGGTATGCCGATCCAGAGGTCTACAGGCTCACGAGATAACATCGCGCCCATACCTGTGCGATTTCGGGGTGTAGTGAGCGTTCGAATCGCTCTGAGGGCATTTTCGTTTCGCATCGGGCGTCCTGACCTTAGGACGCCCGATGTGCTATTAAAACCGGTTTGTGCAGGAATTCTATACGTCGCTGAGGAACGAGACGGCGGGGGATGAGGCGCTACAGGAGCGAATAGGGGCCTTGCCTACCTCTCCAGCGAACGCTCCTTTTTCGGGGCTACGTTTGTGCGCATTGGAAACGGGGCCGGAAGAGAGAATGCCAGAATGCCCTGAACAGAAGGAATTGCACGATGATCACAATACTGCGCTACAAGGCAACCTCTTCCAGGAAGGCGGGCTTGCGCCGACTGGTTCTGGTTGTGATAGCCTTGCTGTGTTGTGCTCTGGGGGTATTACGGACGCGCACGCATGCCCTGCAAGCGCCGCCTCTTGAGAACAAGACGGCAGCGCGGCCCAATGTGCTCATTATTCTGGCGGACGACCTCGGCTGGTCTGATGTCGGCTGCTATGGCAGCGAGATCCGCACCCCCAACCTCGACGCGCTGGCAAGCGACGGCCTGCGCTTTACCCAATTCTATAATTCGGCGCGTTGCAGTCCTTCCCGCGCGTCGCTGCTCACGGGCCTGAACCCGCATCAGGTCGGTGTGCCGTTGCTCTCCACCGCCCTCAACGACCGTTGTGTCACGCTCGCTGAGGTGCTTAAGCCCGCTGGCTATCATACCTATATGGTCGGCAAGTGGCACCTGAGCGAACAGAAGACGCCGACGATGCGCGGCTTCGACGAGTTCTACGGAATGCTCGGCGGATTCAACACCTACTGGAAAGAAGATCCTTTCTACACCCGCCTTCCCGCCAACCACCCCAAACGCCTCTACCCGCCTGACGCCTTCTACTCCTCCAACGTTTTTGGCGACTATGCCCTGGATTTCATGAGTCAGGGACATGCCTCCGGCCAGCCCTGGTTTCTCTATCTGGCGTTCAATGCCGCGCACTTCCCGCTTGGCGCGCCGGAAGAGACCATCCAGAAGTACGAAACGATGTATCGCGAGAAAGGGTGGGATGCCATTCGCGTGGACCGTCTGGCGCGGCAGAAGAGGCTGGGTCTCGTGCCTGCGAATATGGCGCTGACGCCGCGCAGCGAAGTGCCTGCCAACTTCATCAATCGACAGACTGGTTGGGCCGACAAGCAGAATCCCGCCTGGGCCTCGCTGCCCGCCGACCGTCAGGCCGATCTGGCACGGCGGATGGCCGTCTATGCGGCCGCCATCGAGATCATGGACCGCAATATCGGGCGCATCATCGCGCATCTGAAAGAGACCGGGGAGTGGAACAATACGCTGATCTGCTTCCTCTCCGACAATGGGGCATGCGCCGAGTGGGACCCCTACGGTTTTGACAAACTCGACTCGCCGCTGAATATCCTGCACACCGGCGCGGAACTGAAGAAGGTCGGCGGCCCGGACAGCTATACCAGCTATGGCAGCGGCTGGGCCAATGCCAGCAACACCCCCTGGCGTCTCTACAAACATTATGCGCAGGAGGGCGGCATCCGCACCCCGATGATCGTCCACTGGCCGGCGGGCCTGAAGACTCGACCCGGTGGGACGACCGCCAGCCTCGGCTACGTCACCGACTTTATGCCGACCCTCCTGAAAGTGTGTCATGCGGTCTACCCCACAGAGCGCAACGGAGTGAATCTCCTGGCGGTCGAGGGCGAAAGCCTGACACCGGCCTTCAGCGGGGCCAACCCGGTGCCGCGTATTCTCTGCATCGAACACGAGGGCAATCGCACGGTGCGCGCAGGAGATTGGAAACTCGTTGCACTCGCAAACAAGCCCTGGGAACTGTATGATCTTAAAAACGATCCGACCGAGATGCACGACCAGGCCGCAATGGAGCCTACACGGGTGCAGCAACTGAGCGATGCCTGGGATGCCTGGGCGGTGCGCTGTAACGTCAGGCCGCGCCAGTCGCCGCAGATCGCAGGACAGCCTCTTGTCGTCCGCTGCGAGGTGACTCAGGTTGTCGGCAACGGTGTCATTCTGGCGCAGGGCGGCAATAAGCAGGGTTATGCTCTCTATCTGCAAAACGGCAGGCCGGTCTTCAGTGTGCGCGAGGACGGCAGGCTTTTTTCTGCCGTCGGACCCGATATGCCCCTAGAAGCACAGCCGAAAAGCGGCTTTAGGCTGCCGCCCTCTGTGCAAAGTGAAATTGCTGTCGCGTCATCGCTCTGACCGTCCAAACCGGGATG
>JAYUMV010000238.1:0-2631 GCA_043762265.1 Chthonomonadaceae bacterium | reverse complement strand
GGCCTTGGTCAGCGTCTCCGCAACCTGCTTCCAATCGTCTTGCGTATCCGTTCTCCCTGCGCTCGCCATCACGATCGTATTTGAGCCGAGGATGTGATTGAGTTCGATCGCTTTCTTGATCCCGTCGCCCTCTAGACCATTGCGACTGTTGTGCGTAGAGAGGCATTTGAGGTTGAGGTCGTCCATCAGTTTGCGGACTTCGGCGGCATATGCGGGTGTCCAACCGAAATAGGGGGAGTAGAACTCCACGACTTCGTAGCCCATTTTCGCGACGGCAGTCACCGTTCCGGTCAGGTCTTTCGCGAGTTCATCACGGACCGAATAGAGTTCCAAACCGATCGGCATCTTCCGCCGCCTGCCTTCGGCCCCCACAGTGTTTGCACCCGCCACGACCGCACAGGTCGCGGCCAGAAATGCTCGTCGTGACATAAGATCGATATTCAATCCGCCTCCTCTAATCCAGTAAAGTGTTTCGCCACTCTGGTTCTCAATTGCGCTCTATAGGAGCTTGTTCGCGAAATCGACCCTTTTATCCTGTGTGAAGATCGGTCAGGACACCTGCTGCACTCATAACACGATCCCTACAACAGGAAAGAGGTACGCTTTCAACCTGGGGTATCATAGAGTATTGCGCCGCGAAGGATGCGGTGACGCAGGCGACAGTGGGGGTGAACGAGGAGATTATGGCTCAAGCACAAGAGACAGACGGAAATACGATGCCGACGGAAGCGAAGGCGGAGCGGCGTGACGTGCAAAACGACTATATCCGCGAAGCGATTAAGGAAGACCTGCGCATCGGAAAGTTTGATCGGGTCCACACACGCTTCCCTCCGGAACCCAATGCGTATCTCCATATCGGGCACGCGAAGGCCGTGTGGATCGACTACGGAATCGCGCTCGACTTCGGCGGCAAGTTCAATCTAAGGTTTGACGATACCAACCCGCTGCGCGAGGAGCAGGAGTTCGTAGACGGCGTTATCGAGGATGTGCGCTGGCTCGGAGCGGATTGGGAAGACCGCCTCTTCTTTGCCTCAGACTACTTCGAGCAGATGTACGACTGGGCGGTCGATCTGATCCGTAAGGGTGGGGCGTACGTGTGCGATCTCACCCCGGAAGAGGTGAGTAAGACCCGTGGTACGCTGACGAGCCCCGGCACCGATAGCCCCTTCCGGAATCGCAGCGTGGAGGACAATCTGGACCTGTTCGCACGGATGCGGGCGGGCGAATTTCCGGATGGCACCCGGACTCTGCGCGCGAAGATCGACATGAGTGCGCCGAACATGATCCTTCGTGACCCGGTGATGTACCGCATTCTGCACGCCAGCCACCACCGCCAGGGGGAGAAGTGGCGCCTCTATCCGATGTACGACTGGGCGCACGGCCTGGAGGATTCGATCGAGGGAGTCACGCACTCGCTCTGCTCGCAGGAGTACGAGATCCACCGTCCGCTCTACGACTGGTTCCTGGACGAACTCGGCATCTACCATCCGCGCCAGATCGAGTTTGCCCGCCTGAACCTCTACTACACGGTGATGAGCAAGCGCCGGTTCATCGAGTTGGTGAATGGCGGTTATGTGGAGGGCTACGACGATCCTCGCCTGCCGACGCTGGCAGGACTGCGTCGCCGGGGCTACACGCCGGAAGCGATCCGAGAGTTCTGTCGCAGGATCGGAGTGTCGAAGACCGACAGCAATGTGGATGTCGCGATGCTGGAGGACTGCGTACGCGAGGATCTGAACAAGCATTCTCCCCGTGCAATGGCGGTCCTGGATCCGGTAAAGGTCGTCTTGACGAACTATCCGGAAGGGCAGACCGAAGAGATGGAGGTCGTCAACAACCCGGAGGACCCCGAGGCAGGAACGCGCAAGGTGCCGTTCGCAAGGGAGTTGTACATCGAACGTGACGACTTCCGCGAGGACCCGCCGCCCAAATTCTACCGTCTCTCGCCCGGTCGTGAGGTGCGGTTGCGGAACGCCTACTTCATCCGCTGTGAGGAGGTCGTGAAGGACGCGAACGGAGATGTGACGGAGTTGCGCTGCACCTACGATCCTCAGACTCGCGGCGGCGATGCACCGGACGGCCGTAAAGTGAAGTCCACCCTGCACTGGGTCGCTGCTCCGACTGCGGTACCGGCGGAGATTCGGCTGTACGAGCATCTGTTCTTGAAAATCAACCCGGACGAGGTTGCGCCCGGCGAGAGCTATCTCGCAAACCTCAATCCCAACTCGCTGCGCGTGGTGACGGGCGTAGTGGAGCCCAGTCTGGCTGCCTCCACGCCAGGAGCACGCTATCAGTTCGAGCGGTTGGGATACTTCTGCACAGACACCTCCTCCACGCCTGTCGCGCCGGTCTTCCATCGGACCGTCACCCTGCGCGACACCTGGGCCAAGATCGACAAGGCGTCAAAGCCGGGACCGTAAGGTCGCTCCTCTGTGTCTGAACGGCGTCAGGAATATGTCGCTGTTCAGACACTCCGCTCTTGACTTTTAAATCAAGGTCGGGTAAAATAAATTGACGTTGCCGGATAGCTCAGTTGGTAGAGCGACTGTCTCTGGATCAGTAGGTCCAAGGTTCGAACCCTTGTCTGGCAGTTTGATCAATAGATTGGAGCCCTTGATCTCATTTCGAGAT
>JAYUMV010000237.1:0-4116 GCA_043762265.1 Chthonomonadaceae bacterium | reverse complement strand
TATGCGAACTTTCGGGGAGTTGCGCGGCTGTTGTCGCTGCAGGGCAAGGTGCGGGCCGCGAAAGGAGATTGGAGTGGAGCGAGCGACAGCTATCTGGACGCAATCCGGATGGGGGAGGATATTCCGCACGGCTCCGTCTTGATCGGCGAACTCGTAGGAATCGCCTGCCAGGCCATTGGACGCCGACCGATGTACGATACGATCGACCATCTCAACGCTGCCCAGTCTCGCGCTGTTGCGCAGCGCCTGGAAACTGTGATGAGCAGGCATTTCTCCTATGCTGACACTCTCCAGGAAGAGAAATGGTTTGGGCAGGCGGCTTTGTTGGAACTGTTCTACGATAGCAAGAAGCGAAATGCCGTCATCGCTGCCGAATCCAACGGGAATTCGTCAGCTTCGGCCGAGCAGTCGATGGCGATGCTCTTCTTTCTTGCCTATGGCAAAAGCCGTATCATGAACAATTATACGAACTACATGGATAAGAGCATAGCGATGGGCAGGCAGCCCTTTGGGCTCCATCTGACCTCCCCACCGCTGCCCTCCGATCCGATCAACCGCGCTCTGGTGCCCGTCTTCTCGCAAGCACGCCTGAAAGGGGTCGATAGTGAAACCCAGAATGGGCTGCTGCTGGTGATGCTGGCGCTGCATGCCTACCAGTTGGAACACGGCCACTATCCCGCCCTGCTGGCCGCACTCGCGCCGTCTTATCTGAAGAGCCTCCCGAACGATCCGTTCGCTGTACAGGGAACCTTTCAGTATCATGTGAAGGGCAAGAACTACCTTCTCTACAGCGTCGGACCCGACGGCAAGGACGACGGCGGCACGCCCATCGACGATGCCACACAGGCGACGAATTCCAACGCGAACGCCCGTTACTTCGTCAATATGAACAGCACCGGCGATGTGGTCGCAGGCAAAAACGTGTATTAACTGTCTTAGCCGCCCGGAGGCGTCATGCATAGCCTCCGAGACGGCATCCACTATTTTTGACGGTCCGCACCTTCAGGAGAGATAAGAAGATGGAGAGTTCGCGCTCACGAACGGCATCGAAGTCCAGTCGGCGTACTATGCGCATTATGGCAGGCATTCTGGGGCTGTTCGTTCTGGGGCTGGCAACGCTCTGGTGGCACCTCACCAGTGACAGTCCCACCCTAGCAGTTCCTTATCCCGTCATGCCCAGCCCCAACGCTTTCGACTTCTATGTTGCAGCAGGAAATGGGTTGGTCAATATTAAACAGATCGATGACGCCTCCACGACAACCCTTCCGAAGCCACTTACGCTGGAACAGAAGGAGGCAGTGGTGAGGCAAAACGCGGGCGTCTTTCAATCGCTGCATGCGGGTTTCGCTTACGAATACCGCAATCCGCCCGCGCGTTCGTTCGCAGCGCTGTTTCCCTATTTTGCGAACTTTCGCCGGGTGGCGCGCCTGCTGGCGGTGCAGAGCCAGGTGCGGAGTGCGCGAGGCGACTGGAGCGGCTCTGCAGACAGTGCACTGGATGCGATCCGACTGGGCGAAGATGTGCCGCGCGGAGGCGTGTTGATCGCTCAACTGGTAGGGGATGCCTGCGAAGCGATCGGGCAAAGGTCGATGTGGAAGACGGTAGAGCATCTGAATGCCGCTCAGTCTCGGTCGGCGGCGCAGCGGTTTCAGGCGATCATGGACCGGCATTTTCCCTACGCGGACACCATTCAGGAAGAGAAATGGATGGGACAGGCGGGTCTTCAGGAAACGCTTCGCGCCGTCACCCTGCGCAGTGCGCTCTCCACGGCGAACGAGCTCAACGGCAGCGATATGCCAACTGCGCAGCGCTATTCGATGGCGTTCTGGATGCTCTATGGCAAGAAGAAGATCCTGCACAACTACACGGAAATGATGGATGCCACGACAGCACAGGCCCGCCAACCGTATGCCGCAAAACTTCCGCCTTTACCGCTTCCCCCAGATCCCATCAATCAGATCATATTTCCCGTTTTTTCCCAGGCGCGGTTCAAGGAAGTGCTTGTGGAGAACCAGAATGCGTTGCTCCTGGTTGCCCTGGCTCTGCACGCTTATCGTCTGGAACATGGCCACTATCCGGCCTCGCTTGCGGAACTCGCGCCTGCTTATCTTAAGAAGGTTCCCGACGATTCGTTTGCTCTTAATAGCGCGTTTCGGTACCGCCTCGAAGGAGAGAAGTACGTGCTTTACAGCGTCGGCCCGGACGGCAAGGACGATGGCGGCAAGCCGATCAACGATCCGAAAAATGCCTCCACCACCAACCCCAAAGGGCGGTATCGCGTTAACAACGAGAGTCAAGGCGACATCGTGGCCGGTGTCAACACCCCTTAACCTGGTTGAGAAGAATAGTATCGGAGATATTGTCGCAGGGAAAATATGTGGTAGTGCAAACGGGCCGGGGTGACAAAATAGCCAGATGCGGGACTGACGGGAAGGTATGTACGGGCGCGAAAGGGCGGTCTGCAAGGCACGGCTTGACAATGAGGGCTTACGGGCCATATAATAGAGGGAGTCTCCATGCGCCGAGCCAACGGGTGTCTCCGCGCCTCCGGCCCGTCTGCTGACCCGCCGCCCCGTCCCCGAAGTTTTCGGTTCCGAGGAAGACCCGACTCACAACCCCGCAATTATTTCAAACTCGCCCGTAAAGTTCTCCTGGGAGGTCCGTGTTGACTGGTAATCAGAATAGGATAATGCTTGCTGTTATTCTGGTCTTGACGGTTTGCGCCGCCGTAATCTCGTTTAATAACCGTATCTTCGGCTTAGACAGCTCGCCGAAGCTCGGCCTCGATATTAAGGGAGGTGTGCGCGTCATCATGCGCGCCGAAACCGAAAAGTACAAGGGCGGCAAGTGGACCCCGGAAAAACTGGAAGCCATCCGCAGCATTCTGGAAAAGCGCGTCAATGCGACCGGCGTGGCCGAACCCCTCCTCATCACCAAGCTGCCCGATCAGATCATTATCGAAATGCCGGGGCTGAAGAATGAGGTGGAGGCGCTCAAGCTGATCCAGTCCACAGCCAATTTGCAGTTCTACTGGCTGCCGCAGCTAGGCAACAAGAACGGCACCCGCTCCGCCATCTGGCATGTCAGTCAGGTCAAGGATCCGAAAACCGGTGGCAGTGACGACGTGATCGTCGATGCGACCACCAATCTGCCGATCTCCCAGACCGTTCTGGATGAGCAGGTCTTTAAGCAGGATCCGCTGGTGGGGGGCAAAGATCTGCTGCCCAATGCAGAAGCCACCATTCAGGGTACCGGCCAGCCCGTCATTCAGTTCGAATTCAATCCCGAAGGCGGACGCATCTTCGAGGAGTTCACCCGCGTGCCTTCGCATCTCGGCGACTTCCTCGCCGTGTTCCTGGATGGCAAACTGCTGACCGCCCCGACCATCAATGGCCCGATCCCTGGCAAAGGTATCATCGAAGGCAACTTCACTCTGGAGAGCGCGAAAGGCCTGGCCGAGCAGTTGAACGCCGGTGCGCTGCCGGTGCCCCTGAAAGTGCTGGAGACCCGTAAGCTCGAAGCCACCCTGGGCGCAGAGGCCGTGAAGGCGACCACTCTCGCCGGAGCCATCGGGTTGATCCTGGTGTTGGTCTTTATGATGGGCTACTATCGCCTTCCCGGGGTTCTGGCCAGCGTTGCGTTGATCCTCTACACGCTCTTCTCGTTCGCCCTGTTCAAACTCTGGCCCGTGACGCTGACGTTGCCCGGTATCGCTGGTTTCATCCTCTCGATCGGAATGGCGGTAGACGCCAATATCCTGATCTTCGAGCGGGTGAAGGAAGAGCTCAGGAGCGGCAAGACCCTCCGCGCCTCTATAGAGGCTGGCTTCAAACGCGCCTTTACCGCCATCTCCGACTCGAACGTCTGTACGCTGATCACCTGTTCCGTCCTCTACTACTTCGGAACCGGCCCGATCAAAGGATTTGCGCTGACCCTCGGCATCGGCGTTGCGATCAGTATGTTCACCGCCATCACCGTCACCCGCACCTTCCTGTTTGCGCTCGTCGGCCTCGGCTTTGCACAGAATCCGAAAGCCTATGGGCTCGGCACGCAGTGGCAGCCGAATCTGCGGGTCATGAGCCGCAAGATGTTCTGGCTCGGAATTTCCGGGGTCAT
>JAYUMV010000236.1:0-24181 GCA_043762265.1 Chthonomonadaceae bacterium | reverse complement strand
GTGATGAGATAGGCGGCGCATTCGGTATCGTGTTCCGCCTGGGTCAGAAGATCCAGGGCGGCAAAGACCGGATTGGCCTCGGCATCCGCGACCACGCAGACCTCGCTCGGCCCCGCCAGCATATCGATATCGACAACACCCCACAGCATTTTTTTAGCGACATTGACGTAGACATTGCCAGGACCGACCACTTTGTCCACCGCCGGAATCGTCTCCGTGCCGAAAGCCATAGCGGCCACGGCCTGTGCGCCTCCCACCCGGAACACGCGATCCACTCCTGCCACATGCGCCGCATAGAGCACGAGATCGGGAACGTTGCCATCGGCATGGGCGGGGGTACAGAGGATCAACTCTGCGACACCCGCCACTCTGGCCGGGATCGCCGTCATGAGCACGGTGCTGGGATAGGCGGCGGTACCTCCGGGTACATAGAGGCCCACCCGGTCGAGCGCCCGCACGATCTGGCCGGTGATACGGTCCGGTTGGGCGTCGAGCCAACTGGTCTTGCGCTGTTTCTCATGAAAAGAACGGATATTGGCGGCGGCCTGCTGCACGGAGTCGCGCAGCGCCGCGGGGATGCGTTCGGCGGCAGCGAGCCACTCCGCACGGGGAACTTCGAGCCCGTCCAGGACAGGACTATCAAAGCGGCGGCCCAGTTTGAGGAGAATGGCGTCTCCCTCCGCCCGCACTTCGGCGATAATCTCACGCACGATCGCTTCGACGCGCGGATTGTCCTGCAGCGTCGTGCGCCGCAGCGCAGCGGCGGCAGTAGCGTAGCCTTCGAGGGCGACATTCAGAACACGCAAAACGGATCCCTGCTTTCCCGAAAATTATGTACCCTATTATACCCTCGCTGAGGGGTCTTTGGGAACTTTCAGATTTGCCAAAGGTATCACTATTGGTGTAGCGGAAGAACGTTGTCGTTTGAAGCGTGCCTTCAAGACAACCACTCCATTTTTGCTTCGTTTCACACTGGCCTTGAATTCACGATTCTGAAAGATCAAGGGCATCATGGCGACAAATGCCTCGGAAAAAAACGCAATAAATCGCTTCGTGAGGCTACCGGAATTTTGACGTTTTTGAGTGGTGTGTTCCGTTTGATACGAAGGGCGATTTGTCTGCAACCAAAGCGCTTGCATAGGGTCGAATAGGAGAGGTAGAATGAACATATTCTGCATCTCTATTTTCGTTCCGTCCGGCGAGGTGTTCTTTTTATGGCTCTTTTTGTCTCCCCACTTCCTAGCCGAACTCTCTTTGGCGGCATTATCGTTCTTTTCGGGCTGCTCACGCTTCTGGTTAGTGGATCGGATCCGGTCTCTGGACAGAACAAAACTTCCCCGGCAAAACCTGCCAAAATCGGTTCGCCTCCCGTTCGTGCTGCGTCCGGTGCAGGCAACACAGGAAATGTTGAGTTTTTTGAAATGAGTGTGCGGCCTGTGCTGGCGGCGAACTGCTATCAGTGCCATGCGAAAGTAAACGAAATGGCGCAGGGCGGGATGCAGTTGGACAGCCGGGAAGGTCTGCTGCTGGGCGGCAAACGAGGTCCGGTTTTGATTCCCGGTGATACGGTGAAGAGTCTGATCCTCCATGCGCTCTCCTATCAGGACAACAGTCTCAAGATGCCGCCGAAAGGCAAACTGAGCGCTGAGGATATTGCCGCGCTCACGAAATGGATCAAAGAGGGCGCGGTCTGGCCTGCCGGGAGCGCCAATCGCCCCGCAGCCGTCGCCGCCTTCGATATTCAAACCCGGAAGAAGCACTGGGCTTGGCAGCCTTTGCAGGCCGCGTCCGTGCCGACTGTCAAGAACAAGAGTTGGGTGCGCAATCCGATCGACAATTTCATCCTCGCGAAACTCGAAGAGAAACATCTCAAACCTGCGCCCTATGCCGACCGCCGCGCCCTGATCCGCCGCCTGACCTTCGATCTGATCGGATTGCCGCCTACACCCCCGGAGATCGACGCCTACCTCGCCGACACCAGCCCCAATGCCTATGAGAAGGTCGTGGATCGCCTGCTGGCCTCTCCCCACTACGGCGAACGCTGGGCGCGGCACTGGCTCGACCTCGCGCGTTTTGCGGAGACCGACGGACACGAATTCGATTTCGACAAGCCAAACGCCTGGATGTATCGCGACTATGTCGTGCGCGCCCTGAACGAAGATCTGCCTTACAATCAGTTCGTCACCGAACAGATCGCGGGAGATCTGCTGCCGCGCCCGCGTATCGATCCGTCTGCGGGCGCCAATGAGTCCTTGATCGCGACCAGTTTCTTCTGGTTCGGCGAAGGCAAACATTCGCCCGTCGATCTGCAGGTCGATGAGGCGGAGCGTATCGACAATCAGATCGATGTCTTCTCCAAGACCTTCCTCGGGCTCTCCGTGGGCTGCGCGCGCTGCCACAACCACAAGTTCGATGCCATCTCCACCAAAGACTACTACGCTCTTTCCGGCTACCTGAAGAGCTCCCGCTACCATCTGGCGACGGTCGAGACGCCGGAGCGCTTCCGCAAGGGTGTCGATGAGTTGAAAGCGTCTCGGAATCAGGTACAGCCCTTGCTCGTGCAATCTGTCGCCTCCGCAGAGCAGGCGGGACTGGAGCGGTTCGAGGCCGGACTGCTCGCGCTTCGCGCCGGACCGCAGATCGAGCAGACCACGCTGAACGACAGCCGCCTCCGTGGGGCGGCCCTTGCGCCCGCACTGGACAAATACCTGCGCGAGGTCGCGGCGAAAGACCCGGCCAACCCGCTCTATCCCTGGTTCCGCCTCGGGATCGCGCAGGCCGGAGAGAAGCCCGAGACCTTCCGCACCCGCGCCAACGCCCTGGCCGCAGAGCTGAAGGGCAAGATCGAGCAGGCGCAGAAGGCGAATGCCGGAGCGGTCGTCTTTGAAGATTTTCATACCGGCGACTACCGAAACTGGGATCTGTCCGGCGAGGCGTTCGGAACCGCGCCCGAACGGATCGGCCTGCTGACCGCGCTGACCGAGACGAGTGCGCGCATTACAGGGGTTCTGGGGCCGGGTGTCGCGTATAGTGGGGCGCTCAGCGGACGCTTGCAGGGCGAGATGCGCTCGCACACCTTTACCATTTCCAAGAACCATATTCTCTATCACATGGCAGGCACCGGCGTCACCGTCAATCTCGTCATTGATGGTTTTCACCGGATCCAGTACCCGATCTATGGTGGCCTGACCCTTGGCGTCAACAATCAGCAGCCGGCCTGGTATGCGATGGAGGTGAGCAAGTGGATCGGGCACAACGCCTATATCGAGGTGTTGGACCGGGGCGATGGGAGCATAGCCCTGGATCGGATCCGGTTTTCGGATGCAGGCAGTCCGCCGCCCGCGCCGGATCCGCTCGTGGTGCAGATGCTCGAAAATCCCACCGTCACCTCGATAAAGGCGTTGACACATGCCTATCGCACGCTGCTGGCGACGACGCTGCAGACCTGGCAGGAGGACAAGATCGCCTCCACGCCGTCCGATGCCGACCGCCTCGCTCTGCTCGACTGGATGCTGCGCAACGACACGCTCCTGGTCGCGGCAGGCAGCACGGCGCCGACAGCGGAACTGACCGCGCTTTTGAAGCAGCGGCAGGGGATCGAGAAGTCGCTTCCGGAAGTCCATCGGGTGATGGCGATCGCAGACGGCAGCCCGGAAGACGATCATGTCCATATTCGCGGCAATTACAAGACGCCCGGCGATCTGGTGCCGCGCCGCTTCTTTGAAGCCTTGAACGGCCCGAAACAGCCTGCTCCGGACGCAGGCAGCGGCCGCCTGGGACTCGCGCAAAGGCTGACTGCAGCGACCGATCCGCTGCTGCCGCGCGTCATGGTCAACCGCCTCTGGATGCACCATTTCGGAGACGGCATCGTCAAGACCCCCGACGACTTCGGCATTATGGGCGAACGGCCCACGCATCCGGAACTGC
Organism: Chthonomonadaceae bacterium; assembly: GCA_043762265.1. GTDB lineage: Bacteria > Armatimonadota > Chthonomonadetes > Chthonomonadales > Chthonomonadaceae > JANXLO01. The sequence goes on along the minus strand of JAYUMV010000236.1, from coordinate 20,254 downwards.
TCGACTGGCTGGCGAAGGAGTTTATTCATCGGGGCTGGTCCCTGAAACAGATGCATCGCCTGATGGTCACCTCCGCGACCTACCGCATGGCGAGCCGACCGGAGGCGAAGGGCGATGCGGAAGATCCGCAGAACCGCCTGCTGCACAAGGCCAATATCCGACGACTGGAAGCGGAATGCATTCGCGACGCTGCGCTTGCGGTTTCAGGACGCCTGGACCCCCAACTGGGCGGGCCGAGCGTGATGCCTTATCTGACCGAATTCATGTCCGGACGCGGTAAGCCGGGCAAAGGCGGGCCGCTGGACGGCGATGGACGGCGCAGTCTCTACATCGGTGTGAGGCGCAACTTCCTGACGCCGCTCTTCCTGGCTTTCGACTATCCCGTGCCCTTTACCAGCATCGGGCGGCGCAGCGTCTCCAATGTGCCCGCGCAGGCGCTCGCCCTCATGAACAATCCTCTGTTCCTGCAGCAGGCGGAGGTCTGGGCGAAGAAGACGCTGGCCGCTCCCAACCGGACGCCCGCGCAGCGGATCGACACGCTCTATGTCGAGGCGTTCGGCAGGTCGGTCTCTCCGTCGGAATCGGCGGATGCGCTTGCGTTCCTGGCCGATCAGGACAAAGCCTACGGCAAACCCGACGATCCGCGCTCCTGGGCCGACCTGTGTCATGTCCTGTTCAATGTAAAAGAGTTCATTTTTCTCGAATAGTTCTCGATGAGGGCGTTCGGCTCTCCTCGCTCCTATAGGAGTTTGTGATGCACTGCAACAACTTTCGGAGATCGCCCCTCAGCCGACGTGAGATGCTGACGGAGTGCGCGACCGGTTTCGGCATGTTCGCCCTCTCCGCCCTGCTGACCGATCCCGCCTTCGGCGCGACTCCGACGGGCCGCGACAGTCTGAATCCGCTCGCTCCGAAGCCCTCCAACTTCCCAGCGAAGGCCAAGAGCGTCATCTTCCTCTACATGGACGGCGGACCGTCGCAGGTCGATACCTTCGACCCCAAGCCGCGCCTCATAAAGGAGCATGGGCAGCCGATCAAGATGAAGGTGCCGCCGACCCAGTTCGACAATGTCGGCACGGTGCTGAAATCGCCCTGGGAGTTCAAGAACTATGGCCAGAGCGGCATCCCTGTCAGCGCTCTGTTTCCGAATGTCGCGACTTGCGTAGATGACATGGCGATCATCCGCTCCATGACCTCCGACTTCTCCGAGCATACCAACGCCAACTACTTCCTCCACTCCGGCATCGGCACCCAGGGACGGCCCAGCATGGGCGCATGGGCGACCTACGGCCTTGGCAGCGCCTGCCAGAACTTGCCCGGCTTCATCGTCCTCAACAGCGGCCTGATCCCGCCCGGCGGTCTGGACTGCTTCACGAGCGGCTTTCTGCCCGCAAGCTACCAGGGCTCTCTCTTCCGCAGCGGCGCAAGCCCGGTCGCTGATCTCCAGCCCTCGGCGGCGGATGCGAAACGCCAGCAGGACCAGTTCGCGCTGATGCGCAAACTGGATCGCAGCGTGGTCGAGCGGATGGGCGAGAGCGACAAACTCGAAGCCTCCATCGCCAACTACGAACTCGCCTACAAGATGCAGACGGCGGTCCCCGACCTGATGGACTTCCGCAACGAGAGCGAGGCGACCAAACAGATGTACGGCCTCGACAATCCAGTGACGCAGACCTACGGGCAGCAGTGCCTGGTCGCCCGTCGCCTTGTCGAGCGGGGCGTGCGCTTCATCGAACTGCTCTGCCCCTCGGTCGGCACCGACCGCTGGGATCAGCACGGCGACTTGAAGGTCGGCCACGAGAAGAACTCCGTTGCAGTCGATAAGCCGATTTCGGGCCTGCTGAAAGACCTCAAATCGCGCGGCCTGCTGGAGAGCACGCTGGTCGTGTGGGGGGGAGAGTTCGGGCGGACACCGATGGCGCAGGGTTCCGATGGGCGCGACCACAATCCCTTCGGCTTCACGGTCTGGATGGCGGGCGGCGGCGTGAAAGGCGGTACGATCTTCGGTGCGACCGACGACTACGGCTACTACGCGGAACAGAACAAGGTCGATATTCACGATCTGCACGCGACGATGCTGCATCTGATGGGCATGGACCACAAGAAACTCACCTATCGCTTCAGTGGCCGCGATATGCGCCTGACCGATGTCTCCGGCAATGTCATCAAGGAGATCCTTGCGTGATTCTCTGGAGGTGCGTAGTGCGGGATGCTAGCCCCTAATCCCACGTGGTCATTTCAAGGATAAGAAAATAAGAGGTGAATATGATCGGCTCTGAGATATTATCGGGTCAGGATGCCTGTCCTGTAGATGAAGATTCTCTGAATGAGAGGCTGTCTCGTCCGACGCATGCTCTGGCCGACAGCCTTGCTCGAACAGAGGGGGATATTGCGGTGCTTGGGGTGGGCGGCAAGATGGGGCCCACTCTGGCCGTTATGGCAAGGCGAGCGCTGGATTGGAATGAGGACAAACGCCGGGTGTTCGGGATCGCTCGCTATTCCGATCCTGAAGTGCGGAACTATCTGGAAGCGAATGGAGTGGAGACGATTGCGTGCGACCTGCTCGACCGGGACGCTGTGTCGCAGTTGCCCTACGCTCCGAATGTGATCTATATGGCCGGGCAGAAGTTTGGTACGACGGGTTCTCCCGAGCGCACCTGGGCCATGAACGCGCTGGTTCCCGCGCATGTCGCAGCCCACTACTCCGGCGCGCGTACCGTCGTTTTTTCGACCGGATGTGTCTATCCCACAACGCCCGTTTTACGAGGCGGTTCGCAGGAGCAGGATGCACTGGAACCGCTCGGCGAATATGCCAACTCTTGCATCGCGCGCGAGCGTATCTTCGATTTTCATTCCCAACGGGACGGCACTCCGGTTCTGCATTTTCGCCTCAACTATGCCATCGACCTTCGCTATGGTGTTCTCGTAGACATCGCCCGCAAAGTCCAGAGCGAGACGCCTATCGATTTGACCATGGGCCATGTCAATGTGATCTGGCAGGGAGATGCGAACACCTGGGCGCTGCAGAGTCTTCTCCTGGCGACATCGCCTCCACGCATCCTCAATGTCACCGGCCCGGAGACGATCTCCATACGCGCCCTGGCTCAGGAGTTCGGATGGCTTATGAACTGCAAGCCGATATTTACCGGCGAGGAAGCGGAGACTGCGCTGCTTAGCAATGCCCAACTTGCCTTCGCCTATTTCGGCTATCCCACCGTTCCACTGGCGCGAATGACCTTTTGGGTAGCGGAGTGGCTGGAGTCACAAGGCAAGACTCTCGACAAACCAACCCACTTCGAGGTGCGGGATGGCAACTATTGAACGCTTCGACTCCCTGTCTGGCGACGATTTGTACGCACATCTTCACGCCGGGCAGGTGATTCCTGCCCATCCTCTCGCCTTGACGGAAGCACGGAGGCTGGACGAGCGCTATCAACGTGCGCTTACACGCTACTATGTGGCCTCGGGGGCTGGGGGAATTGCGGTTGGGGTGCATACGACTCAGTTCGCCATTCGGGAGCCGCAACATGGCCTCTATCGGCCTGTGTTGGAACTCGCCTCAGTAACGGCGGATGCTGCGCTGCAAGCCAACCCACGCCCTTTCGTCAAAGTCGCCGGGCTCATCGGACTGACAAATCAGGCGATCGCGGAAGCGGAACTGGCGCGCTCGCTCGGCTATCACTGCGGCTTGCTCAGTCTTGGAGCCTGGCGTGGCGCCGAGGACGCCGCCATACTCGCGCACTGTCGCGCGGTCGCCGAGACGATCCCCCTCTTCGGTTTCTATCTGCAGCCCGCTGTCGGCGGCAGAATCCTCTCCTATCGCTTCTGGCGTGAGTTCGCCGAGATCGAGAATGTCGTCGCAATAAAGATTGCGCCCTTCAATCGCTATCGGACCCTCGACGTTATCCGCGCCGTCGCCGATTCCGGCAGATTCATTCCCCTTTATACCGGCAACGACGACAATATCGTCCTCGACCTGCTCACCCGTTTCCCCTTCCGTCCTCGGCATGGCTCCGGTCACATGCGGATTGTCGGCGGCCTGCTTGGGCAATGGGCTGTCTGGACACAGAAGGCTGTCCATATGCTGAAAGATATGACGGAAGAACGAGACAGCCACAAACTCTCTCGCGAAATGTTGCCGCTGGCCGTGGAACTGACCGACGCCAACAGCGCGATCTTCGATGCCGCCAACGGCTTCGCAGGTTGTATTGCAGGCATCCACGCTATCCTGCGTCGGCAGGGGCTGATGCGCGGAATCTGGTGTCTGGATCCAACCGAAACTCTGTCTCCCGGCCAATCCGAAGAGATCGACCGCATCCTGAAACTTTATCCTCATCTCAATGACGACCCGTTCGTCTCCGCACACCTTTCGGAGTGGTTAGGCTAAGCAAGGATCCGAAGCCGAGATTGCAGAGATTTAATTTGTCCTTAATGACAGCTTAACAATTTATTAACATTTCGGCAGTATAATCGCCATCGTGTGTAGATTTAATCATAAGGAGATCACTCTTGACTAATCGGAACGCTCACATGCGACACGGTTTTACGCTGATCGAGTTGTTAGTTGTCATCGCCATCATCGCTATTTTGGCGGCTATCCTGTTCCCCGTCTTTGCACAGGCGCGCGAAAAGGCCCGACAGACCTCCTGTCTTTCCAACACCAAGCAATTGACCCTGGGTTTGCTGATGTACGTTCAGGATTACGATGAGACCTGGCCGCGCAACGATGAGTGCGTCAACAACGGAACGGTGGCTCTGCCCGGTGCACTTCCGACCGCAATCGGCTGCAGTGGCCCTTTCGGCGACCGGGTCAATCACTACCACTGGTGGTACTGGACTTATCCCTATACCAAGAACATCGAGATCATGTTCTGCCCCAGTCGCAAAGGCCTGCTGGATCAGCCTAACTGGACCCAGAACTCTGAAATCTTCGGCGCAGGCTATAGCCTGAATCTGGCGCTTACCGGTGCACTCAACACCTATAAGAATAATCCGGGGCAGTTCCGCAACTCTTGGACCGGCGGCACCTTGGCTGGCGTCAACGCTCCGGCGGAAGCCATGCTGGTGATGGAGACTTACAACCCGGCGGTCGGCTCCTATCTGGTCAATCAGGGCAACGGCGTATCTACCGCCTATCCGCTGGCGACACGCGAGTACTGGCAAAATCTGATGAAGCCCGGCGGCGTCATCAAGCAACAGTTCGCTCCCCATGCGGGCGGATTGAACGTGGCTTACACCGATGGCCACTCCAAGTGGAGCAACGTGGATTCGTTCCTCGGTAAGTGCCCGCTTGATGCCCAGTACGGCAGTCCTTCCATTCCGCCCTATGAAACGATGGCCTGGACCGTCGGCGCAGCTCCCACGTGGACGCAACCCTGGCCGTTCTGGAACCTCCAGTAGTAACTTCGGCGCCCTGATCTGATCTTGTAATCCGGCAGATCAGGGATGGCTATTACAGAAGGAAAAAGGAAGCGATGAACACCTTCAGCATCCAAGCGTACGCGCTACGTATGTTGGCTCTCGGATCTCTGTCGTTTGTTATGATGGCGTCGCTGGGCTGTGGACAGACACCTACTCCGGATCCCGGAGCAACTGCCGTGGGAGGCGCTGAAGTCAAAACCGTAGCGCCAAAAGGTGCGGGCGAAGCGCAGGACGCAAAAGATTCGTCCGAAGTGCATCCTCCGGCCAATGCGGGCGCTATGCAGGGTGGTGGAAAATAAGACCACCGTCTTCCCACCCGGTGAAAAATAGCCTGGCCGAAAGCGCGTAACAGATGAGTTCGGGCGAGCAAAGACAAGGCGTCGGAAACCTCTTATGGTTTCCGACGCCCTTTTCGTGTCGAACGTAAGATCGCCTAGCCTGAACGCACTCCATGGGAATTTTTGTTGCTTCTAGGGATGGAAGGTGAGGGTGATGGCGCCAAGGTCTGCGGTTGGGTTGGGGTAGCGGACAGTGATGTCACCAGGAGGGTTCATAATGTGCAGGCGATCATCGTGGACAGGTTTCAGGATGGCATCGGCGGGCAGGGTGCAGACCAGATGATAGGAGCCTTCGGTCAGATGTTCCAGGGTGAAGTGGCCGCCGCTGTCGGTAGTGGCGCCAGCGCTCATCCAGCGAAACTGATAGGGGCGTGGCTCCAGTGGCCCGAAGCCATCCGAATAAGAGTAACCCGGCAACAACTGCCGCTCCGCGAGGCGTACCTGTCCCTCCAGGTCTTTCGACAGGCCGTTCTGGAGATGCGGGAAAGCGCCTACCTGCGCCCCAACGAGCGGTTTACCGTTCCAGAGGACAGTCCCCTGAATCACCCCGGCATGAAACAGCGGTTTATGGGCGCGAATATCCGCCATGAAACTTCGGGGCATGTCTGCACGCGCATACCACTCCAGCGCTCTCTTCTGCTCCCCAAATCGCAGATAGAGGTCGCCCAGGAGCTTCAGACTGGCGCGGTCGGCAGGATCGAACCTGCGGTCCTCGGCCCATTCGTTCAAAAGCGCAAGATTCTGCGGCGATGCCGCGACGGTAAACAGCATGTCCCGCACAGTGGTTGTCACGACGGCATGGGGCGAATATTCCAGATCGTTCAGGCAGGCGCGGAGCGCCAATGTGCTGTCGAAATGCACGTTTCCAACGTTGTAGATGTGCTTGAAGGCCGCCCACGAAAGCGCCGTATTATAGTCATGCTTCCGCAGGAACGCCTGCACCTTCGGGACGGAAGCGAGGTCGGCGGTCAAGCCGTCTTCGGTGTAGCCGTGCTGAAGAGCCGTAAACGTCCCGGCCGGCGTAAAGAGCAGAAACCGACGATCCGGAGAAACCGGCTTATTTCCCATCGTGATTCCGGAGAGATTGGCCAGCCAACGCGCCGCCTCGACGCCGTCGGGAACTCCGCTCATCGGATCGCGGGCGGTATATGGCAGTGTCGTCAGCATGATCGGCGGCGAGATGTTCCAGTCGTTGGTCAAAGATTGGGACTTGTAGGGGGTCTGCAGCCACACTGCGAGAGGAACGCACATCAGCGCGAGAACGACAGGGCGGATCCCTGGTCTTGACCGGGTCGGAAGCGGTAAAAACAGAATGGACACCAGACCCGCTCCAAAACAGACCAGACCCATACTGAGGAGGTAGTGGAGGCCAAGCGCATTCCAGCGCCCAATATGGAAAATTCCCAGAGCATGTAGACTGCGGAGCACATCGGAAGCCGGAAGGCGCATCGCACTGCGCTGCAACATATATAAAAAGATGCCCAAAGAAGTGCCGAGGAGGATCTCATCCACTGCGGAGAAGGGGCGTTTGGGTTGGGAGGCGAACGGAGAGGGAACCAGTCTATGGGCGATAAAGCCGTAGGGCCGAAGCGCGATCCTGAGCCAGATCCCGGCGGCGAGGAACCAGACGATCTGTAGCGGAACCTCCTGCCTTGGAAATCGCGTCACAGCGAGCATTCCCAGTCCTCCCAGCGCTGCCAGCGGAGTGGCTACGAGCACAAAGAGCCATGCTAGACGCAGAAGCAGGCGGCCATCCAGCGCAACGGCGGAGTGCGGAGCCGCAGTATCTCCTTCCGATTCCGTGGAAGCCAGAAGGCGAAACAATTTTAGACTCGGGAAGAGCATACGCAAGGTGAGGGTCCAGAGCAGACCGAAGAAGAGCAGCGCTCCAAGTGTCAGCAGCGCCGGATTCAGACTGACATACTGCTGCAAGAGGCTGATCTGAGTAGAGTTCCAGTCAAGCAGGCGCGGGACTGGAAGTCCTTCCTGAACGCCCTGAAAGCTGAACCCGTCTGGTGTCAAAATGTGGGGAAGGGTGGCGGCTGCAAATCCCCGCAGAGCGACCAGGCAACCGATCAAACCGCACAGCAGCGCGTATCTGAGCATCCTTACCAATGTCGGCGGTGGCAATGGGGTCGGAGCAACGGCAGGATTGTCATCGATTTGGGACGGTTCGGAAACAGCCTCCTGATCGGTGTTTGCTTCGGCGGTAGTCTGAAGTGGAGAGGACTCCAGGGGCTCGGGATTCGCGTCTTCGCCGGTCGTCACAGTACGCCGCGCTCTTCCGCATAGCGGCGCTCGATGGCTTCCAAGAGGTCGGCAAACTGAACTTGAAAGGCGATATTGAGTTCGAGTTCGAGTTTTTCGATGAGCGGACGTGCCAGACGGTCACCGATGGAGGCCTGCACGACCAGATCCATGCCATCTCGCCGCGAGGTGAATCGGCGGATGAGACGGTAGTCTTCCACGGTCACACGGTCGATATTCTTGATGAGAGGCAGGAAGGCTGCGACGCTCGGCGTCAAGATCGGTTTCGCTTCGCGTGCGCCGAAGGGCGTGTAACCTTCTTCCACGATCACGAGGGTGCCCCCTGCATAGTCGCCGATCCGCTTATAGGTCGGGCTAAAGAAAATACAGGCCAGACCCGGCAATCCAAACAGAACTACGACCGAGGAGAGCGAAAGCTGGAGCAGGCCGAAATCGATCAGACGCAGCACGTTGCGCAGGACGCTCGAAACCAGATTGATCGGATAGCCGCCGTCGCGTATCACGCGCAGGCCAAACAGGCGTTTGCCAGGGGTGCGCCCGCCCCATCCCATCTCCCAGAACATCGGATAGGCGAAGAGGATCAGGTAGATGACGATGCTGCTGCCAGCCGTGATAACGTTGCCGACACCAAGCACATCGGCTCCAGAAAAGAGCCGCATGATCATGATAATCAGCATCAGCAGCAGAAATTGGAAGACGAAATCTACCAGGAACGCCAGAAACCGGGGCGCGAAACCCGCGAGGCGATAGGTGACCGTGATGTTTTCCGGAGTGACGACAGTAATGGTGCGACTCATGCGAGCGGACGACTCCCTTTTCTGATTTCTGCTTGCGATTGAGCCTCGGCCGCTTCGCGCCGACGGCCCATCGGCTCCCCGACGCTCTCGACATGGGTATGCGCCTGCGGCATCTGGATCGGCTGTGCGGAGGGGTTGCGCCAGGCGCGCCCATCCTTCGCCAGCAAATTGTCTGCCGTGGAAGGCCCCCAGGTGCCTGCACCGTAGTTGGGGAACGGTTGAAAGGGCTTGGTCGCCTGCCAGATATCGAGCAGAGGCTCCAGTACGGTCCAGGCCTGTTCCACCGCATCAGACCGGTTAAACAGCGTCTGATCGCCCTGCATCGCGTCGAGCAGCAGCGTCTCATAGGCGGTCGTCGGCTCGACTTTGAACGCTTCCGAGTAGTTGAAGTTCATCTGCACCTGCCGCAGATGCATGCCCGGTCCCGGCATCTTCGCGCCGAAGCGCAGCGAGATTCCCTCGTCCGGTTGAATGCGAATCGTGATCAGGTTAGGCTCCATCTGATCTTCCGGAGTCAGATGGAAGAAGAGATGCGGGACGCGTTTGAACTGGATCACGATCTCCGTCAGTTTCTGAGGCATACGTTTGCCGGAACGCACGTAGAACGGCACATCGGCCCAACGCCAGGTATCGACAAACAGCTTGAGCGCGACAAACGTTTCGGTATTGGAAGCGGGATTCACGCCGTCTTCCTGCCGATAGCCTAGAACGTTCGTATCCGCGAGTTTGCCTGGGCCGTACTGCCCGCGCACGGCGTTCTCGGCGAGGCTCTCCGGATTGATCGGCACGATCGCCTTGAGCACATCCGCCTTGCGATCACGGACGCTGGTGCCCCCGTATTTGACGGGCGGTTCCATCGCGACAATGGAGAGAATTTGCAATAGGTGGTTTTGGAACATATCGCGCAGGCAGCCCGCCTGCTCGTAGTAACCGCCCCGATGCTCGACCCCCAGGGTCTCTGCGGCGGTGATCTGCACATGGTCGATGTAGCGGCGGTTCCAGATGGGCTCGATGATCGCATTGGCGAACCGGAACGCCATAATGTTCTGCACCGTCTCTTTGCCGAGGTAGTGATCGATACGGTAGATCTGATCTTCCTGTAGGGTCTTGTGGATCGAGGTATTGAGGTCGAGCGCGGAGCGCAAATCGTGTCCGAACGGCTTTTCAATGATGACGCGCGTCCAGACGTCTTTTACCTGGGTGGAGTTGACGACGAGATTGTGCGTGCCCAGGCGCTCCACGATGTCGGCATAGAACGAGGGCGGCGTTGCGAGATAGAAGAGGCGGTTGCCGCGCCCCCCGTCTTTCGCCTCAAACTCCTTGAGGCGCTCCGAAAGGGACTGGTAACCCTCCGGAGAGAGAAAATCAGCCGTGATATAGTGTAGATGCTGCGCGAATTCGTTCCAGACCTGCGCATTAAAGGCGCTGGCTTCTTTGCTCTCCTGAATGGCCTCGCGCAGCGATTCCCGGAACGCATTGTCGTCCATGGGAGTGACTGCAAACCCGATGACTGCGAAGTCGTTGGGAAGCAGATTGGAGCATGCGAGATTATAGAGAGCCGGAATCAGTTTGCGTCGGGTAAGGTCGCCCGAAGCGCCGAAAATAATAAAAGTATTCGCTTCATCAGGTCGCTGCAACAGATTGGGTGCAGCGCCGGGATGGACGGCATGGACGGGAGCGGCAGGCACAGTCGCCGCAACGGGCGGAATCATAATGGAATTCCTTCCTCTGGAATTGCTGGCGTTTCGCTTCGGGGCGCAACGCTTCCTTAACATTCACCGCTGGAAGCGCGGTTCCCTGTCGCATTTCCACTTTCTTGACATTTTGATGCGTGTTTTCGAGCTTACAGACCCTGTTCGAAGCGAGAAGGCGCGTGGAGCGTAGCGCGTGCGCATGTAGTTGTCGAAGCCAATGCAACAATTGTACAATCGTTTATGTCTGATGGGAATGCGGCGGATGCGATTGCAGGCGGTTCGAAACGACCTGCTGGCTTGACACTTTCACGCCGCTCCTGTATAATTCGTTTTGAAAGAGTGTTTTGGACCTCCCAAACACTCCGTTGCGACAGACCTTGCTCGGGGCAATGGAGCAAAGCAGGGCTTTACCTATTTTCCGTTGGGAGAAGACAGGGTTCGTATGTCAGTGATAGACAACTTCGAAACCGCGCCGGATTCACCGTCTGGGTTCTGGCAACAAGGGATGCAGGGGCGCATTCAAATTCTGTCTGCCTGCGTCGTTCCGGTAGTCGTCGCTGGCGTCTGCGTCCTGAACGAGACACGTCTTTCCATCTGGGCGGGACATCACAAGGCCATTCTGCCGCTGGCTGTTATTGTGCTGCTTCTCTCCCTCCTCAGTCACCGCCTACGTAACCTGCTGATCCTTACCCTTTGTTACGGCGTCGCCTTTATGGCCCTGCGTGACATTTCCCGAGTTGGCAGCCAGGCGCTTCCGCAGGCCATCAATTACGACTTTCTCGACAACATTCGTCCCGCAATTCTCCTGCTGATCGCGGGCCTCTCCGCCACAGCGGCTTTTATGGAGACGTTTCATCCGGGAACCGTCTTGGCACGCCGTTGCTATTTCGGAGCCGCTGCGCTCTACTTCCTGGGATTGGGGATCATTCACATTGGCAAATATGGCTCTTGGAAGGCAGTCCTCCTCTGTATCACCGGGGTGACGGCGATCTTCGGCTGTATCTTCGCGGAGCGCATCGTCTCTGCTGAAATAGAGGACGAAGAGGACGAGATCAGCGACGAGGAAGTGCAGGGCCTCGTCGAGGCGGCCCATCACCGCTCTTTAATGGCCAAAGAGTGGCACGAACCTGCCGTCGTCGAGTCTTCTCCTGCGGACAAATCCCCTTCCGGAAACTCTCCTACTCCTGCGACTAGCTGAGGATTTTAAGGCCGTTGAGTGGACTCCTCCGCCAGGGGAACCGGCACATCGAAGGGGAAGAGCGCCAACTGGCTGACGATGTCTCGCCGCAGATTACGCCGGTCGTTGGTTGCATCTCCCCCTCCCCGCTTTTGCTTGTCCAAATCTTTTCCGCTCAGTTCTCCGCCGCCTACCTCTACCTTCGTCCCAAAGCGAGCAAGACCTGTTGCTGCCGCCGTTTCGACCGGGAAGAACAGGCGGCGAGTATTGTCTCGCTCTCCGTTGTGGGGGGAGAGGATATAAGTACGGTCCTTGGCAAGGCGCTGCAAACGCGCCAGGCTGTCGTTCTCTCCAATAAGCGTCAGTGCGACTATCCCGGCGATTCGCAGGCGGTAATGGTCGCTGTCCAGCGCCTCCTTTACTTCCCGGTCGATCAGCTTGCGCTCCGAAGCGGAGACACTGTTCTCGCGCAGTGGCAGATCGAGCACACGGCGTGACCAGTCGCTGGGATCGTCGGGGCGTGCGCGATAGGCCAGTATTCCCAGCCCTATGATCGCGCGACTGCGCAGATAGACGTCCTGGTTATCGGCCAGACGGGCCAGGAAAGGCAACAAGCGTGGCGAAGCCCGATAGGCGAGAAGGTCGGCGGCGACATAGGTGTAGGCAGGCAGCCCCCTCAATTTGGTTGGGCTCTGGAGGATTCCCAGAAGGATACGGTCGATGTCTACTCCCATATTTTCGAGAGTTTTTATGCGTTCTGCATCGACATGCGGCGCCTCCAGTCCCGGTTCCAGCAGGAGAGAGAGACTAAAAGCGACGATCTCACGCCTCAATCCGGCGTGCTGCGCGGCGTCCAACGCCGCCTCACGAAAACGCCTGTTGGCACGCGCGGTCTCGACAACACTAAAGCCAGGCGTGAAGGGCGCGGCGAAGACGGGGAACGCCTGCTCGGGCTGTCCCATCGCCATAAGGCTCCTTCCCACGGCGTCTTTCAGAGTCGGTTCGCAGCCGATCTGCTCCAGAGTAAAATGGGCAGCGGCGGTATCGACTACACGCCGATAATCTTTCCGCTCGTAGGCGCGCTGGACAGAGGCGATAGCCTCCATATCGTTCTTACCCGATTGGCCGTTCAGACGCGGCGCGCGACTGTATTCTCCCCAAGCGAGCGAGAAAGCGTGCTCCCGGTTCCAGGAGATCTCCCACGAGATGCCTGTCACTGCAAGCGCATACAGAGTATCGTCGCTCAGACGCTCACCTCGCCAGCGTACCTTCTGTCCGGCCTGAGCCAGCTCGTCGCGAAACAGGGCCGTCACTTCCCGTACTTTTCGGTCGGGTGGTTGGGTCTGGAGCGGAGAAGCGGGAAGGCGTGGCGTCAACGGTCCGAAACAGCCTATGCCCAGAAGACAAACCCGTAAGAAGAGGAAAGAGCGCCTTCGCGGAAGGAACCGAATGGAAGGAGCAGACGTTGTAGACATAGACACAGAAGCCTTTCCGGCCGCTATAGTGAGGAACACGCGTTTCGAGAGAAAGTCAAGGATTTCAGAAAGGATCGCCCCGGAAGTATGTCGAGCTCCTTAGACCGATGTTACAGCGAATTCGCAGTCTCACACGATAGACGCCGTATAGCGTTGATTGTTAAGCCAAGGAAAGGGCAAGCGACATACGCTTGACTCGCAACCATTTGCAGGGTACTATTCGCCTAGCTGCAAACCGGGAGAGGGGAATCTTATCAGCTCATCTTTCAGGAAGAGAGGCTAAAGTCTTGCTCCATTCTTACGTCTTAGGGGCGAGTTGAAAACCGATTCTGTTCTTACACAAACGTAATATAGTACCCTCCAGTTCCTTCCCACCGATGGGTGACTGGCAGGGTTGATCAGTAAAGGAGAGTCAGATGGGCAAGTATGCCCTTGCGGTAGTGACCACGCTTGCGCTGCTGCGCTCATCGGCACCGATGATGGCGCAGACACGCACCAATAATGGTGGTGCAAAGCCGCCCTCCGTCACATCGACATCCAGTGAGGCCGTGAATCGGATCCTCGGTTATACTGGCTGGGACGACGACTTTCTGTACGTCGCGGTGGAGGTTAATAAGCCGAATATCGTCGGTAAAAACGTCGAGCCTTTTTCGCATCCTCTGGAGGATGATGCCATCATCGTCTCCGTTCAGGCCGACAACGATCATAAAACGCTCCGTCGTAATGAGCATTCAGTTTCGCTGGCCGTCAGTGCGGCGCACGGCGCCCAACTCTATCTTGGCGCGAATAGTGCGCCTCTCTACCGCGATGTGAAAGAGCCCGGCGAACTGCTTGCAGCCATTGCTAAAGAGTTCAAAGACAGTCCCGAGGAGCAGAAGCGGCATAACGACGCTATCCTCAGCAAGTTTTTTAAGTATGAAGTGCAGCAGAGGGGCATTCCGCGTCGGGACAACTCCTTCGCGCCCGGCTACACGGTAGAGTTGGCGATCCCCTGGCTCGATCTCGGAGTCAAGCCCGCCGAGGGATTGCGTCTGGGATTCAACGTGGTAGCGCAGAGCAAATCGGCCGGTAGCCCTCCGATTCAGAGTCTTTCGCCGTCGGTCCGAGGTGCGAGCGATGTCGATAATCCGTCGCTTTGGACCGAAGTGGTCCTGAGCGCCAACGCCGCGCCTACTTCTGCTACGCTGTTGACGGTCCCGCGTGTTCCGGTCACGAATCGCCTGGAACTGAACGGGGAGCTGACGCCCGGCGAATGGAACGGCCTCTCTGTGTTCGAGTTCGGAGAACTGGCGACCGCCCGCACCGGCCGCGCAACGCTGGAGACCACTCTAGCAGCGCGGACCCGCCTGGATTTCGTGCCGCGTCCGGCGCGCCCTGTCGTGCCGCTCATTCCCCCGGTGGCCGTAAACCTGCCAGCGCGACAGCCCCAAAAAATAACCCCTCTCGTGATGGCGACCTACGAATACGATTATCAGGGTGATCCGCGCAAGGCGGCTCCTGCCGCCCAGGTGATTCGTGCCAACAACGGATCGCTGCTCGCCCATCATCCGATGGACGGCGCTGGTCCCTGGCTCAGTTACGACCGTGCCGACTGGCACCGCAAACAGTTGGCCGAAGCCCGGCGCGAAGGCGTCGATGTGATCCTGCCGGTCTATCGCGGCTCCGCCCACGCTCGCCAACTTTATGCGGATAAAGGTCTGGATGTGCTGGTCATGACGCTGAAGGCGATGCGTCAGTCAGACCAGGACTATCCTCAGATCGGTCTCTTCCTGGACACGAACAGTCTGATCGAAGCGCTGGGCGATCGCCCCGACCTGCATGACCCCGCCTCTCTAAACACGCTTTATGCGATGATCCGAGACTACTATCGGCATATTCCTGCGCCGTTCCGGTGCGGGATCCCGATGAGCGCCCAGAACGGGGGACGAATCGCGTACCCGGTCTTCCTATCGAATGTAGACGCGATTAAAGACATGGACACGGGGTTTGCCACCGTGTTGCGCAACCGATTCGCGGCGGACTTTCCAGGGAGTGACCTGCTGGTGGTCGGCGTCGATGGGTTTCGCAGCAAAGCCACCATGGACGGGTTTTTCGCGAATCCTGCTGCCAAAGAGGGACTGCCGTTTGGCGAGGGCTGGTTGAAGATCGCCACGATCAGCGCAGGTTATGCCGCTACCCGCACCTTCGAAGACAAAACGCTGCCCGCACGGCGCGAGACCGATGCCTATCGCGCCCTCTGGACGAACGCCCTCGGCAAGGCTCCAGACTGGGTTCTTTTGGACGGCTGGAACGACTATACCAACGGGCGCGAAATATCGCCTTCGGTGGAAGCTGGCGTCAGTCTTGCCGATACGACCCTCTTCCTCAGTCGCCTGTTCGCTGGAACAGCCAAACAGCCTCTGCGTCTGCTCTCCCACGATCTGCCGGCCACGCTTGCTCCAGGGGCGAACACGATTATAAACCTGCGCTTGCAGAATGCCAGCCTGGAAGAGTGGGGCGGCGCAAAGTCCGCGTCTCCCAGCGTGAACTACCGCTGGCGAAGCAAAAGTGGAACGGTGGTCGCAGGAGAAGCCCTCTCTCTCACGGCTCCTGTGCTCGCGGGCCATAATGTCAGCTTCTCGCTGCCGGTCTCAGCAGGCAGCAAGAACAACCCTCTGGCTGCCGGAGACTACACTCTGGAAATCGTCGTCGCCTATCAACACAATGGAGCGAACGTCGCGCCCATGTGTGAGATTCCGGTCCATATCGGCGTGGATGGCGCGGCTGCCTCGTGGGCGGCTTCCGTTGTCAAGACGGATATGCCAACGCTGCTGGAAAACGGCGGCTTATATGAAGTGAACGCGACCCTCCGCAACGATGGCACGACGACCTGGCGTAAAGCCGATGGCGTGCGGGTCGGCGTGCGGCTTTACAGCGCGAGAGAGACTCCGGACGGCCAGACCTTCACGCCGCTCAAGACCGCCGACGCCAGCACGGCGCTCGATAAGGACATCGCTCCAGGTCAACTTGCGACGGTCCGTCTGGTGCTGCCGATCACCGACCCGCAAGGCGCGGCTCTACCGGACCTCGAAACCGGGAGCAGTTATCTTGCTGGCTGGGAAGTCGCGCCGACCCCTGGTGCGCAGGTAGTGGTCTCCGCACTCCGAGCGGAACCGGCTGTCGCCGGGGCGAGTGTTGCGCCGACGCCCGTCGCACTGGTCGATTTCGACTTCGGGGTTCGATTTACGCAGGATGTGACGCCTGGGACGCTCCCGAGCGGTAAGCGCCTGCCCGTGCGGATGAGCCTGCAAAATACCGGTACGCAGACCTGGAGGCGCAATCAGGTGCGCGTGGGCTACCACTGGTATTTCCAGGACGGCACGGAATACTTCTTCGAGAACGAGACGACCCCGATTCCCGAAGATGTGACGCCTGGCAGCCAGACGCAGGAGCTTCTCGCCTGGATCACGCCTCCGCCCGCTGACGGCCAATACTGGTTGGTCTGGGACGTGAAGTTCGGCGATACCTGGGCTTCGACCGTTGCCGGCACGCGGGTGGGGGACAGCGTACTGCACTCGATTCAGGTGATTGGGGACCGACTCGTCTTTACCGACCTTACCAAGAGCTACAACACCGACGGCGTGTCGGACGCAGACAATCTCGCATCGGCCAATTTCGACGGCCAGGGGCGCTCGTTTCCGGCTGCTTTGCTGCCGCCCTTCCCGGACTCTCCCATCGCCCCTGCCGGAATGTGGCTTCCGACCGACAAGACCGGAGCGGAATCCCTACGCCGCGTCGGCTTCCGCTGGGGACCGAAAGAGGGCAAGTCCAAGAACATGATCGCCTGCATGGGGCAGAGGGTCGAACTCGGGAAACTTTCTGAGGGCTTCTGCCATCTGCTGCATCTTGTCGCCGCCAGCTCCGGCAAAGAGGCACAGATCAACGTGAAGCTAATCTTCGAAGAGCCGACCGGTACCTCAGAAGACCTCTACTCCTTGACCGTCAGCCCCTGGGATCATCCCGGTGAGACCAAGGACGAAATAGTCGCCCTGACACCCTGGCACAACGAGCGCAGCGGCGCGAAAACAGGCGCAGTCGCCCTCTATCACTACCAGATCAAGATCCGCTCTCCCCGCAAACTGATCGCCATTCAGTTGCCCCTAGCGCCCGAGGTCAAAATCGCCGCCATCACCCTGGAAAAATAGCTCCGACCAAAGAATGGGAGTGCCTCAACGCTGGCACTCCCAACTTTTAACCCCCTACCTTTTAGGGCCACGCATCGCCCTTCTCTCTTCCAGGCACGCCGGGCTAAAGCCCTCTGCTAGAAGCACTTCGTGCCCAAGGCCCGCTGAAGCGGGCACCCTGTTCTATCCTGAAAATAACCGTTGGTGCTCGCCCATTGGCAGGCGTGACCGAGCGTATAAGGGCCGTAAGACATTTTGACCCTTTGCTTGCTGTTCCCGTTTCGTAGTCTCACGTCAGGCGGCAGCAGCCTGCGTCCTTGAATTGAGCTGAACATCGTAGCCGAGTTGCTGCAAACGGTTCACCAGGTTCTGTGCGGTCTTGACAGGCTGGCGGGTATCGAAATAGTTGCCGCCCAGATCTTTGTAGTCTTCGTCACGCCTAATCAAGTGGTAAGCAATCACCAGGATCGAGCTCATCGGTTTTGCGGCCCGGCACGTTCTTGGCGTGATGGGCGTTGACGACGAAGATCGTGAAGAGATCTTCGTGAATGTTGAACACGGGCTTCCAATATTCGCCGGTGCTTTCCAGGGCGACATGGGTCACCCCGTGCGCTTGCAACCAATCGGCAAGCTGCAGCAGATCGCCGGTCATCGTGCCGAAGCGCTTGCCTTCGTAGAGGTGGTTGCCCTTCGCATCACGCCCCGTGATGACGTTGGCCACCACGGAGGCTTTGTGGACGTCCAGTCCCGCACTGTGAGGGAAACGTACTTGCATGGCCGTCTCCTGGGGTGATTGTGGCTGGCGTGGACACCAGAGGGATAGAAGTCTATCCTGCGTGCTTCCCAAGTGGGAGCGACAATCGGTGGTGCTCCTGGTGTCTCCGGTCAATCTTTTCTTCAGGCTCATAGCACCAGTGAAAGGACGGCCTCTATGCTAGCCAAATACGGAGAATATACCCATTTTCATGCTCGTTGGTGCGCGAAGCGCATGGTATCTCTTCTGTAAATCGTGTTGCTCTGGTTCTGATGTTGCTTCGTGCGGAGTACGAAGAGGGCGCAGTCTCCTATTCATTCTGCTTTCAGCAGGCGGGTGTGCCTACTTCAGTGGGCCTTGGGTGCAGAGCACCTCTAGCGGAGGGCTTTAGCCCGGCGTGCGTCGTCAGCAAGAACCAATCCAAAACAACGAAGTCGCTGTTTGCCTATAACTCAGGAGCAACTATGATCGAACGAACAACCGTTTCGCTTTCATTGGGATCCCTAACCGACGATGGAGATAAAGTGGCCGAGACTCTGGAGCAGACACAAAGCGATGAAGAAGTTGACCTGACCCTCATCCGCTGGATGCTGTCACTCACTCCTCTCGAACGTCTGCGGACAGCCCAGCGGTACGCCAGATCAGCTCAAAGGTTGAGAAATGTCCCCAGAAGAGTTCGACTTTGAGACGATTCTCAAAGTCCTTACGAAGCATCAAGTCGATTTCATAGATCATTATCCTAATCGAAGACCCTGATACGAAACAACCTCCCTGAAACCAGGGAGGTTGTTTTATGAGGGGCAATGCCAGTTAGAGTTGGCTGGAGGTAGTGCCAGCTTTGATGACTTTGACTTTGTCGCCGGGTTGGATCTGGCCCTGCCCGGAACTCACGACCTCTTCTCCAACTTCCAGTCCGGAAAGGATTTCGGTCGACTGCACGGTGGAGAAGCCGAGCTTTACTTTGCGGTCGTCCGCCTTGCCGTCTTTGACGACGTAGACGCGGCCGCTGTCGCCATTGGCATCCAGAATGGCGTCGCGGGGGACAACGCGGGCGTTTGCGTGCGTTGCCAGGACGATATGGCCACGGGCGAACATCTGCGGGCGCAGCAGGTTGCCCTCGTTCACCAGGGTGATTCGCACGGTGAAACTGCGCGCCTGAGCGGATGCCACCGGGAATATCTTCGCGACGGTGCCCTGGAAGGTTTTACCGGGACGGGCATCGACGGAGACACCGACTCTCATGCCGACACGCACCTCGGAGAACTGTGCTTCGGTCAACTGTGCATCGAAATAGATGTTGCTCAGCGAGACGATCCGCAGCACATCCGGTTTGGTGACGGAGAGTTGGGTGCCGGGCTCCGCCTTGCGCTCCGCTACGATACCATCGATGGGTGACGTGATGCTCGCATCGCGCAGCGCCTGCTCCGCGAGACGCACCGTCGCCTGACTCTGTGCGATTCCCGCCTTGGCCGACAGAATGCCGACCTGCGCGTTCTCGACATCGGCGCGGCGCAGATTGATCTGATTGCGGTTGGCGAGCGCTGTGACCAGCACCTCTTTCGCTTGCTCGACCGCCAGACTCGCTTTGCGTATATCTTCCGGTCGGTTGCCCTCTTGAATCAGGCTGACGCTCTGCATAGCGGCGTTGTATTTCGACTGTGACGCCAGATAGCGGGCGTCGGCAGCGTCCGAGACCGCCTGCGCCTGATCGAACTGCTGCGGACTGATGGCGCCCTGCCGGACGAGCGACTGATAGCGCTTTAGATCCTTGCGGCCCCGGTCACGGTCGGAGGCAGCCGAGTCCAGATCGGCCTTTGCGCTCTTCACGCTCTCCTCGGCCTGCTGACGCTCCTGCACCCGCGCTCCTTGCTTCATGATGGCAAGCTGCTCATTCGCCGATGCGACGCCGGTCTGCGCCTGTTTGATCGAGGATTCGACCTGATCCTGCGTCAGTTTCAGGTTGGTTTTGGCATCCATCAGAGCTACATTCGCCTGCGACAGCTTGGTCTGTGCGGAGAGCAGGTTGGCCCGCTGCGAATCGAGTTGGGCCTGGAGATCCGACGTATCTTGCTGGGCGACGATCTGCCCGGCGCGCACGGCATCGCCCTCCCGGAAGTAGACTGCCGCCATCTTACCCGCGATCTTGACCCCGACCGTGACATCGTTC
>JAYUMV010000235.1:0-3426 GCA_043762265.1 Chthonomonadaceae bacterium | reverse complement strand
GTGTTGATGGATATACAGATGCCGTTGATGGACGGATTGGAGGCGACACGCGTCTTGCATGCCGAGATGCCGGATCTCCCCATCGTCATTCTCACCACTTTTCAGACGGCAGAATCGGTGGCAGAGGCCCTGGGAGCCGGGGCGAAGGGTTATATGCTCAAGGACTCGGACGCTGCCGACCTGATCGCTGCTGTACGCGCCGCCCGCCGAGGCGAAGCGCTGCTGGCGCCCGCCGTCGCGGACAGACTTGCGGCCATGGCCACATCTCAATCTTCTGGCCTGCCCAATGCAGATTCCCTCAACGACCGCGAACAGGAAATCCTTCAACTCCTGGCCCGCGGTGCCCGTAACAAGGAGATCGCCGCCCAACTCTTCCTGTCTATTAAGACGGTCGAGTACCATATGGCGCATCTCTTCCACAAACTCGGCGTCTCCAATCGCACCGAAGCCGCCCGTGTCGCCACCGACCGGGGCCTCGTCGCCCCCGAAGGCCGCGGTCTGAAATAAGAGATTTTCACCACCTGCTGCGCTAGAGACACAGAGGCACAGAGAAAATACAAAGGCAGAACAGGAAGGCAGGAAGAAAAGAAGCCAGGAGAAAGGAAGAGAGTTTAGCAGGCTTCTCGCCTCAAACTCTTCTCTTTTTAGCTCTGTATTTCTTCGGTGAACCTCCGTGTCTCTGTGTCTCTAGCGTGGCGGGTGGTGGAATCATGCTTTTGATGCCTGGATTAGCTGTCAAGGCCAGTCAGGTCTACAGTCATCTTATCGGTATACGCATTCCAGGCGGCGATGAGACGGTCGTCGAAGGGGTCATCGTCGCTGTTTTCGATTTTACCGCGTGCATCGAGCCAGGCGACGGTGCGGCGTACGCCTTCGACCCAGGGGATCGTATAGCGGAAACCGAGATCCGCGATGGCGGCGGAGTTGTCGAAGATGCTGGGATACTGGAAAATGTCGATGCTTATTCCAGCACGGCGTGGGGCAAAGCGGGCCAGCAAATCGGTCGGGATATGAACGATCGTAGGTTTGGGAGCCTCCATCGCTTCGGCCACGCCCTCGTGATAACGGTTCCAGGTCATCCACTCTTCGCCCGTCAGGTTATAGCGTTTGCCGAAGGCTTTGGGGTTGCCGGCCGCTCCTACGAATCCGCGCCCGACATCCTCGATATGGCAGGCTGCCCAGAGGCACGAGCCATCGCCATGGACGACAATCGGTTTGCCTTTGCGGATGCGGTCGAGATAGGAGGTGCGCCCCCCGAAGGAGTGGACGATCGTACCACCCTCCCCATAAGTCTGTGAGGGGCGCAAAACGGTCACGGGAAAGTCGCCGCGTTCCCCTGCTTCCAGCAGAATATCTTCGCATTTGCCTTTGTTCGCGCCGTAGCTTCCGATGGGACGGCGCGGTTCGTCCTCATGGATGGGATAACGCGAAGCAGGTCCCCCATAGACACAGACGGTACTGCAAAAAAGAAAATGGCCGATGCGTCCCTTAAACGCCCGCACGACGCTCTCGGCATCTTCAGGCGAGAACCCGACCATATCCATGACGGCGTCGAAATGTCCGGCTTCCGCCATCTGCGCCTCGAAGGTCGCGTACTCCTTGCGGTCGCCATGCAGAAACTTCGCGCCGTCCGGAATGCGCGCTTCGCTTTTACCCCGATTGTAGAGCGTGACTTCGTCGCCACGCTCCAGCAGTTGCGTGGTGATTGCGGTGCTGATCAGCCCCGTCCCCCCGATGATAAGTATCTTCACAGCGATGTGTCTCTCTTCTGGTATCGATTTTGTGTCCGCGTAAGCGGACCTTCGGCCGAAGGCCTCTAGCGAAGGACTTTAGTCCATCGCCACGGCTTCGTGTCTCTCTTCCCCTATTTATGAGTGATGTGTCAGGCGAGGCGTTCGCGGACGCGCGGCATCAGTTTCGTCAGCGGAACATTGTAGGGGCAGGCGGCTTCCGCGCCGTGCCAGTCGGCCGCTTCGAGGGCGATGAGATCGCGCTTGTCGGCGGGCAGTTGCGCGTAGAGATCGCGGGCATGTTCGGGCTTGCCATAGTGGTCGTGATACATCAGGAAGCGCAGGCTGTCGGCGACGGCGAGGTTCGCGCCTGCGCCGCTGGCCGCTTTGCAAAGATGCTCGCAACCCCGGCACCAGAGATGACTGACGAGGCGCGCATGCTCCTGAATGGCGTCCCGTTCGGTCAGACTCAACTTGCTGGCGACGGCTTCGGCATTCTGCTTGATATGGTCGATGTTGGTCATCTCCGAGCAGATCGAGGCGATCCTGTCGTCTACAGCTACCGCTTTGATCGCGGCCTGATGCTGATTGAGGCCTCGCTTGCGGAACGGATCGTATTTGTCCGGGAGGGTCATGCCGCCGACCTGCGTCTTCATGGCGACCAGGGCGATGCCCTTCTTGAAGCAGCGATCGATCGCCTTTTCCAGATCATCGCGCTTGTAGTAGTGGCAGTCGTAGCGGAACATAATGATGTCGATATAGTCGGCATCCGCCGCCGCGTTCAGACACTCGACCACGGTATCGTCGTGCGTGGAAAAACCGAAGAACCGGGTTTTGCCGGTCTTTTTCAACCGTGCCGCTACTGCCTTGGTCTCAGGATCGGAGATCAGTTTCACATCCTGCACCTGGTGGAGATAGTAGGCGTCCACATAGTCCTGCTGCAAGCGATCCAGCGTAGGCTGAAGTCGCTGTTCCAACTGATGGTGACTATGCGATTTGCTGACCAACCAGACCTTCTTACGGGCGGCGCTGTGGCCGGTTGCGCCCATGTTTTTGAGAAACGCGCCGATGGCCCGCTCGCTCTGGCCGCCGCGATAGCCTTCGGCCGTATCGATATAGTTGATGCCCGCCTCGAAGCCGACGCTCAGCACCTCCGGGTCGATATCCCAGGAGCCGCCAAGTGCCAGTCGGGAGACCTTCATGCCGGTCTTGCCCAGGCTTGCCATAGGCATGCTTGTCTTTTTCTCCGCCACAGGGGGGTCGTTAGCAGCGGCACGATCGGCGATTCCGCCGCTCAGAACGCCTGCCGCCCCCAGGGCGGTGCCGGTACGCAGAAGGTCACGCCGCGAGAGCGCGCCGGAAGTGTTGGCCATAGTGTTGTCGTCTCGTTCCCTCATGTTCGTAACTCCTCTGCCCGTCTGTGCGGGGCAACGCCGATGCGGACACTTTCTATGCCTCTTCGATTCCACATCTGGCCGCATATTTCCTCCCGGCATTTCGATTTACGCCTTGACATGGGCGCCTTTCCTATGGTATATTTCAACGCTGGCTGACACAGGGTCAGGTTTTTTTGTGCCTGACGCGGCGATAGGCTGCAGAGGGTCGTCGCCATCACGCAAAAAGCATTTTTTCGCTGGAAAGCAGCGTCAGGGAGAGAGTTTTCATGTACGCTATCATCAAAACAGGCGGCAAACAG
>JAYUMV010000234.1:0-2316 GCA_043762265.1 Chthonomonadaceae bacterium | reverse complement strand
TGAGGATTTGAAGAAGCTGGGCGAAGCAGCAAAGTGACGCAAAGGGGGCCCGTGTACGAATTGAGACAGTCGGGGGTCGGAAATGGTAGCATGGGTTCTGGCTGGCTGACATGCGTTCTTTGCCGAGTTTGCTAAGAC
The DNA here is from genome assembly GCA_043762265.1 of Chthonomonadaceae bacterium. GTDB lineage: Bacteria > Armatimonadota > Chthonomonadetes > Chthonomonadales > Chthonomonadaceae > JANXLO01. Next base: position 2,178 of record JAYUMV010000234.1, on the reverse strand, counting down.
AATTACTTCATTAATGAACTCTGAGCTGAGCCGGGGCTCCAGTTGATGTGGGGTATGCTAGCGCTGAAAGCTATATATGCAGAGACGAGCATTCTCCTCGAAATGTATAGCCCCTTAAAGTAAAAATCGGTGTGTAAACTGTCCAGTCTTTTCTCTCATGGAGTCTATTTCATGCAAGAGGCACGTGCACGTTCGCCCACGTACATCTTATCCTCCCAGAACGTTTCTGGAAAGACGGACCCACTCAAACACTTGTTTGGAGAAGAATTCTATGCATGTCGAAGAGAACTTTCTCGGAGGAGGTATCGGATGTCCGTGTCTCTAGATTCAAATGATGCTCGGGCGCCTCACTTTCGATGTGGACATTCCATTCCGCCAATCAGTAATTCACGAGTAATCATCTCGAATGGTGTACTACATTGATAGCCGCACTCTCTATAAAGCTCGTCATGTGTTCGCTTGCCAGCCACTTGGAAATGCAAAACGGTCTGGATTCTGGAAGCGAATGACTAGACCCGACTGGGCACTTTGCATCGCAGTCGCCCCGTATTCGCTCCACAGGACGTGAAACGTGTGCTCAGCTTCCATATAACCTTCTGTGTACGGACTTGAATGCACATTCTGAGCGTACCTCGACGGCGGCTGATTTGTGTTGTAAGGCGGTTGCAGATCGGGGCTTACTCGCTGCGCAAGTGTAACCACAGCATCGGACAAATTGTCTTGGAGAGCAATCCAGACGCTTGCGAATCTCAGCGTTCGGGGACGGCAGCTCCTACTTTCGTTTCCATACATGGCAATTAGTTTCGAATGTATTGTTAATCCTCGATATGACGTTGCGTCGGCAATCCAATCCAAAGAGATGTAAACCCTGGCCCGGCTTCAACAAACAACAGCTTTCGGCCGTTGATCACGCCCTAACGCGTTCATGAGAGTCTCGAGGAAGCACCGCATCATCAAGGCGAAGCTCAGCGCATATGCGCCTGAAGCGCGTTCAGATCGGCTAGCATCGGCCACCCGACGGGCGCGTCACCCACCAAGAGTTTTGAAGCCGGCCGGGCCGGCTCGAAAATGTCGCGGCCGCGCACCGTCACCGCTCCTGGCGACCAGCGGACCGGCGGAATAAGCGCACGTGGAGTCTTGCAGCTTCCTCGTCATCCTAGTTTTCCTGATCACGCCAGCCCTTCCACGGAGGGCGCGTCGCGTCCGCTGAGCAGCTGCGAGGACGCTGAGACAGAAAGGCCATGCAGATCATGGGAGATGCGATATCAATGCTAGGTAAAGAAAGAGGGCGCTGAGCTGGCCCGAAGAAGCACAGTTGACACGATTCGGCGCCCCGAGAAAAGCGTGGTGCAAATAGCGGTCCCCTTTCAGGCGTCGGGCTTGAAACGGAGCATGCTGGCACCATTCGAATAGAGCAGATTCCTAAAGGACTTCGTTTTCAGGGCTCGCAGTTCCATACGATTGTAAAATTGGTTAAGCGCTTCCAATCGGGCTGCCAGAGCTCAAGGCTGGACCTTTTCGGTGAAGCTGTCATGGCCGAAGGAGTTTTTATCTCCAAGGGGGCTGTCGTATCAATGTGACCCCTCTTCAAGACAGAGGCGAATGTAAATACTTGAGCACTACGGGTTCATTCTCAGTACATCACTGAGCGGCGAAAAGTGAAGTAGGCTTTGCGGCTAATTGTGATCATAGCCCATGGCACGCGCGCACGCGTGTACTGCAATGACGCTTTTCCGTTTTCGGCCCTTGTTGCCAGGAAAGCTTGCGCCGGAGTCGTTGACAGCAACCCGCAAGATGAATGGGCGACTGATCATCTCCTTTGCCGCACACCAACGGCGTCACGTTGCACATCACTATAAGCGGCGCGCGTGAAGCGCGACATGGCCGCGATCGCGGATCAAAGGGATCCCTCTTCTCACTACGGAAAAAGAGGCGTTGAGCGTGAGTCGACGAGCACGAAGCGATTTACAAAGACGGTTCTGCGCGGCTACGAGGCGTGAAAGAAGAGATTGAACACCTGCAGATCATCATCAGGGACCAGTCCGCGTGCGGCGGCAGGTGCGCGCGGCCGCGATTTCTGGACCAGTCCAAGAATGCCTTCATCAAATTGCCCACTTATTGATTGACAGCTTTACGTATACCTGATTCTTCTCGGATGGACTCGAAGCTGGCCTTCCA
>JAYUMV010000233.1:0-6904 GCA_043762265.1 Chthonomonadaceae bacterium | reverse complement strand
TGCATGATGTGGGCAAACTCAATGATGCGTGGCAACAGGCTGTCGGGCGCAACGGAAAGGAGCCCCTAGCTCGCACTGTAAACCATCACCCCGCTCCCTATCATGCACAATATGTGTTTCCTCTGCTGGCCCGGCTGTTTGAAAAGGCTACTGGAAAGAAATATCGTCTTTACGAACATATCGGTCTGGCGGCTGCGAGACATCATGTTCTTACGGTGGACGGAGATATTAACACCGGGGAAGAACGTTTTCGCTGGACGGTTGGGGGGAGAGAGGCGGTAACCCAGGCTGTTGAAGAGACTTTCGGAATGGGAGTGGTTTCCGACCTGCAAACCATCCTCGATTGTCTGGAAGAGGAACAGAAAGCAGGCGAAGCGCCCGGCCCTTCTGCGGACGAATATTTGCCTTACTGCCTGACCAACCGACTGGTCAAGTTTTCCGATATTTGCAATGCCGGCGCAGGTAAACTCGAACTGTTCACTCAGGCCGAGCAAGCGAACGAAGCAGAAGGGACAACACCGTGAGATTGCTGCAATTACCGACACACCGGATGAAAGTACAACGCTCCGGCCTGGCGTTCTACGATGCAGCCAGAGTCATCGGCGTCGCTCATCTCTTTTTCGGAACATCGAACGCCACTGTGACGGAAACCGGCTTCGGTTGGATACTGGAAGGGGTTGCCAACTTACGAGAGCCGAATCGACACTGTCTATGGATTGGAGAGCGGCTGCGCCGCTTCGAGCGTAAGCCGAACAACCATGCCCGCCTGGAAAACTGGGGAAATCTTCGTGAAAAGGACGAGGTTATGCTGGCGAAAAAGTGGGAGGGTTTGTGCGCCCACTTTGCCAACCCGTGGGCGGCTTCAAGCCTTGGAAAGGAGAATACTACGGGCTTGATGGATGCGGCATTGGCATTAGGCGCGCGAGGTTATGACCTGAAGAGTTATAAGGATTTGGCAGCGGAGAGCGGAACGCCCTCGCAGCACTCAGAGGCAGAAACTCTGGTCGCTCTCATTGGCCTCAGTCACGCCGCCCGTGTCAATAATGCGATGTATCTGCTTCCTGTCTTTGGGGATGCGAACGAAACGGAGGGTACGTATTCGGTCACGACCGCTCACTACTGGAGCTACAACCGCTACTTTGCCCACGAAGGAGGCGAGAAGGTTGCGGCGACATGGGCAATGCTATCCATGCTGGAGAATCTGTTTGCATCGAGCCTTCCGGTGCAAGACTTTGCCTATAACCGAGTAGACCGACCTATCTACCATAGCGGCACACTCGGTGCGGAAAAGTTGTGTCGCTTCTGGCGCAACGGCTGCGAAAATACTTTGCGGGAAATCGGACGCTATCTACAGGCCACTCAACGCGAAAAAGGAGGACATGGAGCCGATTTAGCCCGTGCCTTGACCGAATTCGTACTCAATCCCAGCGCGGCAAGTCTAGAACGGGTTGTGCGGCTGAAGGCCCGCGCAATGGCGGAGGACCATAACCAAGCCAAATCGCTGTTGCGCCAACCGGGCACTCTCAAGGAGATTAGCAGAATGGTAAAGACAAACAACGGGGAGATACCTGATTTGCCGGAGAGCCTGGTTCTTGCCGTGCGTCAGGCATTGAATCCCAAAGATAACAAGGGTTGGATCGGCGGCTACATGAAGTTGGAAAATGCAAATACCATCCATCGCTTCATCGAGGAGGCTGAACGCCTGGTTTCTCGTGCCAAGTTAAATCTTGCCAAGTTAGATCGGCCACTCTACTACCAGGCAGATGAGAATGTGAATGCTCTTCCTCAACTCATCAATGATCTGGCCGCCAGTCCGCAAAAATATCGCGCCTTTCGTGCCGCATTCTTATTGCGCGTTTTGCAAAATCCTTTTCGCGCAACGGCGCCCGCTTCAACCGTTTCAGAAGCAGTGGACGCCAAGGAAGATACCCAAGGAGACGAAGAATGAACCCACAAAGCCTTTCCCTGTCTTTTCGCATGCCTCTGGCTTTCCATTGCCTTAACAATGAGGGAGCAAGCGGCAACGTAATGGAACCCCGCCGCATTACCGTCCAGGAAGTAGAATACGATGGAATCAGCGGCGAAATGGTACGTCGCCACGTTTTGGAAAACTTCGTTCGTCTGTGTGTCGAGCGGGATATCGTTCTCACTCAGGAATGTCGTGGGTTGGCCCCGGAGCGCAGTAAGCAGACGCTCAAGGCATGGATGGGGTCTAAGACTATCAGCGAACTCAAGCCGCTCCACTATCACGATGCGACGGCATTCCTGATCCAGTCCTGCGCCCTGTCGGATCTGGGTGGCTATCTGATCCCTCTCCAGAAGGCCAGCGATAAACGGGAAGGAACGCTTAAGAGAGACTCGTGCTTTGAATTCGGCTGGTTGATTTCGGAGAACCCGGCAATTGTCGAGTTTACGCAACAGGTGGCCTATCGTGCCGATCCAAAAGAGAACAATCCGTTTACGCAAAATATGCGGGTCGGCAGATATAGCGGCGTATTTCGGTTTGACCTGGGGCGGGTTGGGCTAAGCGACTGGGCCTGGCTAAATAAAGAGACAGAGGCTAGAGTTATTGATGAGGCAGAGCGTAAGAGACGTATCGGCGCAATGCTGGATGCGGTGGAACAATGGCTGCTCTCGCCGAGTGGAGCCCGACAGGCGGGTTGGCTACAACACCAAACTGGTGAGCGCCACGGAATTTTCTGTCTGTCCAGTTCCGGCCCGGCCCCGTTCGTTTCGCCCCTCTCTCTTGATCTGAACGCCGGACGGAAAGGGGACCCCGTCGCGTATAACCCGGATTACCGCCAGAGCCTCAAAGATCTCGTTATCGAACGCTCCAAGAAGCGACCCGGAACGCTGGAATGCTTCGAGTTCGACTCACTCGCAGGATTGACGAGCGCATTCGACCTCATTCGCGAAGGAATGGGATTGTGAGCAATAGAATGGCCGGAAAAGACGAAGAAAACAACCCTTTGACGTCGCCAGAGATTACTGGCGAAACCGTGTGGCTGCACGCCGACTATCACGCACATGTTTTCCACTATCGGATGCCGGAGACGGTTGCCATTGCCGCCGTGTCACCGCTCATTCCTTCGCCGCTGACCATAAAGATGGCATTGGTCGCAGCCTTGGCGCGAACAGGCGAAACGGATAAGGCACAAACGCTTGCGTCCTATCTGCCACACCTTCAGGAACTTTACATCATACCACCCGCTGGAGCAGTCACGTTCAAAGCGTTCATGCGCTATGTTCGTCCGCCTGCTGACCCGAGCAGTCAAGACGGCAATACCGGTGGGTTCTATTCGGTCAGTCCTCACATCCGAGAATACGCTCTCTGGCAGGAAGATCTGGGTGTCTGTCTATGTTGTCCCATCGAAATAAAGGAAACGTTGGAACAGGCTCTCTGGGACGTTACTTATCTGGGCGCAAAGGATTCTCAGGTGACATGCCGGACTGTCAGGGAGTTAATGTCTGCTCCTGATCTCAGTTTGCGCGTTCGCCAAGTAACCAATGCAGAAGAACTGACTGATGCAAGCGGCCCGATCTTCCGGTTTACCGATTTTACGCCGAACCATCCGTTATCATTGGAGCGGCTCATTCCTTTCAGTCGAGATAAGAGGGACTATACCGTGGACGGATTTTATATGTTGCCGGGGACGCTGAAGGGCTCCGGGCGGGCGAAGGTATATACCCGAAAGGATCGCGTCTGATGCCCAATGCGATTGTGATTTCATTGCAGCGCACCAATAGTGCGCCGCTTCCGGCGGCGGTGGGAGAGTGTACGCATGGGGCGTTCTACACACTGATTCGGCAGGCTGATCCGGCGCTGGCGGCAAGGCTGCACGACTGCTCGGAGCGTAAACCCTTTACGCTGAGCACGGTGCAGGAGGAGCGCGGGAAGCGCCCCAGTCCCGGTAATTCCGCCGATCTGCGCCTTACGTTTCTGGACGACAGTCTATTTCCTCTCTTTGCCGGAGCGCTGCTGCGCGGCGGGCTGCAGGACGGGTTGCGGATCGGGCAGGCGCACTTTGTGCCTACGGGGTTGCTGACAACGGTCGGGACGCACCCTCTGGCGGGCCATGCCTCCTATATGGACCTTTGGGAGAGGGCGCAAAGCGTCGAATCCCTCGCGCTGCGTTTCAATTCTCCCACGCTCTTCCGGTCGCAGGGACAGGATGTCCTCTGGCCCGGCCCGCGTCATCTCTGGCAGTCCTGGCTGCGCGCCTGGAACGCTTTCGCTGCTCAAGACGCCCAGGAACGAACGCTTGAGGAGGCCCGTCTGCTCGACCTCTCCGCGCAGGTGACGGTCGAACGTTATCGCCTGGAAACGCACCATGTCTCTCTGGCATCGGGAGGGATGACAGGCTTTCTGGGAACCTGTGTCTATGGTCTGAAGGCGCTTTCCGAGGCAGACCGTCGCCTCTTCGTACTGCTGGCCGATTTCGCATTTTATGCCGGAACCGGTCGTAAGACCGCGATGGGTCTGGGGCAGACGGTCCGTTGTGCCTGACCCCACCCGAAAGGAAACCCGCATGTCTGACACCCCGATTCCGGTCAGTCAGTTGAACAAAATCGTCTTCTGTCCGCGCCGGTTCTACTATGAGTATGTATTGGGAGAATGGCAAGACAACGCCTACACGGTCACCGGAACCATGCGGCATGAACGCGCCGATACGCCGGGTCGCGAAACCCGAACCGAGAAAGTAACGACGCGCGCCGTTTCAGTCGCTTCGGAGCGGCTTGGCATCGTAGGGCGACTGGATGTGTTGGAAGAGAGCAATGGCGCGCTGGTTCCTGTCGAATACAAAAGCGGGGCTTGTGGCGAACACGGTCCCTGGCACAACGATGCCATCCAACTGTGCGCACTCGCTCTCTGCCTGGAAGAGCGCACCGGGCAGCGCATTCCGAAAGGCGCACTCTTCACCTTCAAAGACCGAGTGCGGCGCGACATCGTGTTCACCGATGCGCTTCGCGCCCAGACGGAAGCGGTGATTGCGGAGGCGCACGCCCTTGCGAATCTGCCGGAGATCCCTGTGCCGGTCTATTCGCGTCGGTGTGAGGGCTGCAGTCTGAAACCGATCTGTCTGCCGCAGGAGGTGGCGCTGATGCGAAAGGGGCAACAGGGCGCGGACGATTTTCAGGCGCTGGTGACGATGGCCTTAGAGGAGAGCGAGACATCGTTGCCGAAGCGGCGACGTTCGAGCGCGGCAACGCCGCAGGATACAGGAGGAGGGATAGTTGCATGAGTGTGCTGTATGTTCAGGAGCAGGGGGCCTATCTTAAGAAGCGCGATGAGCGCCTCATCGTGGAGTTGAACCGCGAAACGATACGGGAGATCCCGTTGGTCAACCTGGAGCAGGTCGTCTGCTTTGGCAATGTGCAGGTCTCCTCGCAGACCTTGGCGTTGTTGTTGGAGCAGAATGTGGAACTCTGCTTTCTGACGATGCACGGTAAGTTCCGTGGGCGTCTGGTCGGGGAAGTGGCGCGTAACGGGCGTTTGCGTCAGGCGCAGTGCCGGGTGGCGAGCGATCCGGCGGCGGAGTGTGCGCTGGCGGCGCGGTTCGTTCTGGGCAAGTTGCGGAATCAGCGGGCGCTGCTGATGCGTCATGTTCGCCAGTATGAACCGGACGAAACAGGCGGCTTGCGCGCGGCAGCAGATACTCTGGCGGACGCTATGCGCGCTCTGCTGACGGTTCCGTCGTTAGAGAGTTTGCGGGGAATTGAGGGGCAGGCCGCGACCGTCTACTTTGGCGTATTTCAGCGATTGTTGCGACAGCCCGGCTTCTCTTTTCAAACCCGCCAAAAGCGCCCACCCGGCGATCCGGTAAACGCTTTGCTCTCGTTCACCTACACGCTGGTGACGAACGAGTTGCTGAGCGCAATCCATACTGTTGGGCTCGATCCGTATGTGGGTTTCCTCCATGCAGAGCGGCATGGCAAGTCCTCGCTTGGGTTCGATCTGGTGGAAGAGTTTCGAGCCTGTTTCGCGGATTCACTGGTGCTGTCGCTCATCAACAATCGTGTCCTGACGCCGGAGGATTTTGAGATGGAACTAGGGGCCTGCAACCTGAAAGAGAGTGGGCGACGACGCTTTCTGGAGCAGTACGAAGAGAAGAAGCGGGACGAACTCAAGCATCCGCTTTTTGGCTACCACGTGACCTATAAACGCTGTTTCGAGTTGCAGGCGCGGCAGTTGGCGAAGTTCCTCCTGGGTGAAATCCCCGGCTACACGCCGTTTATGCCGCGCAGTTGAGTCTTATACGGAGCGTGGCAGCGTTGGCAAGACGCTGTAGAGAGGGAGGAGGGAAGGATGCGCTATCTTATCGCATACGATGTTGCGGACGACAAACGTCGTGTACGGGCTGTCAAGCGTCTGCAAAATTTCGGGCGACGAATACAGTTCAGTGTTTTCGAATGCGACCTGGAGGCGATGGACTATCTGCGGATGTGTCGCAAATTGGAAGCAGTTCTAGATTTCAAGCAAGACCGATTGTATATCTATCCCTTGTGCTCCGCGTGCGTCGAACGGGCAGTGCTGCAAGGCCCTTCCCTCAGTCCGTCAGATAGTCTGGCCGCATGGCTGCTCTGACTGCCGAGATGTCCCAAACGCGAACCGGAGGCATACATAGCCTCACGCTTCGGTTCGCGTCAAATTCCGGTCACAAAGGCCCACGAATTGACATTTTCGCAAATGTGAGGGAAGTAATTTGTCCGCCAACGAACCAACCAGGAGGAAACCGGTCACTTTTAGGCGAAATATGCAGTCGCAACCGACCTTCGCCCCTCACGGGGATTGAAACTTCGATTGGATCCGAAGCAGGAAGGTATGCCGACTCAAACTTCGCCTACCTGTGCGATCCCGACACCGCAGCCCTGGACAAAGCCAAGAAAGTTTTCCCCAACGCGA
>JAYUMV010000232.1:0-2797 GCA_043762265.1 Chthonomonadaceae bacterium | reverse complement strand
CCGGAGATCCCCAGGCGATTGGGGTCCACGCCGTACTCCGCCGCGTGATAGCGAATGAACCGTACCGCGCGGTGGATGTCCTGCACGATCTCGGTCACGGTAAACTTCGGCTGACTGCCGTGTACGACCTCGAATACGGTGTCGCCGCGACTCGTAAAAAACTGCGCCAGCCCCGCATTGATCCCCTCGTGCGTAGAGACCCAACCGCCGCTGACCATCCAGATCACGCCGATCCCGTTCGGCTTCGCCGGTTTGAACACGTCCATCGTCAGCGCCACACCCACCTTATGGGTGTAGATGACATCGCGAATATGGTTGGGGTCGCTCGCCTGAGCACGGGCCTGCGTACAGACGATCGTCAACAGCAGCCATAAGCCCGACATGTGCAGTCGTCTCTTCATCGTTTCTCCTGGGGAATGGTGGGTATTTGGACCATTGCGTTGAGCGCTCCGTGTCTCCCTGAGCGAGTTGACGTAAGGTTCGCTATCCCCGGCGGAATTCCTGCACCGGCAGGAAACGCCGTCCTGGAACAGGAGCCAACGGGTGCAGGTAAGGAAAGTGGCTGCGGAGGCAGGAAATAAATCCTTCTGCGGTGAAAAGAGAAAAAATTAGTGAAGGAGATCGTGTATTGAATCTCGACAGGGCGCTGCAAGAACATGAAGAGCAGGTCGATACCCTGCTTAAGACGGCAAACAAGTATGTGGGGGCTTTGAAAGCCTGGAAGAAAGCCTGCCAGATAGGGCATATGGGCAACCTTCAGAAAGCGGCGACGCTGGCCGGAGAGCTGAGCGTCGCGCTGCCCGACACCACCTCCCAAACAAAAAGCGCCTGGGATTTCGATATACGCGACTATCTCGAGACGGACGCCTGGCGCAGAGAGCTGCAGACCATTGCAGCCGAGCAGTTCGGGCTGCGCACTCTGGAAGAAGAAGAGACTTTGATCTCCTCTCCGATCACCGTACGCGCCCAGCCCGCGCGCAGTACGCTCGCGCTTGGCAAGGTCAACTGGCCTGCCCTACGGCCCAAAATTGTCGCCGCCGAGCTTAAACGCCTGCGGGAACGCACCGCCGGGGCCAACTCCCAGGAGTTTGTCGAGAGCCTGTATGCCGCCTGCGTTCACCTGAGCAGTAAAGCCGATCCGCACGCCAAATTTCGCGACATCTACGACCTGTTCTGCCTGACCCCCGGCTATAAAAAAGAGAACCCTTCCGCCGCGTTCGGGCAGCAGCTCTATGCGCTGCATCGCTCTAAAGTGCGAGCCACGCGCAGTGACCGCACCTTTGAGATCGAGTATGCGACCGGCAACTATAAAGAGAAAGACGTGTTCACCGTCCTCTCCGAAGACGGCCGCCCGATCCGCTATTTCAATATCTTCTTCAAATAGACAGGGGACACGAATCGATGGCAGAAGCGCTTCCCTCCCTGTCGCTCGACGACTGGCTGGCGACGGTAGAGTACGAGTACCTGGGCGACTATATCCGCTCCGGCGGCTCCTCGGTCAAAGTGATCGCCGGGACAGAGGCGCAGCGCAGGCGGGCCACCGCTCAGGTGCATGCCCTGGCGGCATCCGCAGACTATTTTACGGCGCATCTCGATCCGGCACAACCCGACGCCATGGGCAAACGCCCCGATCTGCACCGCATCGACCGTTTCTTCTTCAAGGTCACGCAGGAGGTCGATTGGAAGGGGTGGGCCGCAATGCAGGCCCGGCAGTATCTGGAGAGTCGCGGCCTCCACATGGCGGAAGGCCGCGCGCTTGGCGATCTCGAACAGATCGCTCTGGACAACGGACGGGATCCGCAGGATCTGCTCAATCAGTATCAGCGGGAACTGGCGATGCTGCAGATCCGCGATCCCCAGCTTTCGATAGAGTTCCGTACCGCCATCACCGCGCTGGGGCGCGCACTTCTCATTCCCGACGCCGTCACCCCCACTTCCGAAGAGGTGCTGCTGGGCTGGTTCGCAGGGCAGTCGCTGCCCGGCGCGGCCTCCGCGCTGAAAAAGGTGCAGATCTACGAAAGAGTCCATCTGGCAAATGCGCGCCCGATGCTCGCTTCGTTCTGTCACTGGCTGCCGCAGACCGGTCACTCCGGTCTGGTCGTAACGCTCGATTTCAGCCCCTACGAATACAAAAAGATCGCCAAAGGCAAACGACAGGCCGAGCAGCTTCAAAAAATCCGCGAGGCCCTCGCGCGCGGCGCTGCCGCCGACGAACTTGCGCAGTTGGCGGAGGAGGCGGACAGTGCGGAGCCGGAACTCTTCTACAGCGATGCGGCCTATATGCAGATGCTGACCTTGATTCGGCGGTTTATCGACGAGATCGACCGGTTCGAGCGGTTTTTTCTGGTGATCCTGACCAGCCCCAACTTCTACAAAGACAAAACCCTCGACCCGACCGTAAAGCGCTGCTACTTCGACTACGATGCGCTTCAGACGCGCATCGGGCAGGAGGTGCATGATGCCCGTTATGCCAATCCCGCCGCGTCGCTGGTGCAGTTGGGAGGTGCGGAATGAACGCGGAAACCGTACAGGCGAGAAGCGCCATCGAATCGCTGCGGTCCGGTGTGCCCAGCCGCGACGTGGTCGCGCAGTTGGGAACGACGCAGCACGATGTCCGCGAACGTTTTGAAGAGGGGATGGACGCGCTGGCAGCGGGGCAGGGCACCAGCCCGATCGTGATTTCAGCGACCTTCGGCGCGGGCAAGACGCATCTGCTCAACTATCTGCAGGCGCTGGCGGAGCGGGAAGGCTTCGTCACCAGTTACGTGGTCATCAGCCCCGAGATGCCGCTGGGCAA
>JAYUMV010000231.1:0-6863 GCA_043762265.1 Chthonomonadaceae bacterium | reverse complement strand
TCGCCGGGGCGCGTTCGCAGCCGCTCTACCGCTTCCATCGCCGCCTGCTTCGCCAGCGCCGCCTCCACCTGACCGTTGAAAGTATCGATAGGCACATCGTTGCGCAGAATGCGGAAAGCCTCTGCGGCCAGCGGATACTTCTTCCCGTACTCTGTGGGATGCAGACGCTCGCCCAACCGAATCCAGCGCCCTTTCCACCGCAGCATGTCTTCGACGACATTGGCAGGGCGATTGAGCAGGCCTAAAAGCAGGTCGCGTTCGGCGCGTTTGTAGCTGCGGAATTTAGTCACGGTCGCGAGGGAGACATCTCCCCCGCTCATCGCGACGGCCAGACGCAGCACGTCTGTCGCAGTACGGCAAAATTTGGCGACGAACTCCTGGGCGCGGTCGGTATGCGCGATCAGGAGGCCCGCCACAAACGCCATATTCTCCTTCTGCGGGATAGCCTCCGGCAACAGAGAAGCGATGTCAGAGCCGTACGCCTGCACAAACCAGGTCAGGTCCGCCTTATCCTGATCGGAGAGCGACGTGTTCGAGGCGGCGATCTGCCCGAACAGCCGCTCGAACTCCTCCGGTGTGCCAAGGTCGAGCACCTGCAAATCGACTGTATCGAGCAGGGGCAGGCGTGCCTTGCGCTCCGTCAGCGGCAGATACCGTCCGTCGGTGAGGTAGTGCAGCACGGCGTTGAGGTAGAGTTCGGCGTCGCTCATCGCCATCACCTGCGCTGGGAAGTTCGGATACATCGGCTGGTGAAGCTGATGTGCGCCCTTCGCCTGCTGTAGCGCGACGATCAGATTCTGATAGAGCGCCGTCAACTGCTCCAGCGATAGCGTCTGACACGCCTCCATCAAGGGTTCGGAGAAGGTGAAGCCCAACGCTTCGAGGTTCTTCAGCATCGAAGCGAGGAAGTGACGGGGCAAGCGGTCGCGCCCATCCGTCTGCGGAAGCGAGATTTTACTGCGTCGGCGCAGAAAGAGAGTGTTGTTGGTTTTCATGGTCCTGAGTTTTCTGGAGAGCGGCGGCGCTAAAGGTGGAAAATGTTAGAAGGAAGCGCCGCCATAGCCAGAGTTTGCCTTGCGGAGAGCGGAGACTCTATATTTGCCAACTGGCTTGCGCCAGTAAATGTAGAAGGAAGAGCCCCCATAGCCGCAAGGCAAAACCGTTGCTACATGTCGTGTGTGCGGATAGAATTATCCGCCAGGGTCGTGTTTCCCTCCGAGATTATAACGCATTCCGTCTTCCCGTCTCTGCCAATCTCCTGACAGCGAGTTCTCAGGAAAAGTTGCAGCCGCTCTGGAAACCCAGAGAATGGCCGAGATCAGAAGCCTGCCACGCACATTTCCGAAGCCTCCGGTTCTCTTTGTTCGTCACAAAGGTCATGGAACAACAGCAAACCGACCTTCCGGAAGAAAGCAGCCCGCGATTAGCTACGCGCCACTCCCTGCTGCCCGCAACGGAGCAGATCCAAGCCTTTCCTGAACAAGTTTCTTTGCCTTCACAAGAGACAGCAGAGGTGGAAACTCTTGGAGGGGAACTTAGCCGCCTGATTCGCCGACACCAGAAGCGTGTGGATCGCGCGATTTGGGGCGTCCCGCTGTTTTACTCGGTTCTGGGCTATGATTTCCTGCTGGGCAATCGCTATCTCGGCGCGGAGCTAGGGACCGAACTGCTCATCTCTCGGCTCTTTTACGCCTCCGTGATTCTCTTTTGGGCCGTCTTTACCGGCTTTATGATCGGTGCCATCCTCAGCCCACGCAAAAAACTCCGCCAGAAGGCTCAAACTCTGGCAAGTCTGAACGACGTGCGTGCGGTCTGTCCGCTTATCGATACCTGGAAGATGGAGGACGGAGGGATCCACAAGATCGCCAATCAGGCGCTGATCGATCTTTTACCGCGCCTGCGCTCTGAGGATTCCGATCTCTTGAATGCAGAACAGCGCATCCTCCTCTACCGTGCTCTGAACCGAGCGCCCAACAGAAACCGCAGCAATATCCGCATCCGTTCGCAGGAGGCGTACCAGAGAAAAGTGGCGTTCCAGATCGCCGCTCTGCAGGCGCTCGCGCAGGTAGGAGACAGACACGCGCTTCCTACCGTCGAGCGTTTAGCGCGGCGTGAGGCACAAAACCAAGATCAACAGCGGATCCGGGACGCCGCCCAGGAGTGCTTGCCGCTCCTCAAACTCCGGATCGAACAGCAGTACAGCAATGAGACGCTTCTGCGTGCCTCCCGCGCTTTCGATGCAACGGGAGACACCCTGTTGCGTGCCGCCCACGGCGTTCAGCAAACGTCTTCCGAACAGTTACTGCGCCCAGGTCCGCCTGCGCGGTAAACGCGAGATGTGTCAAGAAAAAGAAGGGAGTAAAGTGTGCCCGCTCCAAAATTTACACCACGCAATTACTTTAATGCCGCGCAGGAACATTTGGGCCTCGCAGGCCAGATGCTTCGTCAGTCAAGTAAAATGCTCGAAGCCTATCTGGAATCGACCCGACCGGACAAGATATGGGGAGAGCGCGTAAAATACAGTAGCAAACGTCTCTTCGAAATCAGCACAATGATCGTCGCACTGGGAGTACAAAAATGGCAATCGAGCAACAAATCTCAGAAATCCTGAAGCGTGAACTACCCGACGCACAAATTGAAATTGAACGTGACGCGGATTCAGGAAAAGTAGGGGGTCATGTCGTCTGGCAGGGCTTTGCTGGCTCAAACAGCCTGCGCCGTCAAAACAGAATTTTCAGTCTACTGCGTCGAGAGATCAGTACGTCGGAGGCACAAGATATTTCGTTTATCTTTACTTATACCCCAGACGAATATAGCCAACTACAAGCTGCATGAGGCCCGTTGAGAACTGCCACAGAGCTTTTCACTCTGTGGCAGTGTGTGGTCAGTCTACACCTTTGAGGGAGGCGATGGGGGTGAGCGTGTAGGCGATACGGGCGAGACCGGCGTCTACGACCGCACCGACGACCTCCTTCGCAGGCTTGTAGCAGTTCGGGGACTCGTCGATGGGAACGTTGCCGCCCGCATTGACCATCACGTTCAGACCCTTCATCTGCGCGTTGACCTCTTTCTGGCTGAACTGCTTTTTTGCCGCCGAACGCGACAGGCGACGCCCACAGCCGTGGTTGACCGAGTAGAGACTGTTCGCCGCACCTTGTTCCGCGTAGAGGATGTAGCTCGTGTCTCCCATGCTCCCCGGAATCAGGATCGGGTGGCCGGTCTTCTCCCACTTGGTGCCTTTCAGCATCGGATGGCCAGCCGGGAACGCACGCGTTGCGCCCTTACGGTGGATCCAGGCTTTCCCGCCCAAGGTGGGAACCTCCTCCTCCTGCGCCAGGTTGTGGCTGATCTCGTAGACGAACTCCGGCTCCTGTCCGAACACCTTTTCGAACACCTCCCCGACGCTCTTCCAGATCAACAGACGGTTGGCGATGGCGAAGTTGCCGCCCGCCGCCACCGCATTCTTATAGCCCGAGTAGAGCGGTGTCCCCGGCTCGAAATAGACCGCCTCCGCCCCACCCCGCACATCTATGCCCTGGCCCTTCAGATACGTTTTCCCCTCCTGAATAAAGTGCGTCGCCAGCCCATGACCGAAACCACGGGAGCCAGTATGCACCATCACCCATAGATGATCGTTCTGATCGAACTGCAACTCGATGAAGTGGTTACCGCCGCCCAGGCTTCCGAGCTGGCCGATGCCACGATCGAACGGCCGCTGCGGAATATCCCACGTATCGTCTACCGGAATGAAGTCGCGCTCCGAGTTTTCGCGTGGAATGCCCAGCGCGCTCGCTCCGTGCCGCACGATCTCCTCGAACCGACGTTCATTCACAGGATGGCGACCCCCATGCCCCGCGCCCATCCCGATCTGCTCCATCACCCGCTCGGAAAACCGCTGGCGGAAAGTATCGTCAAAACCCTTGCCCTTGCTGACCGTCGATTTGAACGCCATCATGCCGCAGCCGATGTCGAAGCCGACCGGGGCCTGACAGAGCGTGCCGTTCGTCGCCATGACGCAGCCGACCGGAACCACGTATCCCGTATGCACATCGGGCGTGATCACGACCTCCTGCACTCCCGGAAACTCCGTGGCAGCCACAATCTGCCGATAGATCTCTTCTTCGCTCTCCTGAAACAGTTTCGGCGATAGGAACAGGCGCACCGGGATCTTCACGCCCTTTTTCATCTCATAGTAGTGGCCTTCAGCGTTCCACTCACATTGCCATTTCAAACTCATATCCTTACCTCCTGCGCCCCTTGCAACTCTCTTATCGTTTTAATACAACGCTTTGCTAGACGCGCTCCCCTCATGCTGACAGCAGGACCGGGCGCATAGTTGCATTTGCATTGCCTTTTTTCCTGCTACAATAAGGGCATCACCCTCAGGTAGGTTTTCACGATGCGTTTCGTTGTCATTACAGGGCCGTCGGGCGCGGGCAAGACGTTGGCGCTGCACAGTTTCGAGGATGCCGGATACTACACGGCGGATAACTTGCCGCCCTGCTTGTTGCCGGAACTCGCCGATTTTTGCCGCCGGACCGGGCGCGAACGTTGCGCCGTCGTGGTGGACGCCCGCTCCGGCGCCGCCTTCGAGGAGTTAGGCGAAGTCATTTCTCAGATGAACGAGAACGGTCCCTACGTGGAACTGCTCTATCTGGATGCGAGCGATGGGGCGCTGGTGCACCGATTCAAGGAGACGCGTCGGCCGCATCCGCTGGTCAGTGAAGCCACGGCGGGAGGCGTCGTCGAAGCGATTCAGCTCGAACGCGTGCTGCTGGAGTCTGCGAGACCGTTGGCAGATCGGATCCTCGATACCAGCACGATGTCCGCCTGGGATCTGCGGGATTTCATGCATGCGACCTACTCACAGGAGACGCGGCCCGGTCTGCTCGTCACCGTGACCTCGTTCGGCTTCAAGCACGGCCTGCCGGTGGACGCCGATCTAGTGTTCGACGTGCGCTTCCTGGCCAATCCGCACTATGTGCCCGAACTCAAGTTCTTGAGCGGCAAAGTGGCGGAGGTAGCGGCTTTTGTCCATGCCGATCCGCTCACCGCGCCGTTCCAGACCCGCATGAACGATCTCGTCGATTTCGCTCTGCCCCAGTACCAGCGCGAAGGGAAGGCCTATCTCAACATCGCCATCGGATGCACGGGAGGGCAGCATCGCTCCGTCGTGTTGAGCGAGGATCTGGCGGCACAGTTGCAGCAGAACGGCTATCGGGTCACGATACGCCACCGGGATATCGAGAAAGGAAATCGGCGGGGACGAGAGGCGGGTTCTTCCTTCGCGGGTGAACAGGAAGGAACGGATCTTGCGCAGATCGAACTGCCGGAGGAGACCCTTTGAACCTGTGGCGCAACTCGCTCAAATGGCTCTATCCGGGGCTGCGCCTGAAACGCTGGATAGCAGTCGGGTTTTGCGGTCTGATGCTGTTTCTGATCGGGATGGGGGTCATCATCGATGCGCACGCGGCTGACAGCGACCCGCTGGCGGTACGCGTGGCGAAATGGGTGGTCCGACACTCGCACATCGGCCTGCGCCCCGGCGAACTGGGCATTCTCATCACCTGCATGGGCGGGTTTCTCTGCCTGTTCGCCCTGGGCAAACTCATCGCCTCCCTGGCGAGCGCCCTGGACCCGGATATGAGGCCGGGTGAGCTGCTGGATGTCATCTACTCCCAGCGCAAACTGGCGCAGGGGCGACGCATCGTCGTCATCGGCGGCGGAACGGGCCTCTCCACTATGCTGCGCGGTCTGAAGAAGTACAGCGCCAACATCACCGCCATCGTAACGGTCGCAGACGACGGCGGCTCGTCCGGCAAGCTTCAGAAACAGTTGGGCATCCTGCCGCCGGGCGACATTCGAAACTGCCTGGTCGCGCTCGCCGACGACGAAACGCAGATGACGGAGCTGTTCCAGTATCGTTTCCGCAACACCGTCCATCCGGAATCCTCGATCGGCACAAATCGCCATACCCTCCACGCCTCCGCAGTCGAGACTCTGCTCGGCGGCTCCGACGGAACGGACGCTCCGCCTCCCCGGCCCCGACCCACGAACTCCGAAGGCTACGGCGAGGGCCTGCGCGACCATGCTTTCGGCAATCTTCTGATCGCGGCCATGAGCGCGATCAACGACGGGGACTTCGAGAAAGCCATTCGCGAGACCAGCCGTGTCCTCAACGTGCGCGGGCGCGTCCTGCCCTCGACCGTGGAGCATGTAAAACTGCGCGGTGAGATGGAGGACGGTTCGTTTCTGGAGGGCGAAACCACGATCGCCAACTCCCCCCTGCGGATTCGCCGTATCTACATGGCGCCCGAAAACCCCTGCCCGGTAGAAGAGGTGCCAGAGGCGATCCGCAACGCCGATGTGATCGTGCTGGGCCCTGGCAGCGTCTTCACCAGTATTATCCCGAATCTGCTGGTCCAGGGCGTTTCTGAGGTGTTGTCCAAGTCTCGCGCCAAGCGCGTCTACGTCTGCAACGTCATGACGCAGCCCGGTGAGACCGACAACTTCTCCGCCTACGACCATGTCAAAACCCTCGAAAACCACGCCGGTCGCCGCATCTTCGACTATGTGCTCGTCAACACAGGCCGCCCCTCCCAGGAACTCCTGGAAAAGTACCGCAAGACCGGCTCCGTCCTCGTCGAAGCCGACCTCGACCGCATCCGCAAAGCTGGCTACCGCCCCATCGCCGGCAACTTCATTGACCAGACCGATGTCGTCCGCCACGATGCCAACCTCCTCGCCATAGCCATCATGGACCTTCTAAAATAGATCTCGTTCTTGCCTTAAATTCTCCGCGCTTGACCGGGTGACCTAACCCCCCGTCCCCCATCCCCGGTCGGGGAGGGGGGCGGGGGGGT
>JAYUMV010000230.1:0-7220 GCA_043762265.1 Chthonomonadaceae bacterium | reverse complement strand
GTTCCTGGGACGCACGCGTTTGTGCGTCCCAGAAACGGTTTCGTGGTTCTACATATGCCAGTCCTGGTCCCCGTAGACCGTCTGGAGATAGTCGATCTGCGCGGCGTGGTTGCGCAGGTGATCCGCCGCAAAGGTGATGGCGGCCGCCATGGGGAAGGTACCGAAGGGCAGTTGGAGCGTTGAGGCGACTTGCTCGGAGGTCAGGGTATCGAGCCAGACGAGATATTCGGCGCTGTTCTGTTCGAGGAGGCCGAGAACCTGCTCACGGGTGGTAAACTCCTTTTCTGCGGCCCGCCAGGCCGCGTCCGCCGCGACGACATCTGCATACGGGAAAGGCTTGCCGACCAGCATGCCCTGGATGCCAGCAATGCCCATTGCGCTGTGAGCGACCAGTTGAATGGGCGTACGGGCGCAGGTTCCAGGCGACCAGTTGATTTTATCGTCGGGGGTGGTCGCCAGGGCGCGAACCATACGCTCTTTGGCGCGGACAAATTCCGCTTTGGCTTCGGGGATGATGTTTTCCATGGTGTTTCCTTCTGTTGGGATCGATTGTATCGGTGAATGCCTCGCAAGTTTGTGTGTCCGAGGCGGTTGACACTCTCTAGTCGATTCGCGGATCCCGGAATCGACAACGGGAACGCGGCGGCAAAACTATTTTTTTGATTCAGTCCGGAAGGCTGCACAGGCGTCGTATGAGAAACCGCCGCTCCGGCTCCTGCCGAGCGAACCGGAGCGCCTGACGGTAGGAGGTCTGGGCTTCCTCAGTTCTGCCCAGCCTGCGGCACAGATCCGCACGCGCCGCGTGCGCCAGGTGGTAGTCGGCCAGATCGCCGTGCGCCAGGAGGGCGTCGATGAGAGCCAGTCCTGCCGTGGGGCCATCGCGCATCGCCACGGCCACGGCGCGGTTCAAGGCAATTATCGGAGAGGGATTCGCGCGCAGGAGCACATCGTACAGGGCGACGATCTGGGGCCAGTCCGTCCTGGTGGGGGTGGGCGCCTCCGCATGCACCGCCGCGATCGCTGCCTGGAGAGAGTAAGTGCCAAACCGGCGTGAC
Source organism: Chthonomonadaceae bacterium (assembly GCA_043762265.1). GTDB lineage: Bacteria > Armatimonadota > Chthonomonadetes > Chthonomonadales > Chthonomonadaceae > JANXLO01. Next base: position 6,165 of record JAYUMV010000230.1, on the reverse strand, counting down.
GACAGAGCCTGCTCTACCAAAGCAATGCCTTCTGTGATCTGAGTTCGGTTCCAGAGAGAGCGATCCTGATCTTCCAGCAGTATCAGGTCCGCTTCACGAGAGGTGCGCGCCGGGCGCCGCGACTCCTGCAGCAGCATCAGCGCCAGGAGTCCGGCGACTTCCGGTTCCGGCAGCAGAGCGAAGAGCAGTCGTCCCAGGCGGATCGCCTCACGTGAGAGATCCGCCCGCGTCAGCGACTCGCCCGAAGAGGCGGCATACCCTTCGTTGAACACCAGATAGATCACCTGGAGCACGGCCTCCAATCGATTCGGCAGATCTTCCGGAGAGGGAATCTGATAGGGAATCTGCTCCTTACGGATCTTCGTTTTGGCGCGCACAATTCGCTGGGCCACTGTGGTCGGAGATGTCAGAAAAGCGTGCGCGATCTCCTCGGTCGTGAGGTCGCAGACCTCCCGGAGTGTCAGAGCAACGCGGGCTTCCGGTGGCAGAGAGGGATGGCAGCAGGCGAAGATCAGCCTCAGATCGTCGTCCGGGATGCTCTCGTCTTCCCCGCTTCTCCCGGCAGAATCATGGGGTTGGGTAGGGATGCGTTCGGCAATCATCGGCAGGGATGCCTGGAATCGGGCGTGACGGCGCAGGGCATCGATCGCTTTGAAACGTCCTGCCGAGACGAGCCAGGCCCGAGGATTGACAGGGATTCCCTCAGTGGGCCACTGTGCCAGTGCGGCGGTGAAGGCGTCCTGCAGCGCATCTTCCGCAAGGTCGAAGTCGCCGAGCAGACGGATCAAGGTGGCGAGAACCCGACGTGATTCGGAGCGGTAGACGCTGTCTACTCTCTCGCGAACCGGTTCGAATGTGTTCTCACGAATCATCTGCGATCCTTTCCCATCCTGCTAGCCGCGTAGCGAGGGACGACGTACCTTGACGACCCCAAGTCAAACCTGAAGGCTTATCTTAGCGGCATTGAAAGGTACCTTTCTCCTCGTTCACTCTCAGTCTCCTGGAAAGACCGGAAAGCCTGTATACGACGAATCTCACGAGAATTCTCTGACTCAAAAAACAGGCCTATCTCAAAACACTAGATTTTGAGATAGGCCTGTTTCATGTCGGAGTGAGCGGTTGTTATCAGCTCTGAGCTTGGGTAAGCTCACGGGATATCGAAGCTCAGACTTTGTTGTATATGTCATGACGCTTCATCCAGCCCGCCATCGTGCCGGACTCGTTGCATCCGGTTGAGACGGGCTATTTTGCCTTGAGCGCGGTCAGGAGTTGGCGGAGGCCGGTTTCGACAGCCCTGGTGTCTTTTGCGCCGGTCACGACGCAGAGGTAACTGCCGCTGGAAACCGCGCCGGTCCCTTTCTCTTTGGAAGCAGTTGCCACGAAAGCCCCGGAGGGACCGGCCCCAGTAGCAAAAACGGCTTTTTGGGTGGTTACCAGTTGCCGGTAGGCGGCATAGCCCGCTCTCGCTGCGGCAGAATCGGGGTAGTGGAGGAGCATGAGCGTGGCCGGTCCGCCGGAGAGGGTATACTCCGCAGCGACCGTCTCGCCACTCTTCGCGATCCCGAAGGTGTCTTTGGTGAGGAAGAGGAGCAGGGAGTCGAAGGCCGCCTTGCCCCGCACGAAGCGCGCCGAGTTCGCGATCCTGTTTGCGACCGGAAGGCGGCGGAGCAGGGCTGGAGGATCGCCCTTTACGGCGATCTTTGCGGAGACCGCATGGGCGAATTGGAGGAGTGAAGCTTCGTCCGGCTTGCCGGAATCGGGCTGGAGGATCACGGTGTAGCGGTCTTTCCAGAAGGTCAGCACCCCTACGGCGGCGTAGAGATGGGCCGGATGGTCGAGTGCGACGAGGCGCTCTTTCGACCGGGGGCTGCGCTCCAGAAAGACACGGGCGCTGTAGTAGCCGTAGGCGTCCGTCGCGGTGCCCATATCGAAGACGGCGACCTCCAGAACCGTGTCGCCCTTCTGGTATTTCGAGGAGGCCAGCGCGCGGAACGTGTAGCTTTTGGGGATCTCCGCCGCGCCGTCCATGTACTCGAAGAGCTGGTTCTCGGCAAAGCGTTTCGGCGGCACCTTGAGGGTCCAGCCCGGCACCTCGTTCGGCTTGGGAAAGAGCGTGGTCAGGTCTGCGGATTGTCCCAGCGCTCCTCCGGGCCAGAGCAGACCTATCCCCACCAGAAGCAGCGCCGCCAGGAGGCGAAACAAGCGCACGCGTGCTGCCATCCTTCGTCTTACGTGTTTCATCTATACTGTTACTCGCCGAACATCGATGCGTTTGAGATCCGAGATCCCTGCCTTGTACTCGGAATCGGCCCGGAGGACATGGTTGAGGGGATCGATCCGTCCTGATCCTTGACCCACCTTGAGATAGAGGTCGAAGGCGACACGGTCGGCGGCGACAGGATCGGTGGAGAAAACCAGCGTTTTGGTGAACTCCCAGCCGTCCGGGAAGACGGTGAAGCCGCGCGAGGAGACTCCGACGCGGATCATATCCAGGATATGCAGTTTGCGCTGCTCTTTGAAGTCGTTGGCGGCGACCCAGCCGCATGCGCCCATGCCGCCACCGCTCGTGCCGTCCCAGTGCGGCGCCTGTTTGGGGTCTCGCCATGATAGTTCCAGGGGCCAAGTTTGGAAAAGCAGGCGTAGAGTTTGAGCGTGCCGCTGATCCCGGCGATGTCGTGGTGCTTGACGGTCGGGGTGACGACCAGGGACTGCATCGGCAGGTTGGCGATACCGAAAAGTTTGTCGGAGATCAGTTCCGGCATCTGTTCCTTCAGGGCTGCCGTCAACTTTGCGCGTCAGGCGGGCGTCATCCGGTGCGTCCCGATGGTCATTTTGTTGACGCCGAGGCGGGCCAGCGCCTTGTAGACGGCGATATTGACTTCCGGCACATTCTCCAACTGGCCACCGGCTGTAGGCAGACAGACGGAATCGGTCGGACGGACAAAGGTGCTCCACGCCTGGATCGGGTCGCTCTTGCCCGCCAGCGTGGTCACGCCCTTCTCCACCATACTGTCGATCAGCGCCTGGGGCGCAGGATTCTCCGCGCTGATCACGGCTTTGGTCGTCACGACCACTACCTTCGCCTTCGGCGTCTCCTCTACGCCCAGCGCCTCTGCCCACCTCGGCAGAATCAGCGTCCGCACCGTCCGCACCGAGCGCTGCACTAACTCCCTTGGGCTAACGCCGCCCGCTTCGGCCTCCCAGGAGTGCCCGGTGCGTCTGCTCTCGTTGGTATCTCGGTTTCATGCCATCTGTCGCCTCCCGCCCCTCGTCGCTTAAGTCGATGCGCTGCCTTGCATGTTCTCCAGTCAGGAACGCTTCTCTTCTTCCTGCTTTCTCCCTCCCCGCTGTTACCCTGGAATGCTATGCCCATCTGGTCGCAAGCGTGAAATCGACAACCCGCAATGTGGCGCAACTCTTGCAGTATCCTCTGTGGACCGTCTCGTCCGTGGAAGGCGAAAACTGTTATGAGTGATTTTCCTCTCGTATCCGACATTATCCTGATCGGCCCGATACGGTCGGGCAAAAGCACCTTAGGCAGATTATTGGCGGAGCAGTTGGACGTGCCGCAAATCTCCATGGACGCACTCTGTTGGAGGCAAATCTCCAGAGCAAACCCGTGACGAAATCTTGCGTCTGTTGCAATACATCCCCAAAAAACGGAGCCGGGATACGAAAACGAAGTTGAAAAGCGATCTAATGCAGAAACTGACAACGTTGCTGGATCAGGTGGAAGAAGGTCGATTGCGCAGCATCGTCTTAATGACAGCCTTGATGGATGGGGAGGGAGAGTGCTGGGCCAGAATTACGGAGAAAGAGGATCAAATCTCTATCTGCGACTTCTTGAAAGTCTTACAACAAGACATGGAATGCCCATAGTATTGCCTTGCGCCGACGCAACCCACGACCGGTTTAGAAGGAAATAGGACCGTTAAACTTGATTTAACCCGATTTCCTTACCAGTCGGGGTACGGATAACCACGCCAGGGTTCCCGACCAGCGAATCCCAGGGCTAGATGAGTTCGTTGAACCGTCCTTCGAGGCAGAGCGCGAGGTGTTCCTCGAATAAGGTTATCTCCATCGGTTCACCTCCTGCGGCCTAACTTCGACAATCGGCCCCCAATACCGCATGAGAACGAGACAAGGGAGCGATTCCCACTGCCTGCAACCTCCTATTTCGTTCGCCGAAGCGAGATTCCTGCAGCGAGAGAGGGAACTGAAATCTTACCTGTCAAGCTGTATGGCTTCTGAAATGCGATCAATAAATCGCTGTTATGAGCGCAATTCCTCACATCCAAGTGGCAAAACTAGGGTATACTATGCGGGTTGACGGCGGAGAGTTGCCGTCTGTTTTGTTGTATGCGACATTGACAATGCGATAGGGCGTCTGTCACAATACCGTCAGCGTCCTGGAGGCCGTGAGGGCGCTTCGGAACTATGGGAGGCGGTCGTGCCGGTGGGGCAGAACGAACCTGGTCGTGTTGCGCCGAAGCCGAATAGTGGGGCGGCTCCCCGTCTGGACGACCCGCTTCAGTTTCTGAGAGGCGTCGGGCCACAGATCGCGGCCACGTTGGAGAAGCTGGAACTGCGGACGGTCGGCGATCTGTTGCGGCATCTGCCGCGCCGCTGGGAAGACCGTACACGCTTTCGGCCCATCGCGGAGGTGCAGAGCGGCGAGTTCGTCACGGTGAGCGGCAAGATCATCGCCGCGACCACGAAGTACCCGAAGCCGCGTGTGCAGATCACCGAGATTCTGCTCGATGACGATGGCAGCGCGCTGAAGCTCCTCTGGTTCAATCAGCCCTACCTCGAAAAAAGTTTTAAGAGTATGCAGGCGGCGGGCAAGACCGTCGTGGCGTATGGGCAGGCACGGCGATCCGGCTGGGCCATCGAGATCCAGAACGCGGAGTGGGAAGAACTGGGTGACGACGGAGATTCGCTCTCCGCCAACCGCATCGTTCCCGTCTATCCGGCGACCGAAGGCATCCGGCAGGCGCGTCTGCGCCGCATGATCGATACCGTGCTTCAGACGCATGTAGACTGCGTGGAGGAGAGCCTTCCGCCCGATGTCATTTTGCAGCATCTGCTCGTCAGCGCCCCGACCGCGCTGCGTAATATCCATTTTCCGGAGTCGATGGCCGACCTTGAAGCAGCGCGCCGACGGCTGATCTTCGAAGAGTTTTTCCTGCTGCAGGTGCTGCTCGCACTGCGCCGCCGCGCTAACAGCCATGAGGCGCGCGGGATCACGTTTAAAGTCGATGCAGACCGACTGCGGGCCGACTTGGCCGAGATCGTGCCGTTTCAGTTGACCGGAGCCCAGCAGCGCGCCATCACCGAGATCGGCGCGGACTTGAGCAGTGGACGCGCGATGAACCGGCTCTTGCAGGGCGATGTCGGCAGCGGCAAGACGATGGTTGCGCTGGCTGCAATGCTCATGGCGGTCGAGAACGGCTATCAGGCCGCGCTCATGGCCCCGACCGAGATCCTGGCCGCGCAGCATGCGATCGTACTGCGCAGGCTGCTCGAACCGCTCGGGCACTCCGTCGAGCTTTCGATCGGCAGTCAAGGTGCAAAAGAGAAGCGCGAAGTGCGCGAACGGTTGGAGAGCGGACAGTCCCGCTTCGCCGTCGGCACCCACGCCCTGATTCAAGAGGGGGTCGAGTTCGCCAAACTCGGGTTGGTAATTATCGACGAGCAGCATCGGTTCGGCGTCTTGCAGCGGCAGGCGCTCGCCAAAAAAGGGCAGCGGCCCCATATTCTGGTGATGACGGCCACGCCGATCCCGCGCACGCTGACCCTGACGCTCTATGGCGATCTCGATGTCTCGATCCTGGACGAGCTTCCGCCCGGACGCAAGCCGATCACGACGCACTGGAAGACGCAGGACAAGCGCGACCAGGTCTACGCCGCCGCGCAGAGACTGCTGAACGCCGGGGATCAGGTCTATATCGTCTGCCCGCTCATCGAAGAGAGCGAGAAGCTTCAGGCTAAGAGCGCGACGCAGTTGAGCGAGCATATCGCCAAAAATGTGTTTCCGCAGTACCGGGTCGGTCTGCTGCACGGGCAGATGAAGTCCGACGAAAAAGACGCGGTCATGGCGCAGTTCAAGGCGCATGAACTCGATATTCTGGTCTCGACCACCGTCATCGAGGTCGGAATCGATGT
>JAYUMV010000229.1:0-9338 GCA_043762265.1 Chthonomonadaceae bacterium | reverse complement strand
TTCCTGATCTTCATCCCGCTCAACCCGCCGCTGCTGCTGTGGCTGGACTATCGCGGCCTGGCGCTCGCCACCTCGATCTCCGCTACCATCAATATGTTTACACTGTTCTTCCTGTTACGCCGCCGCCTCAAAGGCATCGAGGGCGGACGTCTGCTGTCTTCTGTATTGAAGATCGGCTTCGCCTCCGCCGTCATGGGCGTGGTCTGCCGCTATCTCTACCTGAAAACCCCGAACTACCGGGATGTGCTGGCAGCGCAAGAGGCCGCCGCGAAGGGCCTCGACGCACCGTATGTGGCCCATACTCTTCTGAACGCCTTTCAGGCCCTCCTGCTCTGTAGCGCCGTGGGTCTGGCAATCTACCTCGCTTTCGCTCTCCTGCTCCGCATGGACGAAATCAGCCCGGTGCGCAAAATTATCCGCCGCTTCGTCCCCAAGCGCGCCTGAATTGGCCTCCAGGTTTTTTTCTTTTGGAAACCTGGAGACCACATTCCGCACATTCGAAACAAGGATGATTTGTTTTTGTCCGTACGTCGGTTAGCTCTGCCAAACCAGGGAACAAACAGTTCCAAGCCAGCGTAGTGAGAGACAGACGTCTTTTGACGAAGCGGTAACGCTTTCCCCGAAGACGTTGACAGAGCGTTGTTCTTCCATTCCCTCCCCGGAAATGACCCCCTCCCTATTTTCCAAACTACATTCCTGTCTGTTGTTGCCCGTGTCCTCTGCCGGGCACAACGCTACGGACCGACGAAACAGCCTGCTGCTGTTCTCGTTGATTGTACTTGTCCTGTAGCAAGTCTTGTTGGAAAAGGAGCCGAACCGTGAAACCACCTTGTTCTGTGTTTGCCGGCCTTCTGCTGGTGAGCGCAACCTGTCTGCCCTGGCAGATCCGCCCGCGAAGGCATTTCTCCCACCGACCTCAACCGTTCCCACCCATGCCACCATCACCGGAGGCGACTTCCTCAGCGTGACTCCCGATCCTGCCTGGAAAGTCATGGGCATCGGAGACTTTAATGGGGAAGGCAAATCCGATCTTGTCCTCCAGAACCAGACTACGAATCAGATCTGCATCTGGTACATGAATGGCACCGTCTATTCCGAGGGCGTCCTGCTGCCCTACGTGCCTGAGGCCCCCTGGAAAGTGGTGGGCGTCGGCGACTTCAACGGCGATGGCTTCATGGATCTGGCGCTTCAGAACCAGACCACCCATCAGACGATGATCTGGTATCTGTACGCCGGATATTTTAATCGCGCGAGCAACTTCTCCGTCTCTCCGCCCCCCGGCTGGAAGATCGTCGGTCCGCGCTAAATCCTTCGGGATCACGAGCGGCCCTCTCCTGGTGCGTGAAATCATCACCGGGAGAGGGCTTTTTGTTTCGCATCGAAATCAATTCAAGTAGGATATAGCGTCCTCTTCCGCTAAATGAGAAGCAATCGATGCGATGTACGGCCAATTTTGCAGAAGGAGTAGAATTTTGATGTCACGCCATTCCTTGATTGTCGGCTTTATCATGCTGAGCGCAACAAGCGTCCTCACCCTCCCCTGCCTGGGCGATCCCCCGAAAGGAGCCGTCCTCCCACCCGTTGTTTTGATACCCACTAGGACGAAAGTCAAGCCTGTCGCCAGAGATCTTGGCCGTCTGCCTCTCTCCTTCGAAAGGAACGAGGGCCAGGCCGACGCAAAGGTGCGCTTTCTCACGCATAGTGGCGACAGCGCCCTCTTCCTCACTCCCTCCGAAGCTGTTTTCACCCTGCCCGCACAGCCCTCCGGACCCTTCAGGAAGCATACCTCTCCGGAGAAGAAGCGAGGAACACAGCAAGCGACACAGAAGATCATGCAGACGGCGCTGCGGATGCAGATGGTCGGCTCCGATCCGAAAGCATCGTCGCTGCAGCAGCAGCCGCTGGAAGGTAGGATCAACTACTTTATCGGCAAAGATCCGAGCAAGTGGCACGCCGGAGTTCCGACGTTCGGACGCGTGGGTTTTCATCAGGTCTACCATGGCGTGGATCTGATCTACTACGGCAATCAGCGCCACCTGGAGTACGATTTCATAGTTGCTCCCCATGCCGATCCCAGACAGATCAAGCTGCATTTTGCAGGTGCGCAAGGAGTGAATATCAACGCTTCCGGGGAGCTTGTCGTTCGCGTACAGGGCAGAGAGTTGAAGTGGCAGAAGCCAACGGTCTATCAGCAGGATGGGGCAGGCAAACACTCCGTAGCGGCTCGTTTCCGGTTGAAGCGGCTGCCGAATGGAAAATCCGGCGTAAGTTTTGCGCTGGGTCGCTACGATACCGCTCTTCCGCTCGTCATCGATCCCCTCCTGACCTACTCCACCTATCTGGGGGGAAGCGATAACGATGCTGCGACCAGTATCGCGGTAGATAGCAGCGGCAACGCTTATATCACCGGCTACGCGTACTCTACCGACTTTCCTGTGACATCGGGCGCATATGAAACAGTGACTGTGGCCCACTCAGCAACGGTCTTTGTGACCAAACTCGATGCTGCCGGATCGGGCCTCGTCTACTCGACCTATCTGGGAGGAGGAACCGGAGGCAATGGAGACGGTGGAGCCGCGATCGCGGTCGACAGCAACGGCAACGCTTACATCACTGGCTATGCCGGCTCCCGAAACTTTCCCGTTACGTCCGACGCGTTTCAAAAAGTGAACAAGAGCCTGGGTTCACATGGCTATTTAACTCCCTTCCTCACCAAACTCAACGCTACTGGCTCGGCTCTCCTCTACTCGACCTATTTGGGAGGCAGCGGCTCAGACCAGACGAACGGGCTCGCCATCGACAGCGCCGGCAACGCCTACGTCACCGGGGTGGCTGGCTCCGACGATTTCCCCGTCACCCCCGGCGCGTTTCAACAGACCAAAGCGATGGGCATCCGGACCTCCTTCGTCACCAAGCTGAACTCCGCAGGCTCTGCTCTTGTCTACTCGACCTATCTGGGAGGAAGCATCAGAGAGATCGGAACAGGGATCGCGGTCGATGGCAGCGGCAGCGCCTATGTGTCAGGCACCGCGCGATCCATCGACTTTCCGACTACGCCGGGCGCGTTTCAACGCGTGAATAAGGGCAGTGGCTTCTATCCCGACAATGCCTTCGTGACGAAATTCAATGCTTCCGGGTCGGCTCTGGTCTATTCGACCTATCTGGGAGGAACCAATGGCAACAGCGCATCCGGTATCGCAATCGACGGCAGCGGCAACGCATATGTCACTGGCCTTACGGACTCCGCCGACTTTCCTATCACGCCGGGGGCGTTTCAACGCGTCAATCCCCAGCCGGGATCGGGCTATGGCACTAGCTTCGTCACCAAATTCAATGCCACCGGCTCGGCTCTGGTATATTCGACCTATCTGGGAGGAACCGTTGGAGGAAGTGAGGGCATACTAGACGGATCTGCGGGGATCGCAGTCGACAGCAGCGGCAACGCGGTTCTGGCTGGCCATGCATGTTCCATCAATTTTCCGACCACGGCAGGCGCGTTTCAACGTGTTAATAGGGCGCAGGGACGGGGCTATGGCAATGCCTTCGTCACCAAACTCAATGCCACCGGAACCTCTCTGATCTACTCCACCTATTTGGGCGGTTCTGGAGGAGTTAGCAACGACCAGGCCAATGGGGTCGCCCTCGACAGCGACGGCAACGTCTATGTCACGGGTTACGCGTATTCCACGGACTTTCCGATCACGCCAGGAGCGTTTCAACGCTCGAAGGGAATCCCGGATGCGATCGGTACCAATGCTTTCGTGACCAAACTGCCCACCAGCCATACTGCCAATCTGTTCCTCCGAAACCGAGCAAGCGGGGAAGTGGTCTACTGGAATCTGAATGGCCCGAAGGTGGTCGGTACCGGGTACATCGGGGCCGTGAGCGACCTCAACTGGAACGTGGTTGCCACAGCGGACCTCTTCAACACCGGCAACCAGGATCTGATCTGGCAAAATAGCGCGTCCGGGGAACTGGTCTACTGGGAATTGCACGCTGGCACGCTTGCAACGACCGGTTACCTGGGAAGGACGCCGGATCTCAACTGGAAGGTCGTCGGGACATGCGACCTATTCCGTAAAAACCATACCGACCTGATCTGGCAAAACAGCGCGTCCGGCGAGGTCGTCTACTGGGATCTGAACGCGGGCTTCCTGGTCGGGAGCGGTTATCTGGGGACGATCCCGGATCTCAACTGGAAGATCGTTGCGGCCACCAACTTCTCCCTTTCCGGAAACGCCGAACTGATCTGGCGCAACAGCGCGTCCGGCGCGTTGATCTACTGGGAGTTGAATGCAGGGAGCATGGTCGGTAGCGGCTCTCTGGGGACCGTAAACGACCTCAACTGGAATATAGTGGGCAAGGTGGACCTGAACAGCGCAGGTACAACGGACCTGATCTGGCAGAACAGTGCGAGCGGCGAGGTGGTCTACTGGGAGGTCAACGCCACCGGCGTCACGGCATCGGGCTTCATCACCACGGTGACCGATCCCAACTATAAGATCCGCGCAGGATACTGAGCGCACGCCAGATCACGAGGAAGCCCCTTCCCACAGCGCAGTGAACGCTGGTGGCAAGGGGCTTTTTTTGTTGCCCTGAAGTCGATCCGAGCGGAGACTTTCAGAAAGTTTCTTATGCGCTGCGCTTAGAAGGTGCGGCCGATGGCCTGGGCGATGGGTTTGAGCTGTTCGACCAGGGTACCGAAGTCGCCGGTGGTGAGCTGCTGTGCGCCGTCTTTGAGGGCCTGATCGGGATGCGGATGCACTTCGATCAAGAGGCCGTCTGCGCCGACCGCGACCGCCGCTTTGGTCATCGCCTGGACGAGGCTGCGCTTGCCGGTCCCCTGACTGGGATCGACGATCACCGGCAGGTGCGACAGCTCTTTGGCGGCAGGCACGGCGGAGAGATCCAGCGTATTGCGCGTATAAGTCTCGAAAGTGCGTATACCACGCTCACACAACATAACGTTCGGGTTGCCGCCGAGCAGGATATACTCTGCCGCCTGCAGCCACTCTTCGATCTTCGCGGTCATGCCGCGCTTGAGCATGACGGGCGTCTGCACCTTGCCGACTTCGCGCAGCAGGTCGTAGTTCTGCATGTTGCGGGTACCGATTTGGAGAATGTCGGCGTATTGGCAGACGAGATCGACATTGCGCAGGTCCATCACTTCGGTGATGACGCGCATATCGAGTTTGTCGGCGATCTCACGTAGGATCTTTAGCGCAGGCACTCCAAGCCCCTGGAACGAGTAGGGCGATGTGCTGGGCTTGTAGGCGCCGCCGCGCAGGATGGTCGCACCCGCCGCTTTGCAGGCGACCGCCGACTCCCAGGTCTGCTCGTACGTCTCGACGGTACAGGGGCCGGCCATCAAGGCGATCTGATTGCCGCCGACGGGAATCCCCTTGACATCGATGACGGTGCCTTCCGGGTGAAACTCCCGGCTCGCGAATTTGTAGGGACGAATGATGCCCATCACCTGCTCGACATAGGGCAGAGATTCCAACGACTCCATGTAGCGGGACTTGTCCGCCTCTGGCACACCGGTCGCGCCAATCACCGTACGCTCCGTTCCATAGATGGGGTGTACGCCGTACCCCCAGTCCCTGATACGTTTTTCGACATCCTTTATCTGGTCTTCTGTGGCGTGTGCTGCCATAACTACGATCATTCTAGTACCCGTCCTCCTCGACATTCTCCATCACTCTACAACAAGGAAAAACAGTGTACCCGATTCCTACCTTCCTCAAGGGGATTTCCTGCTCTGTGCTATAATGAGGGCGAGAAAAACCGGTGAAAGGGGCGAAGCAGCTCCTGTTCTGAACGAGAGCGAGGACGATGGTGGAAGGCAAACTCAAGATCGGCATCCCCAAGGGGAGCCTGCAAGAAGCGACATTCGCCCTATTCAAAAAGGCAGGCTATGAATTTAGAATGAGCAGTGGGCGCTCGTATCATCCGCATGTGGACGATCCCGAACTGGAGCCCCTGTTGCTGCGTCCCCAAGAGATTCCGCGCTATATCGAGCAGGGCATTCTGGATGCGGGTCTGACCGGCAAAGACTGGATCGAAGACAACGGCTCCGATGTGCTGGAGATCGCGGAACTCGGCTACTCGAAGGCGACCCTCAACCCGATCCGCATCGTCCTGGCCGCTCTGAACGGTGCCGAGATCCACTCCGTGCGCGACCTGCAGGGCAAGCGGATCGCTACCGAGTATGTGCAACTGACGCAACGCTACCTGCACCAGAACGATGTCCAGGCACACGTCGAGTTTTCGTGGGGTGCGTGCGAAGTCAAAGTACCGGAGTTGGTGGATGCCATCGTGGTCAACACCGAAACCGGCAGCAGCCTGCGCGCCCACAACCTGAAGATCGTCGATACCCTGCTGACTTCGACCACCCGATTCGCGGTCAATCGGCAGTCCTGGGAAGACCCCTGGAAACGCGCCAAGATCGAAAATCTCAGTATGTTGCTGCGCGGCGCATTGAACGCCGAACTTCTGGTCGGCCTGAAAATGAATCTGCACCGCAACAATCTGGACGCCGTCACCGGACTGCTGACCGCTCTCAAAACCCCGACGATCTCTCCGCTCGCGGATGGCAACTGGGTCGCCCTGGAGATCATCATGGAGCAGAGCACGATCCGCGACATCCTGCCGCAGCTCAAAAGAGCGGGCGCGGAAGGCATCGTGGAGTATCCTCTCAACAAAGTCGTCTACTGAGGCCATAATTGGGGCGGATTGACGCAGGAAATGACAGGTAGTATGCCGAAGGATTGTCACGGAACTGGCAACCGAGGGTTGCAAGGGAACATTTCGTCCGTACCGCGACGTGAAATTTGTGGGCGGAACTATCAAGGGGGAGACACGTTCGATGTCAGATAAGCTTCGTATTGGAATTATCGGTTGCGGCGGAATCGCCAACGGCAAGCATATGCCGAGCCTTGCCCGCCTGAGCAACATCGAGATGGTCGCGTTCTGCGACATCGTCGAAGAGAAGGCGACCTCTGCGGCCGCGAAATACGGCTCCGCCGACGCCAAAGTCACGACCGACTATAAGGCACTGCTGGCGGATCCGAGCATTGATGTCGTGCATGTCCTGACCCCGAACATCTCCCATGCGGAGATCACCATCGCGGGCCTGGAGGCGGGCAAGCATGTGATGTGCGAGAAGCCGATGGCGAAGACCGCGGCGGATGCGCGCCTCATGGTCGAAGCGGCCAAAAAGAGCGGCAAGAAACTGACGATCGGTTACCAGAGCCGCCATCGCAACGACAGCCAGTATCTGAAGCAGGCGATCGTCGAAGGCAAACTGGGCGAGATCTACTACGCGAAAGCGCACGCCGTGCGTCGCCGCGCGGTTCCGACCTGGGGCGTCTTCCTCGATGAGGAGAAGCAGGGCGGCGGGCCGCTGATCGACATCGGCACCCATGCGCTCGACCTGACCCTCTGGCTGATGGACAACTACAAGCCGAAGATGGTCGTCGGAAACGTCTACCACAAACTGTCGCAGAAAGAGAACGCCGCAAACGCCTGGGGCCCGTGGGATCCTAAGAAGTTCACGGTAGAGGACAGCGCGTTCGGCTTCATCACCATGCAGAACGGCGCGACGGTCTCCCTCGACGCAAGCTGGGCCTTGAACACCCTGCAGGTGGACGAGGCGAAGTGTACGCTCTGCGGCACCGAAGGCGGCTCGGACATGCTCGGCGGCCTGCGCTTCAACGGTGAGAACTACGGCCGTCTCTACGAGACGAAAGTGGACCTCGGCGCGGGCGGCGCAGCCTTCTACGAAGGCAAAGCGGAGACCGATACGGACCGCGAGGCCCGTCTCTGGATCGAGTGCATCCTCAACGACACGGACCCGGTCGTTCTGCCGGAGCAGGCGTGCGTCGTCTCCGAACTCTTGGAAGCGATCTATACCTCCGCCGCCACCGGCAAACCCGTCTACTTCGAGTAGACTTGCATCGCACTACTGCCCCTCTTCCAGGTTCTGGAAGAGGGGTTTCTTTTTGCTCTGGCGAACAGTACACCGGCAAATCGAAATTGAACTGTCGGGCAACCGTCGGGGAGCAGGAGAGCAAAGTCATGCCGCGTTTTCGAGGGAGTGTGTTGGGGCTCGGAGCGCTGCTGGCGCTGGGAGCGGGGCCGGTGCGGGCGCAGTTTCAGCCAGAGCGGTACACGCTCACCGCAGAGGAGCGTCAGCAGTTGACTCAGGGGCGAGACCATCTGAAAAAACGCATTGCGGATCTGCGCGCCACGCGACTCCACACGACCTCCCGGAACCTGCTGGACCCTCTCCCCGATGTCGAGATCTTTCTGGATGCGGTGGATCGGAACCTGGAGCAGAATCTCTTCTTCACGAAGGGGAACGTTGGGCAGGCGCTGGCCCTTTTGAAGGAGGGAGAAGCGCGCGCCGATGCACTGCAAGCGGGCAAGACCCCCTGGCTGCAACAGACGGGCGTGGCGCTGCTCGGATACCGCTCTGAAGTAGACGACTCGGTTCAGCCCTATCAGGTCTCTATTCCGACCGATTACGCTTTCACGAACCCCAAGCCGCTGCGACTGGACCTCTTTCTGCACGGCAGAGGGGGCAATCTCAATGAGATCGCGTTTCTGCGCGGCACAGGCTGGGTCAAAGGCAACTTCGGCGCGCAGCCCCCGACAGGGTTCGCGCTCTACCCGTATGGGCGCGGCAACAACGGCTGGCGCTATGCGGGCGAACGCGATGTGTTCGAAGCGATGGGCGATTTCCGCCGCCGCTTCTTCGTCGATCCGGACCAGACGACCCTGCGCGGCTTTTCGATGGGTGGGCACGGCGCCTGGCATATCGGCCTGCAGCATCCGGATTTCTGGGCCGCGATGAGCCCCGGCGCCGGTTTTGTCGAGACGAAGCGCTACCACAATTTGAAAGGACCCTTTTCGGACTGGCAGGAGTCGCTCTTCCACCTCTACGATCCGCTTGACTACGCCGCCAACGCTAAAAACGTGCCCGTGCTCGCCTATGTCGGAGAGACGGATAGTTTTTACGCCCAGCATCAGATCATGTACGCGATGCTGAAACAGGAGGGCGCCGGGTATGAGGCGTTCCTCGGGCCGCAAACAGGCCACCGATACGAGCCGAAAATCCTACAAGCGCTTCTCAGCGAATTAGCGCCGTGGCGGCGCACTCCGGCCACGGAAAAAGTCGATTTTGTGACCTATACGCTGCGTTTCCCGGAATGCAAATGGGTCCACCTGGAAGGATTGGAGCATCACTGGCAGCGCGCAGAGATTCATGCTCGCCGGATAGATTCGGATCACATCGAGATCACGACCCGGAATGTCACGGCGTTTCGCCTCACGCC
>JAYUMV010000228.1:0-16750 GCA_043762265.1 Chthonomonadaceae bacterium | reverse complement strand
CGGTCCTCGATGAGCGCGGGCTGCACGACGACCCCGACGCCTTCCAGCCAGTTCTGCCCCAAATCGCGCGGAACGCGGCGAATACGCACTCCCTGCCAGAAGTCGTCGCCTTCAAGTTCGCTGCCGAGCAGCACGATCTCCAGATCGCATGCGCGGGCGACTTCGCGCAGTTCATACGCGCCTTTGCGTGCGGCGGTCGGGCCGGGAAAGGCGACGGCGGTTCCGCGTAAGGCAGGCCTCGCTTCCGGCAGATCCCAGGTCAGGCGACGGGCGCGGCCGGGAAACTGCGCGGCGATCTCGGCATGGGGCGTCACGATCTGTTTCGCCGCCGCCAGGGCCTCCGCCTCGGCAGCCACCAGCCACTGCGGGGCGCGGAACTCCGTCAGGGTACGCTGTCGTTCGGGATGAGCTTCTGCTGCCGCTTCCAGGCGGCGATGCAGGGTCTCCAGCGGCAGGCGTGTCATGAGCGCGTCGAATGTGCGGCCCCCTAGATGTCCGTCGCGCCATAGGAACGGCAGCAGCGCCTGGCTCACGCACAGGTGCGTCACGTCCGGGGTGAGAGTGCGCGCCAATCGTCGGGCCAGCGCTTCGGCCCCGTCCAGTTGCGCCTGCAAACGGGCCGCGCCGTATCGGCCCAACCGTCGCGCCGCAAACGCGCGGGCCAGCGTCTCCACGGTCGCCGTCGCAACCTGCGCGTAGCCCTCCTGTTTCCAGGCGTACTGCGGTCGGTTCCAACGGTCGCCGTCCAGTGGGATGCCCAGAAAGTCGGCCGGTCGATGGGCTTCCTCTACGTAGTGGGCGAACTCCGGCGTCTTCTCATCGAGCAGAAAAGCGGTTCTGCCTTCCGGCAAGGCGGCGGTCGGTTTCGCGGCCAGATCCCGGTGTCGGAAGCAAGATTCCATGCCGCACGAGTGGCAGCTATGCGCCCGCACATCGAGGACAGACCGCAGCGCCCCCGCTTGCGCTCCCACGCTCGGCTTCGCTGCTCCCGTCATCAGCGTCGCCAGCGAGACAAAATTGGCACTGGCTTTCGGACCCGAGACCGGCGATTCTACCGCCTTTGCCAACGGTCGGTCGGAGCAAAAACGCACGATCAGCGTGTCCGAACTCAGCCGCGCCTCGATCCGCAAGGTCTGCTCTGCCCGAAAACGGAGATCGATGTAGTTCCATGCGACGGTCGCATCGCGTCCTTCTTCGGCCGCCGAGCCGGGTATGATCCGCGTATGCGGATGCCGCTCGACGATTTCGCAGCCCGCTTGAAGCGCGGCCGCATAGAGCGCATTGGACAACTGGCACAGCCCGCCGCCGATGGCAGGAAACAGGCAGCCCTCCTGCAACTGACGGCCTTCCACATAACCGCGCCCGCGTGTGGCCTGCCCGATCTGCTGCCAGAAACTGAAAGTGCCCCTTGCAGGAATGATTGTGCCATTCAGACGGCGCAGAGCGCACCGCAGGTTCTGCACCTTCCCGCATTGCAGCGGCAGTTCCGCCAATCTCTGCTCCACCCACAACGGCGTCCGCGACTCCGCGACCGCAAAGACGTAGGCTCCCTCCGCTTCCTCCTGCGGCCAGCGCGTCACGTTCCCGGTCAGGTTCTCGCACCCACGGCGCAGCTTCAGCAGAGTCGCCTTGCTCTGAAAAACCAGCGATGCCCCTCGGGTCGGCTCTTTCGCCTCGGCTCCATCCATTAAATTCCCGCTTCCTCCTGATGCTCTCAGCAACACCTATCTCACGTCTACCCAAAATACGCGGCAAATGCAGTCTGCGTTTCGAGGCATTTCCTCTCAACAGACGTCGGAAGCGATAGAGCCGTGTTTCTCCTCTCTGCAAACAGCCGTACACCTCACAATCGCGATGGCGCGATGGAATGAATTCCTTCGCTAGAGCGCTCCGCGCTGATTGTCCACCTGCGTGGACACGTACCCGACTTGTACACTCCCTCTGATGCAAAACTCTGACATTATGAGATTTTTCTGATGCCTCTATTATCTCTGCAAACGGTCGTCTGCCTCACCCATTAGGCAATACTTTCTGTGGGCAGGAAGGAATGACCCGGTTCGTGCGCGAAACAGTCTACAGACAAGCTTTTTCGCCTGCAACCCAAGGCGCTCGTCCTGCCCCGACGAGCTGTTCTGCCCAACGCTAGGATCGGTCCCGATGCCCTCACGGGGATTGAAACGACTCTCTTACATAACTTCGCGGACGCACGACTTTCGGGCGGCGTCCCCACGTCCCAATCGAGGTACACCTCTCACGGGGATTGCATGCTGCTACATAGCCGCCATAGTACACTTCCACACAACAAACTGAGTCAATGGGCAACGTGCCCGCGACGGCGGTCACTCGGCCGAAGGCCTCTAGCGAAGGACTTCAGTCCATTGCGGTTGCAACATTGCAATGGGAAGATTGTGCCTGATGCCTGAACCGTTAGGATCCCACCGTTATGCTTGACACCCTGTCCAGGCGCCCTTCGGCTACATATTCTTCCTCTGCTGAAGGCAAGAGAACGAACATGCGCTTGACACGTCGGCTGTTTTTGGGGCTGCCGTTGGCTGCATCTTTGTCGCTGTCGGTGGGAGAGGCGAGGGGCGGGGAGAAGGCGGAGGCTTTCCTGCGGTTGCGGCATGCGTGGTGCCCTTATGCGCTGCCTGCCGAGACGACGCTGCAGGAGATCGAAAGTGTGGCGCGGCGGGGATTTGAGGCGGTGGGAGTCAGCTTCGTCGGGCCGTACAACGGCGGACAGATCGACTTCTCCACGCTCGATGCGGCGGTAGAGTTGGTCGCGAAGTACAGGGCGCGTACGGTGCTGCACCTGGCTCCCCGATTCTCCGAAGGGGATCGGATGGGCGACACGCTGCACGACGGCACGTTTCTGCCCCATGTTTGGAACCGCAGCCCGAACTACAGCGTTACCGACATCTTCGATCCTCGGCAGCAGAGGCTGTTCTTCGACTACCTCGCCCGCGTCGCGCAACGCTACGGTCACGACAAACGCGTCGCGGGCTTCGCGCTCGGCTGGGGCTATATGGGCGAGACCGGCTTCTTCTTCGGCGATTTCCTCTCCGACTTCAGCCAGATCGGCGCAACCTGCGCGGGATATTCGGAACACGCCCTGCGCGAGTTCAACCGCCGCAGAACCGCTCTTGGACAAAGGCCACTGGAGACACTGCCGCCGCCCTCAACGGAGCGCCCGAGCGCCGACTATGTCGCCTTCCAGAGGTTTCGGTCCGAGTGGGTGCGCGATGTGTTTCAGAAAGGGATGGTCGGCGCGGTCAAGGCGCACACCAGCGTTCCAGTCGGGATCTTCGGCTATGTGGCGGCCAATCCGAGCAACTACGCCCGCTGCTGGCAGTCCACGCCCAACGCCGACTTCTACCGGTCGGCAGCCTCCGCCTCCAGTTTCGACATCACCCGCACGCTTCTCGACTCCGGAGTGGGTTGGGAGGATGCCGAACTGCACGACGGCAAATGGGACTTCACCGCCGCCTGCATGCGGCGCGACGAAGCGCGGCAGATCGCACGCGGCGCGGCCTTTCACTCTATGTATATCCGGGTCTATAATACCGAGCCGCAGTGGGAGCCGGACCTCTACGACAAAGTCTGCGCCTTCCTCACCACCCAGAACCTTGCCCGGCAGGTGCGGCGCGAAAAGGCCACGGTCGCCCTCTATCAGCCGAGTTGGGCCACGGCGGCGCTGCCCGCCCAGAGCGCGAAACAGCCCTTCCTGCCCAACCGTGCCCACGCCCAACATCTCACCAAAATGATCGGCCTGGTCGAGAGTTTCGGACTGCCCTACCACCTCATCACCGAAGCCGATCTGATGGACCCCCACCGCCTGCGCCCCTACAAGCACCTGATCGTCCCGCTCTGGGACGTGCTGGACCGCGTCCTCGATGCCGACACGTATCGCCGCCTCGCCGCCGACAAACGTGTGCTCAAAATCCCGCTCGCCGACCGTCCCGTGCCCCGCACCGCCCTGCGCACGCAACTGAAACAAGCGGGCCTCACCGCACGCCTCGACTTCGACGCAGACACCGTGCTGGCAGGCCGCATCTCCAACCTGGTCTACAACTGGACCAACGCCCCGCTCACCGTAAGCGTCCCGGAAACCCCTGCGCCCCTCACCCTGGGCGCACACGAATACCGGATTCTTTAATTTTTTTCACCACCCGCTACGCTTGAGGACACAGAGGACACGGAGGTTACACAGAGGAAATCCAAGGTTTAAAGATTATGAGCCGCAGGTAAGAGAAGGGTTTGAGGATACGGTAAGGAGCAGTTTGGGGAAGAACGGGGAACTCTATCCCTGCTCTTCCCCTTTTTTTCTCTGCATTTCCTCTGTGTAACCTCTGTACCCTCTGTGTCCTCAAGCGTAGCGGGTGGTGAAAATTAGTTCGCTTCGCTTGCCAGTTCGCGCATGCGGTGGCGGAAGCGCAGCCAGGAGAAGGCGGCCGTTATCGGAGAGGTGAGGAGGAACGCGCCCCACACCGTCACCAGGCCGCCGCCCATCGCCTTTAACCCCAGCCATACCAGCAGCACGGTGGTCCACATGCCGACCGCGCTGATGACCAGGGGAGTGCGCGTATCGCCGGTGCCGCGCAGGGCACCCGACTGCACCATGCCCACCGCCCAGAAAGGCTGCGTCAACGCCACGATCCGCAGGCCCTCCGCGCCGATACGCGCGACATCCGGCAGTTTGGTAAAGAGAGACATGATCGGCGTCGCAAAGACGAAGGCCAGCGCCCCCATCACGCTCATCCAGATCACGGCCCAGGTCGTTGCGACCTGCGCCACGCCCGCGCCGAGTTGAGGCCGTCGCGCCCCGATGCTCTGCCCGACCAGCGCTGTCGCCGCCATGCCGAACCCGATTCCGGGCAGGAACGAGAGCGAGAGCGCCGACAGGGAGATGCGCAGCGCCGCGAAGGTGTCCGTCCCCAATCGAGCCACCAGAATCGTCAATACCAGAAACGCCGACGCCATTAGAAGCTGTTCGATGGAGGCAGGCACCCCCAGTTTCAGCA
Organism: Chthonomonadaceae bacterium; assembly: GCA_043762265.1. GTDB lineage: Bacteria > Armatimonadota > Chthonomonadetes > Chthonomonadales > Chthonomonadaceae > JANXLO01. The sequence goes on along the minus strand of JAYUMV010000228.1, from coordinate 11,729 downwards.
CCTCCCAGGCGACACTCCAGTCCGGCCGCCATCCCCACCGACCGGCAATAGAGATGCCGTTCCGCCCCTTTCGGAGCGCATGCAGCATCAAGACCAACGCGACGCCCCGCGCAAAAAACGTCGCCCAGGCGCTGCCCACCGCGCCCAGCGCCGGAAGCCCCCAGCGCCCGTAGATCAGACCATACGCCAGCACGCCATTGAGCACATTGGCAATGGCCGTCACCATCATCGGGGTGCGCGAGTCGCCTGCCCCCCGGAGCACTCCGCCCCCGATAATCAGGGCGACCAGCACCACCACCGTCCCCATGGTGACCTGGAAATAGCCTGCGCCGATGCGGGTCACCTCAGAGTTCATTCCAAAAAGGCCGATCAGAGGATGCGCCAGGGCGAGGCCGACCAGGGCGAGCGGGACCGAGAGCAGCACACTCCAGACGAGCGATTGGCGGGCAAGGCGGCTGGCACGCTCCGACTCCTGTGCCCCCACCGCCTGTGCGACCAGAATCGAACTCCCCACCGAAAGGGCCGACAGCGTCGCCAGGAGTAGGAACATGATCTGCAGTCCTGTTCCTACTCCTGCGACCGCCGCTGTCCCGAGCCCCGCGACTAGAGCCGTATCCACGATCCCGAGCAGCGTCTCCAGCAAGTTCTCACCGATAACAGGCCATGCCAGCCCCAGAACCCGTCGCCGCAGCGCCGCAGGCTCCTCCGGCAACAACGATATCTCTTGCTCCACATCCTTTATCAAACTCTCCGAAGGCAAACTCTCTGATACCTTCGGTTCATGCTCAATCATCATAGTTATTGGTCTTGCAGTCTTTCTACTTTGGACTCACTTCAAAGCGCCCCACACTCAACCAACCGGGCAGGTCGCGATCCTGCATTGTGTTGGCAAAACGCACGGGATGCCCGCCCGGTAGCGGGTTCACGATCTGTACCAGGAGCGTATAACGGCCAGGTTTCAGCGTCGCCGCTGGGCGTTTCCACTTCCATACCGTGTCAGGCTCGTCTGGCAGGATAGAAGACACTTTTGCCTCTGTATCCCACTGTTGAACCAGCTTACGGGCGCCATCGAGCACGCCGACACGCACTTTCCAATTGTAGTAGAAAGGCGCAACCCCGGTGTTTCTTACGCGCAGGGTGGCCTGCAATACTCCCTGGCGAGCGACCGGAGCGATCTCGGCGCGAGACACAAAGAGTTCGTAACCCATCTGCCGGACAGCAGCGACGGCGCGCTCATACTGCGGCCCCTTGAGACCCACGAAGGCACCCTGATTGATCAGCCACGTTGCGTGCGTCGTCCGTACGCAGCGTCCGAACTCTTGTCCCGGGGGCGTACACGGCACATCGGCCCAGAGACATGCCTGCACCTCCGGGCGCAGTTCCCCACCGATCACCTCTGTCTTCCACTTCGCGGCCGCGCCCTGCGCCTGGAGCTTTCCCCAGAAGTGCCATTCCGGCGGCGACAGCGTCTGGTAAGCGAACGAGTCGTCGTGGTACCCCAGATGGCGGCTGGCCGCGTTCGTGCCCGGCTTCGGCTCGCGCATCAGCAATTTGGTCCGGGGAAACGCCTTTTCATAAGCGTCCAGAACCTCGTTCTGAACCTCTACCGACGCAAACCAGTCGTGTGGATAGGTATGCCACTCCCCCCAGAAACCGAGGAGGCCCAGGGTGAGAAAACCGATGCGGGGATCGCCGTCGTAGCGTTTTCCAAAGGCGGCGATAAAATGGGTGAGGGCGCGCCGGAGTGCGGGGTCTTCGTAGTTCGGGGAGAAGCTGGTGTGGTGAAGGCCGTTGCCGTTGTCGGTATAGGAGTGTTTCCCGACTTGCGCCAGAAACGTCGGAACCCCATACTCCGTGTCCGGATAGTCGAGATAGATGCGGAATACCGCCTGATGCCCACGCGCCGCAATGGCGTTCAGTTGGGCATCCAGCTTTTCCCAGGTGAACTCGCTCTCCCCCGACTGCAAGTCTTTCAGGGGGAGATAAAACCACTCCATGCTGTGGGGAAAGTCGGCTTCTCCGCTCTGCGCATAGGGTACGAAGCCTTTGAGAGGGTTCTCGGCGGACGCGGGCGCGTATTGCAGGTCTACAGCCGTCTGCGCTTTGGCCGGGCCAAAAATCCCGCTTCCAAACCCTAACCAGAGAAGAAGCAGCCAGCCGATCTGTCTCATAGGCTTGTTCATCCGTTCTTAGGGAGGCGCAACCGGAAATTAGAGCGGGAAGGAGACGACGACGCGTGCGCCGCCTTCAGGCCGGTTCAAATAGGCTGTTTGGCCGAGGAGGTCGAGGCGGGCGATATTCTCGACGAGTTTTAAACCTGTGTTTGCGGCGGTCGACGCATCGAAATCCGCCCCAAATCCCGCTCCACCGTCCTGGACTTCCAGAATGACGGTCTGCACCTCCTGGCGCAGGGTGACAGCAACGTCGCCAGCGCCATGCTTGATGGCATTGGCGACGATTTCATTCGCCAAGAGCGCCACCGATGTAGCCTGCCGCCCCCCAAGCCCGATCTCTTCGGCAAAGAGGGTGAACCCACGGCCCTCCAGGGTTTCACCCATCAACGCGGTCAGCTCTTCGAGGATCGCTTTCGCAGAGAGCGTCTCCAGCACGCTGTCGGTTTTGGACTGATGTGTGAGAATATTGTGGATGGTGCCAAGCGCACGCACATTCCGATGCAGGCGCTCCAGATCTTCCATAGAGATCGTTTCGCGTCCACTCTGCGTATGCATCTCGATCAGGGCGGAAACCAGTTGCAGGTTATTCTTGACGCGGTGATGGGTCTCCGTGATCGCACGCTGCAAGCGGGCGTTGAGCGCACGGATCTCGGCCTCGCTCTCCCTGCGCTCCGTAAGCACGCGCAGAAGTTGGCTGTTCGTCTCCTGAAGCCCTTCCGCGAGGAGCAGGTTATGGGTAGCCCGGTTTTCCAGGTCCGTCTGGAGCTCCTTCGCCATCACGCGTTCCCGTCGTCCCTGCTCCTCCAGGCGGATGAATGCGGTGACATCTTCGACGCGGTACAAGACGTACATCACCTGTCCATCGGGGCCGAACACAGGCGAATTGACTGGCGACCAGTACCGCTCCTCGAACGCTCCCCCTTCTTCTTCCGGTTGACGAATGTCGTACTTTTGTATCGGCATCGTATGAGGGGAGCGATTCCAAAGCACGTTCAGGAGCGAGGAGCGAACATTGCTCACGCCCGTCGCCAGAGCATCGTCAGGATTATCAGGAAATACCTCAAAGATACCCTGGCCGAGGATCTCCTCACGGCGCGTCATGGTAGCACGCAGATAAGAATCGCTCACTGCGACAATTGTGAACTTCGGAGTATCGGGCCAGAGCACCAGATAGAGGCCAGGCACCGCTTCAAACAGGGCGCGGAAGTCTATTTTTGTGGAATGAGAGGAGAAATATGTCATTGGTCACACAACCACCTTCACGTTGCTGCGTTCGTTTTCCGTCTAGACCCTGACGCCGACTACCATATTCATTTCCCTAAGTCGCTTCTCCTTCTTATTCTCAATAAGGATTATTTTCCTTCTACCTTTCGATAGAGATTCTATAGATACTACACAGTTTTTTTGATCCGCTATCTCGCCTCACTCGTAACCGATGCAAGCTTGAAATCGCCTCCCTACTCTGCAATGCCGCCCTCCCTTACCTGGAAAGGCAGGGAGGGCGGGAGGCAGGGATTACGGCGTTGCGCCAGTGGCATGGAGGTCGAAATCTTCGATCACATTACCATCGATCTCGACGACACGAATCGAGATCGTATCTCCTTTGACCTGACACTCGCAGTGATGATGCACCTTCTTCGCCCGCAGGACAAAGGGCGTATCGGGAGTGACATCGTAGAGGGGCGCGCCGCCGCCGCCGGTCACCAGATAGGTGATGCCTTTCGACAGATGATGTTGATAGTCGTGGTCATGCCCGTTGACGACCAACTGTACATGGCCCTCCGCGAAAATAGGTTCGAGGCGCTTCGCCCTCTCCGAAGATTCGACGCGACGATCCGGGATATCCACGCAGGTATGCACGGTGTGGTGAAAGAAGACGATGCGCCATTTTGCGTCCTGATGCGCTGCCAGATCTTTCCGGAGCCACTCCTTTTGCGCTGCATACTCCGCCGCCGGTCGATTGCTATCCAGTGCCACGAAATGAGTATTTCCATATTCGAAAGAGTACTCCGCTGGCACATCGAAATACTGGAAATAGGGTGCGCCGTGGCGCTCGTGGTTGCCCAGACTGGGATAGTAGGCCGTTTCGCTGAGCGCTTTGCCGGCAACTTCCCAGAACTCGTTCCACTGTGCCTGATTGTTTCCGTCTGCTACCTGATCGCCCGTTTGCAGGATGAAGTCGGGCTTGAACAGGCTCATTCGTTCCAGTACAGCGGCGTGTATCTTCGGCTGTGTGCGATTGTCACCGTAAGCCACGAATTTGAAGGGCTGATTTACGGGCGCTGCGGTGATAAAACCGCCGGACTTCGTCGCGCCTGCACAGGATACGGCAAACGTGTAGTGCGTATATGCCTTGAGCCCGACCAACTTGACACGGTGAAAGCGCGTTGCCTTCGCATCATGAATTGCCTCCGCGCCGGGCACCGTTACCTCACCGACAACAGGCGTATCGCTTACCCAGCAGACGGTGATCCCGGTCTGAGTAGGCATCATCAAATAGGGGCCCTGATCGATGCCCGTTGCGCGTGCGCAGCCACTGACACCCATCAGCAGCATCGCCGCCGCCAACCTCTTCCACACCTTCATCGTCTTCCCGTCTCCTTCGCCTGGTTCCGTTGCATCCCGGCAGTTTCGCGTTGCCTTCCCCCTAGTCTACCGCATTTGCCAGGGGATAGGACTGCCAGGGCTGACGCATCTAAGACAGGAATTCTCTGATTTGTTGCTAAACCCACTAGCACTCGTTGACCCAACATTTACATTTCACGGGCAAGATTTAGCGCTGCTTGCCTTGTAGCCGTAAGTTTCCAGTGGCAAATTTAGGGTATAATTTTCCTTACCGCGTTTATCACCCCGGCTTCCCGATGAGCCAAGATCCCTCCATTCCCGCCGATGCTTCTCATATTCGTGTACCCTCCAGCCAACCGGGGCACGCTTCCCAACGACGCTTAATTTAAGAACTTCCCGATTTGGAATTCTTTGGAACCTGGAAAAATACGGGAGACAGTGGCACTGTGTTGGGGGCCACTTACGGCTAGACAGGCAGAAAGTGCAGGTAAGTAGATGTCGATTTCCCAGAGCGAAACGGACGCGTCCGCGAACGATCAGATACTACGCCTCAATACTCTGGGAAGGGCTTTATGCCATGCCACGACCGGGGAGCAGGCCACCAGTGTCATACTGAAGGAAGGCCTCATCGCCGCTGGCGCACAGACAGGATATCTGGCCTTGCTAAACACAGAACGGACGGAATTCGCCACAATCCTGTACAGAGAAGCTAAAGCTGCCGACGATCCTGTTCTGTTGCCTCTCTCGGTCGGAACCGGGCTGGCCGCCGAAGCCTTGAGCCAGGGAGAAGCCCTCTTTACCGCCCTTCAGCAGTCGCCGTTCTCCTCGTATCCTCACCTGGCAGACGCTGGAGACCAGGCAGCCGCCCTGGTGCTAAATGCAGACGAACAGGCGCTCGGCGTTCTCGAACTGCACTGGCCGCAGACACACTCCTTTTCGCAGAACGAACAGGTTTTCTTGCAGACTATCGCCCATCTCTGCGCTCTGGCATTGGCGCGTACCTGTTTCTACGAGGCCATCCAGCAGGAAGCGACCGTTGCCCGGCGAGCCGAAGCCGCAATTCAACAGATGAATGCGGAACTGGAACTGAGCATCGCAGTCCGCACCGCCGAACTGCAAGCCTCTGTCGAGGAGTTGGAAGCCTTTTCGTACTCCGTTTCGCACGACCTGCGTGCGCCCCTGCGGGCTATAGACGGCTTCTCCCGCATCCTGCTCGAAGATTTCGCTCCCAGCCTGCCAGAGACCGCCCAGCGTCATTTGAATCGGGTGCGTGCGAATGCCCGGAATATGGGCAATCTCATCGATGACCTGCTCGCCTTCTCTCGCCTGAATCGCCAGGCGCTCGACAGGCAAAATGTGGCTCCTGCAACTCTCGTCCAGGAAGCGCTTGAGACTCTCAGTTCGGACCAGCAGGGAAGAGATATACGTCTGCTTATCGAAGACTTGCCCTGCTGTTCCGCCGATGCGACGCTTCTGAGGCAGGTCTTCATCAATCTGCTTTCTAATGCGCTGAAGTTTACACGCGGTTGCGATCCGGCGATCCTCGAAGTGGGTTCTCAGCAAAAAGAAGGGGAGTGCCTCTACTTTATCCGTGACAACGGCGTGGGCTTCGATATGAAGTTTTACGACAAGCTTTTCGGAGTCTTTCAGCGCCTGCACCGTGCAGAAGACTATGAGGGAACGGGCGTCGGACTGGCGCTGGTGCAGCGCATCATTCGTCGCCATGGGGGACGGCTCTGGGCCGAAGGCGTGCCCCAACAGGGAGCGACCTTCTATTTCACACTTGGCCAGGGAGAAACGCATGCTGAATAGTCTTGTAGAAGTCCTGCTTGTCGAAGACAGTCCCGACGATGTGGAGTTGACCCTCCATGCGTTTCAGAAACACCAGCTTTCCAACCGTATTCATGTCGTGCGTGATGGGGTCGAAGCGCTGGAATTTCTGTTTGGTTCGGAACACCAGGAACCGGGTGGAACTCTCGGAGCGCCCCGACTGATCTTATTAGATATCAAACTGCCGCGTATGAGCGGGCTCGAAGTGCTGCGACATATCAAGGCGGATTCACGCACCAAATCGATTCCGGTGGTCGTCATGACCTCTTCCCTCGAAGAACGCGACCTTGTGGAGAGCTATCAGTTAGGGGTCAATAGCTACATCGTCAAACCCGTTGATTTTGACCAGTTCTCGGAAGCGGTTCGGTTGATCGGGTTCTACTGGCTGCTTTTGAATCAGCCTCCTGCGTAGCGCCACGGAAAGGATCAGAGGATGGAGAGCGAAGACGCAATAGCCCACCCGCAGGCGAGAACGCTACAGAACAAGCGCTGTCTGCATTTTCTGCTGTTGGAAGACAATGCAGACGATGCCGAACTGACGCTCCACGCGTTGCGAAGAGCAGAATTTGACTTTACCTGCACTGTCGTGGATAGCCGTCAGACGTTTCTGGAGGCGCTCACCGCCGAGGTGGATATGGTTTTTGCCGATTACACCCTGCCCGACGTAACAGGCATAGAGGCTATAGAGTTGACGAATGCCTGCTTCCCAGGTCTGCCGGTAATGATCGTCTCCGGCACAATCGGCGAAGAAATGGCTGTTGAGATCATGCGCAAAGGCGCCGCAGACTACTTTTTGAAAGATCGCATGTCACGGCTCGGCGCTGCGGTGACACAGGCTCTGGAGAAAAGACGCGCCGACGAAGCGTTGACCCAGACGCATGAACACTATCGCGCCCTGATAGACGCTGTTCCCCAGATCGTCTGGACGGCCGATCCCACAGGCCACATCAACTATATCAATACCCAATGGCAGGCCTATTCCGGCTGCACGCTGGAAGAGACCCGGCGGCGTGGATGGAGTTCCTTCCTGCATCCGGACGACCATGCTTCCTCGCAGCAGTCATGGCAGAATGCGCTTCTGGTCCGGCAGCCATTTCATCTTGAATATCGCCTTTTGCGGCAGGATGGCGTCTACCGGTGGTTCCTCGCACGCGGTGTTCCAGGCAAAGAGGAACAGGAGCAATCGACTGGCTGGTACGGAACCTTTACCGATATTGACGACCAGAAACGGGCCGAAGAGGCTGTTCGTGCCAGCGAAGAGCGGTTTCGCGCCCTCATCGAGTACAGCGCCGATATCGTCTCCATCATCGAAGCGGACGGAAACGTTCGCTATCAGAGCCCCACAGGTAAGCGGGTGGGAGGGTACGAGCAGGCGGAGCGTATCGGACAGTCCGCTATGGCGAACATCCACCCTGAAGACCTATCTCGTGCGCATGCGATCTGGCAGTCCGCGTTGGAGAAGCCCGACGAAGCTTTCATCAGCGAAATGCGCCTCCGCCATAAAGACGGTTCGTGGCATCACGCCGAGGTCACCCTGCGGAATCTGCTGGCGAATCCTGCCATCGGCGGCCTGGTCGTCAATACCCGCGACATCACCCAGCGCAAGCTGACGGAGCAGGCGATGCGGGAGAGCGATCAGGAACTACGCACTCTCATGGAGTCGATGCCGCAGATCGTCTGGAAGTGCAGGCCGGATGGCTGGAACATCTACTTCAATCAGCGCTGGGCGAACTATACTGGTCTCCGCGATACCGACAGCGCGGGCTACGGCTGGTGGCAGGCTTTTCACCCCGACGATAAAGATGCGACCTGGGAGGCCTGGAAATATGCCACGCATACCGGAGACATCTATGAGTGCGAATGCCGGATACGGCAGTCGGACGGGGATTATCGTTGGTTCCTCATGCGTGGTCTGCCTCTGTGCGATGTTGCAGGCAAGATCACACAGTGGTTCGGGACCTGTACCGATATTCACGATAGGAAAATGGCGGAGGTGGAACAGGACCGCTTCTTCACCCTATCACTTGATATGCTCTGCATCGCCAGAGCGGACGGTTATTTCAAGCGTATGAACCCAGCCTTTGAAACGACTCTGGGTTATTCCAGCGCCGAGTTTATGGCAGCGTCCTATCTTGAATTCGTACACCCGGAAGATCGGGCGGCAACCTTAGCCGAAGGGGCAAAACTTGCGGGCGGACAGCCTACTCTGCAGTTCGTCAATCGCTACCGCTGCAAGGATGGCACCTATCGCTGGCTCTCCTGGCGGACAGCGCCCTTTGGCGACCTACTGTACGCTGTGGCGCACGACATTACGCCTCTCAAGGAGGCCGAAGCCGCGCTCAGAGAAGTCAATGAAGAGCTGGAGATACGCGTCCAAAGACGGACGGCAAGCCTTGAAACAATGAACAGTGAACTTTCTCTCGCCAAACAGGAGGCGGATCGTGCGAATAAAGCCAAGAGCGAGTTCCTCTCCCGAATGAGCCATGAACTGCGTACCCCCCTGAACGCTATCCTCGGCTTCGGGCAGATTCTAGAGCGGCGGGATCTCAACGGGATCGAGAAGGAGAGTATTCACTATATTCTGCGCGGAGGGCGGCATCTGCTCACGCTTATCAACGAAGTGCTGGACCTTGCCCGTATCGAAGCGGGACACCTAGACCTCTCTCTCGAATCTGTTGCCCTCCCCGATGTCATTGCTCAGGCCAGTGAACTTGTGCGCCCCCTGGCTGAAACCCGCGCAATCCGCCTGGCGGACAATGCCGCAGCCTCCGGAGGCCTTTATGTCCAGGCGGATAATCAGCGCCTCAAACAGGTACTCATCAACCTGCTTTCCAACGCGATCAAGTACAACCGGCCCGGCGGAGAGGTGGAGATCACCGCCCAACGCCTGCCCAACGGGCGGATACGCATCTCGGTCCACGACACCGGACATGGAATCTCCCAGGAAGATCTGCTAAGGCTCTTTACGCCATTTGAACGATTGGGGGTCACCGATGTCGAGGGGACGGGTCTGGGATTGGTGCTTTCGCATCGGCTTATGGAGGCGATGGATGGCACGCTCGAAGTGACGAGCCAACAGGGAAAGGGGAGTGTTTTCTCACTGGAACTGCCCACCGCGCCCGCTCCCGGAGAGACGGATAGCGCCGTGCTGACAAAACATAAAGATCGGAATGGGTTCGAACCGGCGGAGGGCGTCTACACCGTCCTCACCATTGAAGATAACCTTTCCAATCTCCGTCTTATGGAAGTGATCCTGGCCGGGAGGCCGGAAATCACTCTGCTGGCCGCCATGCAGGGCAGCATGGGTCTGGACCTCGCCCGTCAGCACCTGCCGCACCTGATTCTTTTGGACCTGAACCTGCCGGACATCTCTGGAAAGGAAGTCCTGTCGCAACTGCAAAATTCGGAGAGCACCTCTCGTATCCCCGTTGTCGTCATCAGTGCAGATGCGACCCCGTCTCAGAGAGAGCGCTTGCTGGAGGCGGGAGCGCGAGCGTATCTGACCAAACCGCTGGATGTAGCAGAGTTCCTGCGTACGATAGAAGCGCTTCTCGTCGAGAAGCAGGCGCTCTGATGTCCGCAGACACCACCAAGCAGACGCCTCCCGCGCTTAACCAGGTGACTCTGACGATCATGTCCATCGCCTGCGGGTTGACGGTCGCGAATGTCTACTTAAATCAACCGCTATTGAAGGAGATCGGGGAGGCTTTCCACGCCAACGCGCGGCAGGCCGGAGCCGTGACGACCCTGACGCAGATCGGCTATACCCTGGGGATCCTGCTGATCGTACCGCTGGGAGATGCGCTGGAACGCCGCCGCTTGATCCTGATTCTCCTCACGGCGGTCACGCTGGCTCTGGCTCTGGCGGCTTGTGCGCCGACCCTGGTGTGGCTGGCCGCCGCAGGACTGCTAATCGGCCTGACGACCATCATCCCCCAAATCGTCATCCCCCTGGCTGCCAGCCTGGTGGACGCGGACCAGCGCGGCCGGATCGTCGGGCGCGTCTCCAGTGGGCTCCTCATCGGCATTCTGGGGAGTCGCGTGATCAGCGGATTCCTCGGCCAGAATCTCGGCTGGCGATCCGTCTTCACGATAGGGGCGGCGCTGATGGTCGCCCTGGCTCTGGCCGTGCTAAAGTGGTTTCCCCAGAGCCAGACCACGGCGACCATGCCCTACGGTGAACTGATGCGCTCCCTCCCCGCTCTCCTCCGCGAAGAGCCCGCCTTGCGGCAGGCCTGCCTCTTCCAGGCGATGGCTTTCGGCTCCTTCACTGCCTTCTGGACGGCTTTACCCTTCTTTTTGAGCACGCCGCCGTACCACTACGGGCCAGCGACAGCGGGCCTCTTCGGCCTCGTTGGCATCGGCGGCGCATGCGCAGCGCCTCTCGTTGGTAAAATGGCGGACCGACGCGGTCCCTTCTGGGCAAATGGCATCGCGATGAGCCTCGTATTGCTCTCTTATTTGATCTTTCGCGCAGGAGGCACACAGTTGATCGGCCTGATCTTCGGCGTCCTTCTGTTGGATGTGGGTGTGCAGGCCAATCAGGTCGCCAACCAGACGCGCCTATTCAGTCTGCGTCCCGACGCCCGCAACCGCCTCAACGCAGTCTATATGGTCTGCGCCTATTCCGGTGGATCTATGGGCTCTTTCCTGGGCGCCTGGGCGTGGCAGCGCAGCGGTTGGCCCGGCGTCTGCACCGTCGGCCTCACTTTGCTTGTAATCGCCCTCATCGTGTATGCTTTGGTTCTCAAGAGGAAACGCAATCCTCCGCGCATAGAGCGCAAAGCCGATCCTTAATGGGAGCAATTACAAAAATCACCCTGTTTTTTATTGCCTATCCCTTGTGACCGTGCTATAATAAACGCGGTTGCTTTTTGGACGGACGTTCGCTCTGTACGCGCGTCAATCCGTGCGTTCCCAACGCTATGGGCCTCTATGCGCTCCTGCACTTTTTTGTGATCCTCCGAAAACTGCCGATCCCCGCTGTACCCCGAGCGCCTGCATAGGCTATCGGGCAGATTGTATGTTCGGACTACGACATAATACGACCTAAAGGACCTCTTGCCTGAGTCGGCCGTTTGAGAGAGGGCCGTCCTCGCTGAAGAGATTTAGAACATCACTTATGCAAGAGGTCAAATACAAAGGACTGTACAGCATGTA
>JAYUMV010000227.1:0-3276 GCA_043762265.1 Chthonomonadaceae bacterium | reverse complement strand
CGCCGACATAGTTCGCGGCGATCTGGTCGGCAGAGATGGCGATGTTCACCACATTCCGCCTTTGCGCGTCCGGCAATGTTGCCGTCAGCCAGGTGGAGAGTTCCAGAGCGTGGGGCGCGCCGTTGAACGGCGCGATGGGCACGCCGCTGATCCCCTTCACCAGCAGGCACTGATCGAGTACGCCACGCAGCGGCTCCAGGATCGGCGGCGGCGACTTCAAAAACTCGGCGGGATCCTTCGGCCAGAATCGCTCCGGGATCACGCCATGCGGCATGTACATGAAACCCAGCCGTACCGGTGGTTTCGACGCGGCGGCCGACTTCGGACCATCCGCCCAGCCCATCGTTTCCAGCAGAGGCAACGCAAGCGAGACACCAAGTCCACTCAGACAGGTTCGGCGACTGATAAGAACGTTACTTCGCATTTGGGGTCTCTCCTATATTGGTCACGCGACGATGAGTAAAGGGATCACTGGTCACCACGCTAAGTACGAGCGTCTGCATCCGATAGTCATCCTTCTTGATCGAGTCTGTCATTTGATCGACGACGATCTCATCAACCCCTTCGAGCTGCCGACCAAGCGCATACGCGAGCAGTTTGCCGGTGAGATTTCGGCAAAAATCATCCTTTCGGTCGGCTATAATCCGCTTGAGTTCTGCAGGGGTGGTGAAATGGAGTCCTCCCGGCAGTTCGCCGGAGGCATCGATCTTTCCAGCGGAGTCATCCACCGTTCGCCACCGACCGATCGCATCGTAATTCTCCAGTCCGAAACCGATCGGGTCGAGCACCTTGTGGCAGCTTGCGCAAACGGCGTTCGAACGATGCAGTTCCGTGCGCTGTCGCAACGTCATGTTGGCGATGATCCGTTTGTCCTGCTTCTCCAGCGCAGGCACATTGGGTGGCGGCGGCGGTACATTTTCGCCGAGGACTTGCTCCAGCACCCAGACGCCGCGATTTACCGGGCTGGTGCGGTTGGGAAAGGAACTGTTTGCGAGAATACCGGGCATCGTCAGTATACCGCCTCGGTTGAAGTTCGTCAGCGTTACACGTCGCATCTGCTCGCCGCGAACGATCTGCTCCATACCGTAGATGGTCGCCAGGCTCTCGTTGAGGTAGGTGGCGTCGCTATCGATGAAGGTCATCAATTTGAGATTATTGCGCAGGATCTCTTGAAACAACAGGCGGGCCTCGTCGTACATTGCCCGTCGCATTTTCGCAGTCATCTGCGGAAACTTCTCGGTGTCGAACATCTTGCCCGCAAGCTTGTCCACGCCGAGCCATTGCGCCCCAAACCCATCGAACAGCGCCCGTGACCGCGGATCTTGTAACAGTCGTCGGGTTTGGGCGGCAAGCACCACTTTATCCTGCAGTTTCCCGGCGTCCGCCAGGGCGGACAACTCGCCGTCGGGCATTGTCGCCCAGAGCAGATAGGATAAGCGTGACGCCAGTTGATAATCGTCCAGAGGGACAATCTCCTGTGACAACGTCGTACTGCCGCTGCTATTCGCTTTGACGGGCGTAATAAATAAAAACTGCGGCGACACCAGGGTCGCCTTGACCATCCATCGCAGCGCTTCGGGATAGGGTTTGCGGTTCGCTCTCGCCAAAGAGAAGACACGAATCAGTACATCCACTTCCGCATCCGAGGGTGGCCGACGAAACGCGAGGCGAGCCAGTGATCGAGCCACTCTCCGCGCTGCTGCCGTGGAATCCTCCCCCTTTGCCGGCATCTCACCGAGCAGCCGCCGCTGTACTGATGTCGGTTTTGATCCTGCGGGTGAAAAAGACTTGTCCAGAACATCATTCGCGATGGAAAGGTATTTCTCGATCAGTAGTGGTGAGAGTGTGTTGGTGTATCCCGCGCCGAGTACCTCATCCGGTAGATCCCGTGCAATCGCAGGATCAACACCGAATATATCATGTAGCGTGTTGCCATATTCCCGCTTGTTCAATCGTCGAATGACAAATGGGCCAGGATCCTTCGGCAGGAGGTTCTTCATTCCTATTACCCAGTCGATGACCACCTTGCGTTCCTTTTCGCTCGGCTGTTTGTCCTCACCCGCCGGCGGCATTTGATGAGCCGCGATCTGGGACGACGCTCCCTTCCACAGCTTTTGGAACGCCGGCCCGCCCGGATTCTGCAATAGATCCTGGAATGTCACACCACCGCTCCGCCTCTTGTCGGTATGGCAACGCAAACAGTAGGTCGAAATGAACGGTGAGACCTCGTTCTTAAGAGTTTTGGCCGCTTCGGTGCGTGCCCGGATTAAAGCCGCGGCATCATTCTTCGATGAGTCGTCCGCGTGCAGCGCAGTCGGCAGCGCCAGCAGCAAGGCGGTAAGGAGTATTATGGTGTGTTTCACATTCAGTTCTTTCAAGAGTAGAAGAGATTTATTGGCTTAGAGCCTATCCCAATAGACGCCCTGTCGCAATCGAGAAAACATCCTATTGGGATAGGCTCTTAGTAGGCTGTGGATCGGGCATATCATGACACCTGGCGTTTGTAATATTGGATGCCTCGTTCTTCGCCGGTCCGACTAACATTTCCTGCACAATTAAGGCTCCTATCTACTCGGAGAGGATGTCGAGGCTGGAGCGCCAAAAGTCTGTGCCCTGGACGCACACGCCCGTTCTCCGCAGGGCGGGCATAACAGAGACGAACACTATCCTTGCACTTTTGAACCAGAAGGGACTTTACCTTTCGGTGCCAACCGATTTAGGGCTTCGTTGGTGGCGGTCTTGACCGGGTCCGGCACGTTGTCCGCACTGCCCCACTCAGTTCGCGTCAGGGTATCGTCTTGCATCTTCTTCAGGCTCTGGTGCTTGGGAATCTGGCGCATTACCTCCCAGTTCCACCCCCGCTCCCGAAAGATCCGCCTCAGGCGGATGCTGCCGTCAATTGCCAGGTCTTCATGCCCCACGCATCTGGCTAGCGTTGCTTCCACAAACGTCTCGCCCGCGTACGCTGCGACTTTGCAGATATCCGTTTCGCTTGGGACGCGATCTTTATCGAAGAGTATGTGCAAAGCGTGGAGAAACGAGGATTTTCCGCTGTCATTCGGTCCTATCAAACTGGAATAATCTGCCAACCTCACTGAGGCTTCGCCCAGTCTACGAAAGCCTCTGATACAGACCATCTGTCAGGCATCTCTATTTCGAGGTCATGTCTCGCTTCCGTTGGACTACAGCAAACAGTCAAAATATCTCTAATCAACCAGACGTTCGAAGTCTCCGATCTGTCCCCGAATGACATCCAGGCTAGAGCGCCAGAAGTCG
>JAYUMV010000226.1:0-4440 GCA_043762265.1 Chthonomonadaceae bacterium | reverse complement strand
AGCGGACTTTGTCTTCGGGATAGGTGGTTAAGGTGGAAAGGTTCATGCCTTCATTTTACCCGATCCACAAAAATCAATCCTTTATTTGTCGGAGTATCTATTACAGGCCCTTAGGAAATCCGGTCGTCACGATTCGTGTCGGCGGGCGTTTTCTGTTTTCAAGGCAAGAAGTGAGATGTGCCTGCATACCCATGAAGGTGAAACCAAGATGCAAACCAAATCGATATATTCCCGTGCTAGAACCGGTGTCGTGTTGTCCCTGGCGCTGGCCTGTGTTTCAGGCGTGACGCTGGCCGCACCGTCCGCAGTATGGGCGCAGGATCGCCGTGATGATCGTTCTACCCAGGATCGTCGCGATAATAAGAATCAGGATCGCCGTGGCGACCGCCCGCAGGATCGCCGTGACAATCAGGCTCAGGACCATCACAGCGATGTACGGGATGACAGACACCGGAGCCGCGATGAAGCTCATGTCCAGTTTACCCACTCGGAGACCGAACGCCGTTTCGACAATGGCGTTACGCTGCATCGGAGCAGCACGGTAGATCGTCGGCTCGAAACGTACTTTCCGCGCCACACCGCCTCGTATCCGCACTACCTGGCCAGCCGGGACGCGGGACGCGCGGTCGTCTCGCCTTTCAGTTTCTACGTCGGCATCTTTCCGCCCTACATCGATCGCAGCGCGGTGGTGTTCTCTTCGCCCGGTCGTGTGCTCATCGATACTCCCCTTTACGTGCGTGGAGAGTATCAGGAGGCTCCGAACGGCAGCCATGATCTCTACTATCTGCGGCAGGGCGTCGATGATAACCGCTGGAAGGATGACCGGGATCTGAGCAATACGGTCTACGATCTGGAAGATACGTTCCTCAACGAGGACATCGGCCTGCTGGCTCCGCTGACGGACCCGAGCGCCAATATCGCGATCTTCTCCCGAGGTCGTTATCAGTATTCGCTCAATCCCAGCGACTATCTGGACATGACCCGCGACTTCCTGCGCAGCGTCCATACCACGGAGTTTACCGCCTATCGTGTCCATCGCAAAGAGAGTTTCTACCAGGTATTCGCTCGTCATACCTATCAGGACCAGAGCGGGCGGAGCAACGTCGTCTACCAGACGATCGTGCTGGAGCGCGTCCGTGGTCGCTGGACCATCACCCAGATCGATACATCGCCTGCACGCTACCGCAACTAAGCGCAAACGTCTCATAAAGTGGAGATTCGAATAGCAGAGGGGAGACGAAACCTGAACAGGTTTCGTCTCCCCTCTTCCCTTTTGTGCGCCGATTTGTTATAATTTGCATAGCGTGAAAATCGAGGTTCCGACTATTTTCAAAGGAGATAACAATGGCTGTCATGACGGGGTTGTCTGGGAATGAGATCTACTGTCTGCACAAAAAGGGGCTGTCACCGGGCAATATCGTGATCGGCAACAGCGTCTACTCAATGGGCTTTCTCGGGAGCCTGGGGGCCGGAATCAGCACTCTGACGGGTGGTGAGGTCACACAGGTCACCGATATGGTGCATCAGGGCCGTCTCAACTCCTACACGCGCATGGCCGCCGAGGCGAACAAACATGGCGGCGTAGGTATCACCGGGGTCACCAACGAACTGATCCAGCAGTCGGGCAACGTCGAGTTTCTCTCCATCGGCTCGTGCCTGCATCAGGACGGGGCGCGCTCCGAACAGATGTCGTTCTCCTCTTCGGCGGACGGTCAGGAACTCTACTGCCAGATGGACGCCGGCTTCCGCCCGATCAAATTCGTGTTCGGCAACGTCGCCTATTCCATCGGAGTGGGCGGCGGTCTGGGCGGGATGTTCAAGAGCATGCAGCGCGGCGAGATCGAGCAGTACTCGCAGGTCTTCAATCAGACTCGGCATCTGGCGCTCCAGCGCATCACCAACGAGGCGCGCAGTGTCGGCGCGAACGCGGTCGTCGGGATCGAAACCTCTATCATTCCGTTCCAGGGTATGCAGGAGATGGTCATGATTGGAACGGCCTCGTTCCATCCCTCGCTTCCGCCGCAGTATGCGCAGACGCCTATCACCAGCGATCTGACGAATGAGGAGATGTGGAACCTCGTCAACATGGGCTATATGCCGATACAACTCCTGCTCGGCGTTTCGGTCTACTCTGTCGGTATCGTCGGCGGTCTGACGGCGGCGCTGAAAAGTTTCTCCCGGGGCGAGATCAACGAACTTACGACGCTGATCTACGAGGCGCGTGAGAACGCCATCGGAAAAATCGAGCGAGACGCGCAGGCGGCTGGCGCGGACGATGTCGTCGGGATCAAAACCTATGTCTACTCCCTGGGCTCTGGCATCATCGAGTTCCTGGCGATCGGTACCGCAGTAAAGAAGATCCCAGGGCTGACGACGGTCTCGGATACCCTGCCGCCGCAGGCTGTGATTCGCGACAAATCAACTTTCATCAACACGGCGGAGCTCGCCATCGGCACCAACCTCAACTCCGGCCAGACGACCAATGGGGGAGGCGGCGATTAGCCCGCTCTCCATAGAGCCTCTGTCCGGCGACGCACTCGCCTCTGTTATTCGCCTTCTGCGGCTCTCCCTGCCGCTGGAGGTTATTACGGAGGCGAGCTTTACGCGCAAAGTCCTGCTCGATCCGAACTTCGCTGCAAACGGCGCCCTGGTGGCATGGGACCCCTACGGCGAAGCCGTAGGGTTTCTGCTCACACTGAAGCGTCAACGCCCTTTAGAAGAGGGCCCCTTGGACACGGATCGCGGCTGGATCACGCTCTTTACTGTCACGCCGTGGGCGCGTCGGCAAGGCATCGGTACGGCGCTCTTCAATCAGGCCGAGACGTGGCTGCGGGAGCAGGGCTGCACCTCCGCTTGGATTGCGCCCTATGCGCCAAACTACTGGACGCCCGGTGTGGACGAAGCAGCTTATCCTGAAGCGCTTGTCTTTTTGAAACAGCGTGGTTACGAGACGCATTCCCGTCCGCTCTCCATGGAAGCCGCACTAAACTCCGGCTGGCAGACGCCGGAATGGGTGCAGACGCGCTGTTCCGAGTTGGCGCAGCAGGGAGTCCGAATGTTGCTCTTTGAACCCCGGCATGTGCAGGCTCTCACCGATTTCCTGCGCCGGGAGTTTCCCGGCGACTGGCAGCGGTATGTGCGCGAGACGATGGTGGAAATCGTCGCGGGGCGTCGACCGGCAGACGAACTGATACTGGCTTTCGAGGGAGAGAAGTTCGAAGGGGAGAAGTTGGTCGGGTTTGCACAGAGTGAAGGAAAGCGTTTCGGGCCGTTCGGCGTGGCCGCTTCTCTGCGTGGCCGGGGAGTGGGGGCAGCGCTGCTGTTCTGCGCTCTGGACGGGATGCGGACGCGAGGCCATCCCAGTGCCTGGTTTATGTGGACCGACGACAAAACGGCGGACCGGCTCTATCGCGCCGCAGGGTTTCAAGAGACCCGCCGCTATGCCATCGTGAAAAAAGCGCTTGATGAGGGCTCTTGAGAAGGAATCCCACGTGTATGTAACGAAATTAAAATGAACCTTCTCGGAATTTTTCCGTCTATGGAGGCGTAATACCTCGACTTATCATTTTCCACGATCTCGAAAAGGAGACATCCACATGGCAATTCTTCGTAAATCCGCGATTGCGCTCGCGGCAATGTTCTGCCTCGGCGTTGCAGCTCCCGTCTTCGCACAAGCCGGAGCGGACAAATCTCCCGCCGACATTAAAGCGGCCCAGAGCACCCTGAAAGACATGCAGGCGCTTGGCGCTTCGATCAAGGCGCGCCAGGCTAGTGCGGCGATGGCCACGCCTGTGGCTGCGCCGATGGTGCGGAGTTCGTCTGCGGTTGCAGCCGAGACCAAGACGCCCGCCAAAAAAGGGAAGAAGGCGGGTGGCGCCAAAAAGAAAAAGAACCCGTAAGTTCTTTTGTGCCAGCATTGGAAAGGCAGGCCGGTTACGGCCTGCCTTTTCTCTTGGATATAGGATAAGGAGGGAGGCTCCTCGGGCCTGAGCGCTACCCGCCCTTGGTCTTGCCCTTGTCGCCATGCGATTCCTGGCCATCATCCCGGCTATCGGTAACCAGCATCACAGAGGGTACGGATACCGAAACCTGCGTGGTCGATTTTGGCGTAGAGTTTGTAGGGACAGGCGTCAGGCGAACCGAAGTCAGAGTGGCGACGGCGACGACGCCGAGCGCGAACAGAGAGATATTTTTGAATGTGTTTTTCATGTTACTTATTCCCCTTTTCGAGTTCTCCATCGAGCCAGTTCCACCAAGCCACCAGGTCGGCATCGCGAATCTGGAATAATGTTTGCAGAAACTTTTCGGCGGGACAGGTCGGCATATCGGCCCGCAACACCGTATCCATCAGTTTTTGCGCTTCCACGTAGTAGCGATCTTTGATGTAGGCCAGCAACAGGTTGCAGGCACGCATCGGAGCCGGTTTTTCCATGGAGAGGC
>JAYUMV010000225.1:0-31650 GCA_043762265.1 Chthonomonadaceae bacterium | reverse complement strand
GGTTCCGCGCCGAAATAGCGGCGTGAGAGGTCGGCCAGCGTCTCACTCATCGTTGGAACGACGCTGGAAATCGCGACATGGTGAACCTGGTGGAGCGCGATGCCGTTGTGTTCCAACAGGTGTTTGACCAGCATCCCGTGTTCGTCGGTCGTGCGCTCCCGGTCGGTGCGAATGCGCCAGTCCCCGATGAGACGTGCCTCGGCCCCGGAACCCCGGTAGACCCCCAGTACGATATTCGTATTTCCCACATCGACAGCGAGCAGCATCCCTCTCTCCTTCGTTCGGTTTCAGGCCCGATTGCAGTACGAATCCGGCTCTTGTGGCCCTACATCACCGGTCCGAGCATCCAGGGCGCGAACTCCGTTTCTCCGAGCCCCTGCGCCTCGCTCTTGGTCTGCTTGCCGCCCGCGACCAGGATCAACTCTTCGAAGATCTGATGACCTACATCTGCAATCGAGACACCGTTGAGGATAACGCCCGCATCGATGTCCATATCCTCTTCCATCCGATGGTAGAGCGGAGTGTTGGTGGAGATTTTGAGGACAGGAGAGGGTTTGAAGCCGAGACAGGAGCCGCGCCCAGTGGTGAAGACGATCAGGTTGCAGCCACCAGCAGCCAGTCCCGTCACCGAGACCGGATCGTGGCCGGGCGTGTCCATGAAGGTAAAGCCCTTCTTATCGATACGTTCGGCAAACTTATAGACTTCGACCAGCGGCGAAGAGCCCCCTTTGGCCAGTGCGCCGAGCGACTTTTCATAGATCGTCGTCAGGCCGCCCTCTTTGTTACCAGGCGAGGGGTTGGCATCGATGCTGGCGCCCCACATCCCGGTATACCACTCCCACCAGCGCATCAAGGCGACGAGTTTCTGCCCGACCTCCGGGGTCACCGCGCGGCGGGTGAGGAGATGTTCGGCCCCATAGGTCTCCGAAGTCTCCGCCAGCACCCAGCCCGCGCCGTAGCGCACGAACTCATCTCCGGCGTCTCCCAGCGCAGGATTGGCCGTGATCCCGGAATTCCCGTCGCTGCCGCCACAGTTGGTTCCGACCAGTAGACTGGAGATCGGCTGCGCGGTTCGCGGCGTTGCACTCGCCCGGCGCAGCAGTTTTTCCGTCTCTTCGATACCGCGCAAGATCGCCTTCCGGATCCCGCCCTCTTCCTGAATGATCACGGTCGGCGGCAGTTGCGGCCTCCCGACCCGGATCGACTCTGCGGTGATGAGGCCCTCATTTTGCGCCATGCTCAGCGCCTGATTGACTTCGCATCCTAACCCTGCCAGGAGATAGCCTCCGACGTTGGGATGGTTCGCTATGCCGCCCAGCGTGCGCTGTAACTGCGCGTAGTCCGCGCCTCCCAGATGCATTCCACAGCCGCTTTTGTGAGAGAATGGCACCACGCCGTCTACGCCGGGAAAGTCACGCAGGGCATTGGGAGAGCGGAAGTGGTCGGCGATAGCGTGAACGGTCGAGGCGGAGCAGTTGACGGTGGAGACGAGGCCGATGTAGTTGCGGGTGCCCACACGACCGTCGGAACGCGCATAACCGGGGAAATGACGCATCTGTTCAGGGGAATAGAAATCGACGGTGGGAATGGCGGTACTGTACTCATAGTCCAGGTGCAGCGCACCTGCGCCTTCCGCCTGACCTTTGCCAAATCCCAGGTTGCGGGTATGAACATGTTCGCCGGGCCGAATATCCGCCGTCGCATAGCCGATGATCTGCCCGTATTTGCGGACCGGCGCGCCCTCCGGCACGGCATGCAGCGCAAACTTATGCCCCGCTGGCACATCCATACGCAGAGGTAGCGCCCCGCCCGCGTAGTTTAGCACGGTGCCGCCCGCGATCCGGGTCTTTGCGACCGCCACATCATCGCCGGCCCGCAGCAAGATCGCCACCTGATTCAACGCCACTTCGTTCGCTTCCGCCATCATGCCCTCTTCCTACAGCCGGTTGGTTCCAACGGGCCGTCGGCTCCTCTTTGAAACTTCAGGCGTAGGGTTCGCGGCGACGGGGGCATTTTCCTGCCTTCAGGAAGCAGGAGCAGGGATGACGAGGTCCATACCATCGTAGGCAGCAAGCACGCCGTGGGGCTGGAACGCGGCTTCCAGATCGGCATGCAGCATTCCCCCAAGATGCGGAAAATGGGTTGCAGCCACCGGCGTATCCGAACGCAGGCTGCCACTCGACAGCAGGCGCTCGCGCAAGGCGTAGATCTCCCGAATGGAGAGGTGGCCTGTGTAGCCTCCCTCTTCCGGGCCTTTGCCGCATTCGACGACGATGCCGTCGAATCGGTTCTGTTCGAGGATGCGCCATGTCGCTTCGTCGTACCAGCCGGTATCGGTGGCATAGAGCAGCGTCGCACCGGTCGGGTCGGTAATGATGTAGTTGAAACAAACGATTTTCGGATCGTGCTTGGCCAGAACGGGCGTGACCCTGTATCCCGCAATGCAGATCGGCTCGTTGGGTTGTACCACATGCAGAGAGAACGGGAGGCAATCGACATCGACTGCCGCTTTGATCTTGCAAATGGCGTCTATTGGGCCGTAGATAGGCATACGCTGTTCAATGGCACTCGGAACGAAGTAAGGGCCAGCATACTGAAGTTCGGCAGCGCAGAGATGGTCGTCGTGGGAGTGCGTAAAGAGAATGGCGCGGAGATCGAGCAGATCGACGTTCCAACGCACGATCTGCTGCAGAATATCGGAGGGGAAATCCAGTTTGAGAACGCCGTCAATGAGCGCAGACGAGCGAGTACGCCGGTTTTTGCCGCCTTCGGTACGCGCGACATGGCAGACCGGACAGCGACAGAAAAGTCCCGGCCAGCCTTCGGCTCCAGAGGTTCCCAACAGCGAAATCTTCATGTCTCTCTTCTCCGAATGGCGAATCACCCGTCCAAGGACACCCGGGCGCCCTCCGTAGAATCATGAACTTATTATAGTGAGTTGCGAAACTGCGGTCAAGGGGCGGAGGATACAAAACAGTGTGAATTAGGTCACAGGGAGGGAAGAAGAGGGCCAAATATCGGCGAGGAAGCCGGTTTTCGACCGAACGGAAGCCTCATGCGAGGGCGTCTCCATCCGCTTTTTCAGAGATAGTCGCCATCCGGAAGGAACATCCGTCCGCACTTCCAGCAGCGCTCGGCAGTCTGCGCAGAGATACACTGACAGTGCGAACAACGGTGCATTTTAACAGGGAACTTCTGGCATTGCGGACAGCGGAGCGTATCACCATACGTCAGCGCTCCGCAATGTTCGCACGCACCCGCTTCGCTCGCTTTACTGCGCGATTTCGATAGTCTCATTCCAACTTCTCCCAGAGACCTGTTCGCTCCCCTACCCGACTTGTTCTCGCATCTGCGCGGAGATAGAACGATTGTAACTCCACAGCGACAATACGATCACGACCAGAGAGATCCCCGCCCAAAGCAGCGCCCAGAAGGTCGGAGGCAGTAGATATTTCTGTGCCATGAACACCGCATCGTTATCGCCCAGTTTGTTGGCCGTGATAAAGAGCAGGGTGCGTAGATCGACCAGGGCGTTCAAGCTGCACTGTACGGCCAGGAATGCCGCGAGGAAATTGGCGAATCGCGGCGACGACAGTTTCGCCAACGCAAACAACAGGATGAAAAGACAGCCTCCAGCGAGCGGTGTGAAGAAGTCTGGCATGAAGCCTCCTCCAGTAAAGCTGTTCCCGGGATTGTTGAATGGATTGTGCGCCCATAGCAACGTGACGGCAAGAATATAGAACGCAGCCGCATAGAGCGTCGTGCGCCCCGCATTCCGCCAGCGTGTCAGCCTCCCGGTCTGTAAGAGCACGGCTCCAAATAGGGCGGCTCCCACATAGCCACCGGAGAGCGAGATCCAGGCCCAGAGCCCCGACACGCGTACCCAGGTGACTCCACTACCGGATGGGCTGACATGCAGCGAATCGACTCCGCCCCCGGTCAGCAGAGCCGCGATCGCGTGCCCACTCTCGTGTACGAACGTCACAAAGAGGCGCAACGGATAGAGCAGATATTCGCTATACGGCATAAACGACAGTCCGATGGTGATCAACGTCGCCAGCAGCAACAGAATCCGGTTGTCGATCGGCGCGGAGTCCCCGCCTCGTCCCGGTGTATTATGAGATTGATAATCGACTTGCATGGCGTCCTCTTGTTCCTGCGATCCGTTGACCCTACGTCTATCTAATACGAGACCGAAAAGGGAATGATTTCAGCTCCTGTCGTGCAGCCAGTTCACCTCTCCGTCAATTTACTGTTTGCCGCTTGAAACTCCTCCTCTGCTTCGCCTACGCACGCTCTGCGAGGTACAATGCAAGGCAAGAGCGTGGGAGTTCGACATGAGGAAGGTGCTGGAGCGCGAGTCAAGAGCGCTCGGTTCTCCGTGCAGAACAAGAAGATCGAGGCAACGAGCGCATTATGAACGAAGAAGAGAAATATCTGTTCGACCTTTGGGGGTATCTGGTCATCGAGAACGCGATCCCCCCCGAAACCCTGGCGCGGATGAACGCCTGGCTGGACGACCAGGCCCTGCGCGACCCCGCATGGAAGGGTCAGCCCGAAAACACGAAGCGGACCGATCTGCTGACCTGGGGGCCGGATTTCCTGGCCCTGCTGGACCATCCCCGTCTCTTACCGATGTTGAAGTCGATCCTCGGGAGTCACATGCGCTTCGACCACGACTATGCCATCTTTCTGACACCGGGCGGCGCAGGCCTGTTTCTGCATGGAGGTGGCACGCCCTACGATGCGTCCCAGTCCTATCACGTCATCAAAGATCGTATCTACAGTGGGCTGGCCGTGGCGGTGTTCGCGCTCAACGACATGCCGCCTGGATCTGGAGGATTCGCCTGCATTCCCGGCAGCCATAAGAGCAACTTCCGCTGCCCGGAAGACATCGCCCTCCTCCAACGTCCTCACCCTATCGTGCAGCAGGTGCCCCTGCGTGCCGGAGACTGCCTGTTGTTCACCGAAGCCCTCCAGCACGGCACCCTGCCCTGGATTGGCCCGCATACCCGCCGCACGCTCTACCTGAAATACAGTCCCGCTCACCTCCGCTGGGGAATGCACTCCTACCTCCCCGGCAGTCCGGCCTTCGAAGCCATCGAACCTTCTCTCAACGCGACCGAACGCGTGCTGCTCGATCCTCCCCTCGTGGATGGCAAACGCCGCGTTCCCTAGCGCTGCCCCTCCGCACCCCTTGCGAACTCATATTGAACGGCACGCTCGACATCGAGTTAGGGAAGCTTACAGGAAACTTTAGTGAAGATAGGGAACTAGCGATCAGGTTTACACCTCATGGAGAAGGGAATACGAGCAATGGAACTCAAAGACAAAGTCTGTCTGATTACCGGGGGCACCAAGGGGATCGGTGCGGCGGTAGCGATAGAATGCGCCCAGCGGGGGGCGAGCGTGGTCGTGGTCGGACGTCATCAAGATGCGGAGACGATTCAGACCTTGCAGCGCCTGAAAGAGATCGGCGCTCCCTCTCTCTATCTCGCCGCCGATATCGGAAAGCCTGAGGAGGCGACGCGCTGTGTAGAGCAGACTGCCGCACATTTTGGGAAGGTGGATGTGCTGATTCACTCTGCCGGGGGTCCGGTGAATGGGGGCCTCCTGGCGTTGACCCCGGAGGCATGGTATGCGGCCTTCGACGTGCATGTGCATCCGATTTTCCATCTGTGCCGGGCCGTGGTGCCTGGCATGCAGACGCGGCATGAGGGCGTGATCATTCTCATCTCCTCCACAGCCGGAATCCGGGGGGTCAAGACCAATGTGGCTTACCAGACGGTCAAGGGGGCGATCCCGCAGTTGACACGCGCGCTGGCCTACGAGTTGGCCGACGACAATATCCGAGTCAACTGTGTCGCGCCGGGGGTAGTCCGAACGGCATTTCATGCCCAGATGCCGGAGGCGGTCAGGGAAAACAACCTGAAGAACCGAATTCCACTGCATCGCGAAGGCACGCCGGAACAGGTAGGCACACTGATCCTGGAGATGGTCACCAACGAATACATCACCGGGGAGACCTTCACCATCGACGGCGGCTTGACCATGCGAATCGCGTAAGGAATCAAGGAAAAAGATGCAAATGCAGAACAGAAATACAGGAAGGAAACCAGGAAGATAGGAGGAGAAATATCAGCGAGGAGAACTTGTCGCTGACTTCGGGGAAAAATGTTCGCCCTGCCGAAATTCATTCGGCAGGGCATTTTATTGAGTGTAGGTCGCGGTTTAGGCAGGCTCGGGGCGGAGGCGCTGCGGGACGCGCGGAGGATCGGTAGGCGCCATCAACCCGGTGGTGGGCGTCGGCGGTTCGATCGGAGGCTGGTTCATGCTGCGTCGAATGTCGTCGGCCGTCATCTCGCCGCTGAGCAGAGCCGTGAACTCTTCACGAGTCAGCGTCTCTTTCTCCAGCAGGATTTCGGCGATCTCATCCATCTTTGCCCGGTTCTCGGACAGGATGTGTCGTGCCCGCTCGTAGCCCTGATCGATGAAGGCGCGAACCTCCTCGTCGATGGCGCGTGCGGTCTCCTCGCTGTAGTCCCGATCTTCCATGACATCGCGTCCCAGGAAGGGGTTGCCATGGCGGCGTCCGAAACGCAGGGTTCCGAGGCGGTCGCTCATGCCGTATTCGCAGACCATTGCGCGGGCCACATCGGTCGCATGATCGAGGTCGGCCGAGGCTCCGGTGGTGACGTCGCTGAAGACCAGTTCTTCCGCCACGCGTCCGCCAAGAGAGGCCGTGATATCGTCGAGCATGTCCTGCTTGGTGCGCAGGCTCTCCTCTTTCGGCAGATACCAGGTCGCGCCTCCGCTCATACCGCGCGGGATCACCGTGATCTTGTAGACAGGATCGGCGTTCGGGATCATTGCCGCCACGATAGCGTGTCCGAGTTCATGGTAAGCGACGACGCGCAGTTTGCGCTGGCTGTTCATGCGCGTTTTGCGCTCCGGTCCCATCAGGACACGGTCTCGCGCCTCGTCGAACTCTGCCATGGCGATCCGGGTCTTGTCGCGCCGTGCTGCCAGGATCGCAGCTTCATTGACGACGTTCATGATGTCGGCGCCGGTGAAGCCGGGGGTAAGGCGGGCCAATGTCTCGACGTTGATGTCGTCTTCCAACGGCTTGCCGCGTAGGTGGACTTTGAAGATCGCGTTCCGACCCAGTACGTCCGGCGCATCCACGATCACACGGCGGTCGAAGCGACCGGGGCGAAGCAGGGCAGGATCCAGAACATCCGGGCGGTTCGTCGCGGCGATCATAATGACGCCCGCATTCGGGTCGAAGCCATCCATCTCGACCAGCAGTTGGTTCAGGGTCTGCTCACGCTCATCGTGTCCGCCGCCCAGTCCAGCGCCGCGCTGGCGTCCGACCGCATCGATCTCATCAATGAAGATGAGCGACGGCCGGTTAGACTTGGCGGTATCGAACAGGTCGCGCACGCGGCTTGCACCTACTCCGACGAACATCTCAACGAAGTCCGAACCGGAGATGTGGAAGAAGGGCACATTGGCTTCGCCAGCAACGGCGCGGGCCAGCATGGTCTTGCCGCATCCAGGAGGTCCGAGCAGCAGGACGCCTTTGGGGATCTTGGCTCCGAGGGCCTGGAACTTCTTGGCGTTCTTCAGGAACTCGACGATCTCCTGCAGTTCCTGCTTGGCCTCTTCGACGCCCGCGACCTCATCAAACGTGACTTTCGGCACGGAGTCGGTCAGGCGCTTGGCCTTACTGCGTCCGAAGTTGAGCGCCTGATTGCCACCGGACTGTGCCTGGCGCAGGAAGAAGACCCAGAACAGCGCGATGAAGCCCACCGGAAGCAGGATCATCGTCAGCAGAGTCTGAATTCCTTCGCTCATAAACGGCCGTTTGAACTCGAACATGATACCATGTGCATGCAACTGATCGTACAGTTTGCTGCGTGATTCCGGCGCGTCGGGCAGGACGACGGTAGCAGTCTTGATTTCCGGGCCAGGGATCGGGTCTTTGCCCGGTCGCAACTGTACCTGGAGTTCGTCCTTTGTGAAGGTTAACTTTTCTAGAGTCGTCGGCGAATTGTCGATCCGCGTTAGAAGCTGCTGATACGTCCATGTCTCCGGCGAGTTGCCAAATCCCTTCAGAATGCCCGAGTTGAACACCATAAAGAGAACCACCACCAGCATGATCAGCATCATATAGCGAAATGCATTATTTCCCGTCTTCAATACTTCCTCCTCCGGCGTGGCACATCAGCGACGCTGGCAGTATCCGAATAGCTTCCATTATAGCACAACGACAGATCGTCTCGGTGCGATCCGACTCGATTAAAGCGGTAACTCCCGCCAGGTAAGGACGAGACAATCCCCCGAAATCGTGCGTTCTTCGGTTCCTAAAGGCAGTCGTAGCGCCGTTTCACTGGCCTGTAATCCGATCACCGCGAGGATCTTGCCTGTGGAATCGGCAAGAACGGGAGAGCGCAGGCGTTCCTCTCGACGAATTTTGCGATCCGTAAAAATATCTTGCAGTTTCTTGGAGCCTTCCAGACCAGAAGGCCGCATCCTGTCTCCCGCTTGCCAGGAACGCACGGTCAACGGCAGCGCGAGCTCCTGCAAAGCGTATACCAGTGCGGTCGGTCCCGCCTCTACGGCATGGGCCGCCTCGATTCGCGAACCGCAACGTCTGGTCTCCAGCGCCAGCCCACACCGAAAAAGATCCAACTCTCCAGGAATGTCCAGCGTGAAGCTCCAGGGCAGCGCCTGCGTGGCCGCAGCCAGACGCCGGATTCGCACCGTCGTCATCTCTGCCACGATTTCTACGCTTCCCACCTCCCCATAAGGCAGTAACAGCGCTTCCTTCCGCTCCGCAGCCAGCGCCTCCAGGGCGCGCTCCGTCGCCTCCATACTTACATCGCGCAAGTCACCACGCACATTCTCGATTGCAGAGCGCAGGACGCGCCTTTGCAGCGCCAATGGCAGTCGTAGGAGCGCGCCAGCATCCAGCGTCCACTCCGCAGCATCTCCCGCGATCGTCACACTCTGCAAAGCTTCGCGTGCAAGTTCCTTCAGAAGCTCCGTATCGGCAGCAGCGATTCGCGATAATCTTAACAGCGATTCACCGATGCATTGATTGTAGTACGATGCCAGATGCGGAAGCAGTTCCGCCCGGATGCGATTACGCCGATAGTCTGTTTTACGATTGGAAGAGTCTTGGCGTGGGTGCAGAGCGTGGAAGGCGCAGTAGGCTTCGATCTCCGAACGAGGGACATCGAGCAACGGACGGATCAAAGGCGGTTCCGAAGCGGTGAGACCGACAAGGCCATCCAGCCCCGAACCACGCAGGATATGAAGCAACACGGTTTCGATACGGTCATCTCTGTTATGACCGAGTGCGATGTGCGCAGCGTCTACCTTGGCAGCAACGCGCCGCAGAAAGGCGTGCCTCACTTCACGCGCCGCCACCTGCCCCGAAAGATGCCGCCGCTTTCGCACCGCCGGAATATCGACCGTTTCGCAATAGAAAGGAATGCCAAAGCCTTCGCACAGCATCTTCGCGTACTCTGCGTCTGCCTCTGCCTCTGCCCCGCGAAAACCGTGATTCAGATGCGCTCCGATCAGGCGCACCTCGCACTCTTCGCTCAGAGCCACCAACGCATGTAACAGCGCCGTCGAGTCCGGCCCTCCCGACACTGCAACCACGATCGTCTCGCTGGGTATTGCGGGTTTTCTTTGCTTCAGAGTCTGCCGCACAGCGGACACTAGATTATCGCCGGTGGTTTCCATGCGTCTATTATAGCCCAAGTCGTCTCTCCGCTCAGGCAGAGCAGGCCACACGAGAGGGAGCCAATTGGACATTTTGGCACGTTTCCTTCATAATGACCGCAGAACCGCAGAAGGGAATCGCCGCACGGAATGTCCGAGTCTCATGAAAGCTTTCGCGAAACGCAACTCCGCCTGACACAACGCCAACAGGAGGTCGCACAACAGACTCGTCAGCATCTGCTCTATGGTCGAGCACGCATCGTCACCGTTGTCATTGCGTCGATCCTGGCGTGGTTGCGTTTTCATGACAATCGATTGTCCGAGTGGTGGCTCCTCGTTCCTGCTCTGCTCTTCGTCTCGCTTCTAGTGCTTCATGATCGGGTGTTGCGAAGGTTAGAGCGGGCCAAGCGCGCGGTAGGCGTCTACGAGCAGGGAATGCGACGGATGGAGAATCGCTGGATCGGCACCGGCATTCGGGGAGAACGCTTTGTGAGCGCCCGCCATCCCTACTCCGGAGATCTGGATATTTTCGGGCGAGGCTCGCTCTTTGAACTGCTCTGCACCGCCCGTACGCAGATGGGCGAAAGCGCTCTCGCAGCCTGGCTCGAAGCTCCTTCGGCTCCCGCCGACATCCGCGCCCGGCAGGCCGCCCTCCTGGACCTGAAAGGGCGCCTGGATTTCCGGGAAGCGTTGGCGACGGCAGGAGAGGAAGTCCGTTCTGCGTTGAAACCCCAGTTGCTCCTCGATTGGGGGGCCCAACCTGCGGCAACCGTCTCCCAAAGAGACTGGCTTTTTGTGTGGGCGATGCTCGCAGTCAACCTGGGGGCGGCTCTCTACGGCGTATTAGGACATGGCTACTATCTGCTGATCCTGCTCGCAGGGGTGGACTGGATTCTGCTGCGGCCCCTGAGCGGCCGAATCCAGTCGGCGCTGCTCACGACGGATCGCCCCGCCCGCCAACTGCAACTCCTCGCCACGCTGCTGGCCCAGATCGAACGCGAGACGTTTGAAGCGCCTCTCCTCCAGGAGATGCAGGCCGAACTGCGCGCGGACAGCGGGCCCGCTTCCCAGCAGATCCGCCGCCTGCAAACTCTGCTGGCCTGGATGAGTCTGCGCCAGAACACCTTCTTTATGCTGGTAGATGCCGTTCTGCTATGGACCGTACAGTTTGCGTTCGCTGTCGAAAACTGGCGAGCAGCGCACGGCAATCGGTTGGAGAGATGGACACGCGTTCTGGGCGAATTCGAAGCGCTCAACTCCCTGGCGACGTATGCCTACGAACATCCCGAAGATCCCTTCCCGGACATCGCGGAGGAGGGTCTGTTTCTGCAAGCGGAGGGAATCTCCCACCCTCTCCTGCCGGTCGAGCAGGCGATCCGCAACGACGTTCGGCTCGATGCAACGCAGCGGCTCTACATCATCAGCGGCTCCAATATGTCCGGCAAGAGCACGCTTCTCCGCACTCTGGGCACCAACACCGTTCTCGCCCTGGCGGGCGCGCCGGTACGGGCGCATCGCTTCGTCCTCTCCCCGCTCCATCTCGGCGCTTCCCTGCGCACTCAAGACTCCCTTCAGGGGGGTATCTCTCGGTTCTATGCCGAGATCCAGCGCCTGCGCCAGATCGTGGACATCAGCCGCGAACAGCCGCCACTGCTCTTTATGCTGGACGAGGTTCTGCATGGCACCAACTCCCACGACCGCCGCGTGGGGGCCGAAGCCGTGCTGCGCTCTCTCTTACGTGAAGGCGCCCTTGGCCTCCTGACCACCCACGACCTGACGCTCACGCAGATCGCCTCCGATCCGGACCTCCACGCTATCAACGCCCATTTCGAAGATGCGATCGTCGATGGCAAAATGCACTTCGACTATCACCTGCGCCCCGGTGTCGTGACACGCAGCAATGCCATCGAACTCATGCGGGCCGTCGGCCTGGAAGTGTAATCCAGGAAAAGGGATGGGAGCTCGGTTCGAGCAGAATCATTTCGTAAGCGTCGAGACAAGGCCGACCGAACCCGTTCCGGATCCCAACTGCTTGAGGGTATCCGCTGCCACCTGCACATAGGTCGGATGGAAGTCGCCGTTCATGCTCAAGGCCCGCGCGAGACAGAGCGAAGCCGTTCGGCGGTCGTGGAGTTGGTTGTAGATCATTCCGGCATGAAAGGAGAAGAGCGCCTCCGGGGTGTTGTATTTGAGCGCTTTCTGAATCATGTCGGCCGCCTCTTGCGTGCGCCCGTTCTTAAAGAGGCACCAGGCGAGTGTGTCGGCGGCATAGACGTTTTTACGGGTCGCATATTCGTCCTGCGCCTCTTTGAGCGCTTCCGGCAACTCCCGGTCGTGGTCGGCCAGGAACAGCGCCCGCTGCCACCCCCCCCGGACTCCGTTAGCCTTGTTCAACTTGTCGATGGTATCGACCAGCGTGAACTGCTTCTCCGCCTCCGCCTTCTGACCTGTCAAAAGATACAAGTCCCCCAATGCCGCCAGTGTATCGACCTGCGGTACAATCGCGATCGATTTCTGGTAGTAGTCGATGGCGGCTTTGTAATCCTTCCGAGCTGCCTTTACACGTCCCATCACGGCGAGAGCACGGTAGTTGTTGGGCGTGCCCTTCAGCACACTCTGGATCGTCTGTTCTGCGGGGAGCAGTGCGCCCTGGTTGAAGAGGATCTGTGCCAGTTGCGTCTGGCACCAGGCCGTGTTCTCGGCATAGGGCGCGCCTGTTCGGACCGCCTTGTACATCAGCCAGGTCGCCTTCCGCTTGTCGTTGGTGAGCCACAGCAGATGAGCGCCCCTGCTATACGAAGCGATGTCGGGACGTAGATCGAGCATTTTCTGGTAGGCCGTAAAAGCGGCATCGTAGTCGCCGATCTCGACCTGTGCATCCCCGATCATGCCGTAGGCGTCGTTGCATTTGGGATCGACCGCCAGCGCCCGGTTTGCCCAGTCGATGCTCTTCTCGAACTCATGGCGTCCGCTCTCGATCCAGGACAGTCCCGTCAGGGCGTCTACGCTTTTAGGATTCAGCGCCAGGGCCTGCTTGTAAGCGCGCTCGGCGTGCGTGTAGTAGGTCGCATCGGCCGTCTCACGCGCTTTCTGCATCAAAGCAGCGCCCAAGTTGTTCCAGTTCAGAGGCTTGTCCGGCTCCTTCCGCGCCAGGGCCGACCACTGCGCGATGGTCTTGTCGGTCAGTGTGCCGCCGCCATCCGGAGTCGGCAACGAGGTCAGCACATCGGAAGACGTATTAAGGGAGGAAGGAAGCCGTGGGGCCGTGCCGGTTTTACTGGTATTATGGCGCAGCGCCCAGGCTCCTGCCATCGTCAGACAGAGTGTCGCACAGACCAGACCAATTTTTGACGGAACCAGAAATCGTTTCATTTTTTCCCTCTCACAGGAAAGGAACATGGCGCAGGAAGGCCGCAACCGACTGCAATCGGAGTCTGCCTTCCCTGCGCCTACATTAGGTGAGAATGCCGGAACCCTTAGAAGCCGACGTTCGGGCCGGAGTCCTTGCTGTTACGCGTCCCGGCATGCGGTGTGGCTGCATATGGAAAGGTCGTATTGTAGACCTGATCGTTGTGGTCTACGTTGTCGCCGACCAGCGTGATCGAGCTATAGGAGGGGCCGCTTGCGACGGCTGTCAGCGCGATGTCTACGACATCATCGCCAAATCGCCGTCCGTTGGGCCATCCCGCCGGGATCTGTGTGCCGGAGCCGTTGGCGATCGTGTCGCCGCCGATGAAACTCAAGCGCTTGAAGCCCGCCTCACCGGACGCGCGAGTAGCGCCGGTCGTAGTATCCACCCGGATCACGTCTGGAATATAGACCGCGGCCAGGTCCGTTCTGTTGGTCGTGGCGAGCGGAGTCGCTCCGGTGGGGTCCCCGAATACCGCGACATTGATCAGAGCTGCGACCTCTGGATTGAGGGCGTAGGTCTTGTACTTCGTGGCATCGCTGGTGGGAGAGTCACGGTTGTAGTTGTCTTTGTCCTTCAGGGCGACCAGGACTTCGTTGAAGAGCGGGTTGCCTTCGCGGTTGACCTGAATCCAGGGGCCGCTGGTCGCATTTTGTCCACTGGCGCTGCGCAGCGTGATGCGCTGACGTGCAACCGAGGCATAGACTCCGACTCCATTGGACGTTCCGGCGACGAACGGGCCGGTGTAAGCGATCTGCGGCAGGGAACTGACGGGGATCACCAGGGCGTAGTGCAGCACGTTGAAACCCTTGAAGCCATCAACGCCCGTGCCATCCTGGCCAAATCCATTGCCATTCTTGTTAGAGAGAATGCGCCCATCGAGCAGATCGAAGATACCGGGTGTATCCGCGTAGAAACCGTCTTCACGGGAACCGGCAAACGTGGTCTCTCCGCTCGGCAGATCGTAGGTCGTCTGTTTCGTATAGGCATCGAGAGATGCACGCGTCGCAGCTCCAGAGACAGCGCGTCCGTTGCCATCGTTATAAAAAGGCGTAATCCGTGCGCCGGAGTTGGCGGGGGGACACATCAGGGTCAGATTCCCGTTGAGCAGGGCGGGGTTGCCGTTGCCTATCGTTTTGGTAATGGTGTAGGTCTGCACAAAGTTCTGGTGCGCATCGCCCACAGTCACGATCGAGCCAGCATCCGGATTGCCATTCCCTAAATTCGCCCCACGCCCGTAGCGCAGGATCGTGTTCAGGTTCTTGTAATTGCCGGTAGTAGAGACAGGGGAGAAACGGAAATCGTACTGGATGAGATTCGCCCCGGTGTTGGGATCGGCGATATGAATGCTATAGAGGGCGTCGTCGGAAAAGGCTTCGTAGGAGACCCCGTCTCCCGGCTCACTGAAGGGCCGTACACTGACTTCCACGACCAGGACCTTTACGCCGTTCTGCATACGCACAAACGCATACACATCGGTCAGATTGGCCTGGGGATCGAGTTTGATGAGAGGCGCGTCGCTGTGGCTGGAGGCACGAGCAACTCCTGCCAGAGTCGCAAGGCCCGTCGTGGCGGCAAACGCGAAGAGTAGTGACTTGTGCAGCCACTTTCGCATGGGTGCGATCATGAGTAGATTCTCCTGTGTGGGAAAGAAAGATCTTATTTACGACGAGATTTGCGACGTACTGCGCAGAAACCGGAGGCGGCCAGTGCACCGATGATAGCCACACTGCCGGGTTCCGGGGTGACGGGGGCCTGCGTGGCTCCGCTGAACGTGGTAATTCCACCGGAGGGCGGCGACAGGTTGGCTGTAAAACCGGATCTTCCGGGGGACAGCGGACTGTCGAACGCGAACCCGTTCTGCGGCGTTGTGCCGAAGGTGCCGGTGTCTTCCAAAAACGACACGATACCGAGCACGGAGTCGTTCGTGGCAACGAAACCCGACGGAGCCGTCAGATTAAGAATGACGGGGAAGCCAGCGGCCGCGTCGGATGGCACGACGATGTCGAGGTCGAAAAGATCGCTGGTGGACGTGTTGCTGATGCTGTAGTTGTAGTGATACAGTCCTGCGGTCTTCGTCACTATCGGAGTGACCAGGACCTGCGCGTGGGCAATGCCGACCGTCCCGCATATCAGCAGCAGCATACCGCCAAAATTGCGAACTCCTTGCAGAGCATGAGGCATGACGCTCGCCTCCTTTCCTTCTTGAGAATCGCTAGGGCGAAGCCGTTCCTCCTATCGGCCCGCCTGCCTCACCCCGCACGGCGAAGCAGACGGAGCGAAAGGTGAAAGAAACAGCGATAGTGATGAAGCAGCACAGGAGTGTCGTGAGAAGAGGCGCCGAAAGAGGAATTCCCGGCAACGGAACCGCTCTGGAGTACGTCTGTCTGTGTCTGCTGTTTTCAGTGTAACCGACGAGGATTACAGCAAGGTAACAGCCAGACTGATGGGAGGTGAACTTTTCCGACTGTTAAAGTCGGAGGCGCTCCAATTCTCTTCTGAAATGTTTCTTTGGTAAGCTTTATGAGCTCAGGGGCGAAAATCCCGCCCCTGAGCTCATAGCAGGATCTAACACGCTTCCGAGGGGTCTTCGGGATCCTCATGGAGGGTACCGAAGAGGCTGCCGGGAGGCAGTGGCCTGTTTTCCAGCCTCTCCCGAAACAGAAAACCGACTCCGAGGTGGTCGTAAGCCGAGCGCGTCGCGAGGCGTCCACGGTTGGTGCGATTCAGGAAACCGAGCTGCATCAGGTAAGGTTCCACCACATCTTCCAGCGTGTCCTTTTCCTGCCCGAGCATCGCGGCCAGGGTCTCCAGACCCACCGGTCCCCCTTCGAACTTCTCGATGATCGCCCGCAGGAACCGCCGGTCGAGATCGTCCAGGCCCAGCGCATCGACTTCGTGCATCTTGAGCGCGGCATCCGCCGTTTCGCGGGTGATCTTGCCATCGGCACGCACCTGTGCGTAGTCTCGGACGCGCTTCAGCATTCGGTTGGCGATTCGGGGCGTACCCCGACTGCGCAATGCGATCTCCAACGAACCTTCCGGAGCGATAGGCACACCCAGGATTTCGGCGGATCGCCGCACGATGGTATCCAGCTCCTCCACACTGTAGAGTTCGAACCCGTGCAGGATGCCGAATCTGTCCCGCAGAGGGGAGGAGAGCAGGCCCGCGCGCGTAGTAGCGCCGACCAGCGTGAACTTGGGCAGATCGAGGCGCAACGTTCGTGCGCTCGGCCCGCGCCCGATGATGATATCGAGCTTATAGTCCTCCATGGCTGGATAGAGTATCTCTTCCACCGTGCGGTTCAAGCGATGGATCTCATCAATGAAGAAGACGCTGTTCTTTTCCAAGCTGGTCAAAATTGCGGCGAGGTCGCCGGGCTTCTCGATGGCTGGCCCGGCAGTGATGCGAACCGGCACATCCATCTCGTTGGCGATAATGTTGCTAAGAGTGGTCTTGCCGAGGCCAGGAGGGCCATAGAGCAGCACATGGTCGAGCGCCTCATTGCGCGCCTTAGCGGCCTCGATAGCGATGCCGAGGTTCTGCTTGGCTTTGGGCTGACCGATCATTTCGCGCAGACGCTTGGGACGCAGAGAGAGTTCGCCGCCATCGTCGGGGTTCCCCTCCGGCGAGACAAACCGCTCTTCCTCATCAGGATTTTTTCGCATAGCCGTATCTCTCCTCCAGAACGTGAAAGACCGTAATCATCTCACCCTTCGGAGACGATCTACGGTCTTATTGTATCACAGAGAGTGGCTATTTGTCTACTACATTCTCAAACAAACGTCACAAGAACTCGCCCGAAAACGGCGTCAATCCACGTTGCGCGGATGCTGCCAGATCTCGATACGGAGACTCTCGCGCTCTTTTTCGGGCAATTCAATGGGCTGT
Organism: Chthonomonadaceae bacterium; assembly: GCA_043762265.1. Lineage (GTDB taxonomy): Bacteria > Armatimonadota > Chthonomonadetes > Chthonomonadales > Chthonomonadaceae > JANXLO01. The sequence continues at coordinate 14,614 of JAYUMV010000225.1, read as the reverse complement.
CCCAGTTTGACCCAGCCGCTCACGGGAGCGATGACGACCCCTTTCGAGTCGACAGAGAGCCCCAGAACAGCGCCACGCTGCACAAACTCGCCCTCTTTGTAGATAGCGCCATAAACAGGATGAAGATCCAGGTAGGTTCGGCTCATGAGGTCATAGTCCTCCTAAAATCACTCCATTGGTGAAGAATTTCCGACACAGACGGACGAAGAAAAGGAGGAGTGCAGCATTGAACGCCCCAAACAGTCTGCCCTGGGTATGCAGAGTAGACTTCCAGCATTGCGATAGACGTGCTTCGACCGCGAAATGTTCCCAGATGCGAGCGGCGTTTTGCGGGCCTCGCCTTGACAGAAAGCCCTATTGCGCCTATAATTGGAGCGCCGACGAAAATGACGCTTTCGCGGGTCAAAATGGCTCCAATAGGCCGCTTACTTGATTAGTGTTCCTGTCACTCTTTTCGGATGTATCTCCTCTTGCTATTTTCTGTTCCTAACAGCGTAGTGCGCACTCTTTTCCGAGGCTTTGCGATCCTCTTCTTCTTGTCGGCAGGCGTCCGAATGGCAGGATGCCGTCCGCTGCCCTCCGTGGTGATCGTACTTATCCCCGGCCTGCGCGCCAGCGACCTGTCGCAGCCTGCACTTCCCGCACTCACACGCTTGATAGCCGAAGGCGGCTCCGGGTGGATGGTCTGCCGTGCCGCCCGCGTGACCGACACCCGCCTCTTACGACCGGATGGACGCGAGTCCAACGCTTCGCTTTTGGCGACACTGGGGAGCGGTTCGCGCGCACTGGCTCCCCTGCCCTCGGATAACCCGGCAGTCCGCCTATCTTCCTTACAGGCCGCGAACGCCTCTTTGGATCATAAAGTGCCGGTGGGCGCAATGGGAGATCTCTTCCACCACCAATCCCTCCGAACGGCCACCCTCGGCGATACCGACGCCTCCTGGCCGGACGGAGAGGCCTGGTACGTGGCGATGGATTCCGCAGGACAGGTCGATCTCCCCATGCCCCACAGCGGCCTCCTCGCTGATCCGAGCGCCCCTTACGGCGTGCATACCGATGTCGCAGCCCTTCTGACCGCATTCGACGCCGACTTCTCCCAGGCGGGCCTGATCGTGGTCGCGTGCGATGCCCTGGACCGTGCGGACCGCTACGCTCCCTCCTGCCGCCCTGCCATCGCCACCGGACACCGTGCCGAAGCCTATCGCACTCTGAACGCCCTCCTTACCGCCCTCCTGCGCCGTTGCCAGGCGCACGACGGCCTGCCAGCCGTGCCGATTCTGTTACTGGCTCCCGCCCCCGCTGCCTCGTCCGACGACAGGGCCGACCGCCTCGCTCCCCTCGTCTGGTGGGGCAGCGGAGATCCGCCAGGAACGTTGTCTACCGCTTCGACTCGCCGTCCCGGCCTCGTGCTCAATACCGATGTGCTGGCCACTGTGGCCGAACGTTTGAAACAGCCGTTGCCTCCCGGCGCGACCGGACGCCCTTTCCATTCCGCCAGAAACCCGGTCGCTCCGTTCCCTGCGCAGTCTCCTCTCCCTTCGGCATCCTCCCTGGCGGCACGCTACGATGCCTGGATGCGAGTCGCGCGCCTGCAAAACTCCCCCGGTGGGCTTCCTACCCTGCAACTCCTTTTGCCGCTCATTGGGACCGTGCTGTTGCTACTGTCTACACGCATCAAAGTGGAGATGCGCGTCCGCGTGCACCGGCTAGTCGGCGCAATCTCCGCGCTCGTCATCACTGTCCCGTTGGGAATGCTGGTCCTGCCCCTCCTGAACCCCTCTGCCTCCTGGATGGCGGAAGCACTCCTGGTCGCGCTCTTACTGACCGTCGGCCTCTTCGCCGCCTGGAAGCCATCCGCTGCCCCCAACTTGATCCGCCTCCTGTCTGGACTGCTGCTGATCGTTCTACTCCTCGACCTCCCGACCGGCACGCATCTCTTGCAGTCGGCCTGGATGAGTTACTCCGTGGTCGAAGGCGCCCGGTTTTATGGGATCGGTAACGAGTATATGGGGGTCGCCATCGGTGCGGCCTGCATTCTGTTCGGCATGAGCGGAAAGCGGGATGCGCCCGACAAAGCGTCTCCCGATGTTACGCCGCCCCTCGGCTTCGCGGCTCTCTTCCTGGCCTTGACGTTGGGAATGGGGGTCTACGGTGCGAAGGTGGGGGCCATTCCCTCCGCAGGAACGGCATTCGGCGTGACTCTGCTGGTCTGGAAGCGCAGACACCTCGGGTTCAAAGAGATAGGCATGGTCGCCTTAATGGCGGCTTTCGGATTGGGACTGCTCGCGGCCTTCGATGCCCGCCATGCCGCCGGGGATCAGACTCATTTCATTCGTGCGCTGACAGGAGCCGGCGGAGGCAGTCTGCCCGAAATTCTCCTCCGCAAGCTCCACCTGGAAGGCTGGCTGCTGCTCCACAGCGCCTGGAGCGCCACTCTCGTCGTTGCTGCTGCCTCTCTTGTCTGGATCCGAAGAACGTCGCCCCTCTTCGTCTCCCACCGCCGCCCGCACGCGACGCTGATCGGGATCGGAGCCGGTGCGCTCGCCTGCCTGCTTTGCAACGACTCCGGCCTCACCGCCGCCGCGCTTCTGTTACTCTATGGGTGGGCTTGGGCCGCCCTCGAAGCCACCCGCGCAACGCTCGCCTACCCTCCTGCCAACGAGGCCGCGCCCCTCTCCCGCGACCTCGTTATGGACCCGGTGAAGGCATCCGCGCCAGGCTCCAATGCGTAACGACGCTGGAGGACGCTTTTGAAGCGAGCTTATGGATCGGCGCGAGCAGTTCCATCTCGACGTACCTGTTCGGATCGTCGCTGGTATAGACCTCCTGTCCACAGCCTCCGTCCGGATAGTCTCCGCTTCTCGGCAGGTCCGCCGAGATCCTGAACCGCCCTGTGCTCCACCGTGACTCGATCCATCCGCCCAATGATCTCCCGCCGATCTTACCACTATGATCTGCGCGCCTGCGGATCCTCACTGTCCCTCCCTGGATTGTCACCTGCCCGTCAGCAGGCTTCATCTCTTTGAAAATCTTATAGCCTCCCGGAAACCGGTCCGCCGAACTCGCTGCCAACTCCGTCTCCGCCGGATCGTCGGCCTGCGCCACTTCCCAGATCCCCCACTCCGCGACCTTACCGCTGACATTTGTCATCGTATTTCGGATCGTCACCCCGGTTCCGGACGGATTCATCGCGATCTCCCGCTGAAACCGCACTCCATACTTCCGACTCTCCAGCCCTGTCACCAACAGGCGCCTGTTCGCGAGCACCTTCACCGTCTGCGCGCCACTGTCGGAAATCGGATCCGGCGGCCAGCCCCAAGCCGACTGCGGGGAGGGCCAGAGCTTATCGCCGCCATAGTTCTGCCAATCACTTCCCGAACGACTCAGATCCGTGGTCTTGCCTGCCAGCGCCGCATTCTCCCACAACACGTTGCGCTCGCCCACATACCCGTACCGCAGGATCCTGCCGATCTGCGGGACGAACACCAGATCCACCGTACCATTCGAAAGCCGATAGACTCCTGCCCAGCCATGATACTCCCCCTGCGACACCGTTACCGCCGCGTGCCCCACACTCCCCTGTACTAGCAGAAGCGCTCCCAACACCCAATGGATGCGTCGTCCCATATGCATTGCCTCCCATTCTCTTTCTAACGGCTAGTTCCCACACTCCGATAGCAATTCCTGCTCACCAAAACAGGCGGATCGTGGTAAAAATTGCATTCTGAACCAAGAAGGATTTCCGCCCGCCCGGGCAGAAATGAGAGGCATGTTCTATCGTCGCGCTCTGCGCCCACTTTTATTTCAGATGGATCCGGAAGCGGCCCATGAGCGTGCCATCCAGATGCTTGCTACGGCCAATACCCTTCCGTTCAGCAGCAGTCGGCGGGCCTTTACCCATACGCGGTTGGCGATGACGGTCGCAGGACTCAATTTCCCCAATCCGATCGGTCTGGCCGCCGGTTGCGACAAGAACGGCAAAGCGGTCGCCCTCTGGCCTCGCTTCGGATTCGGCGCGGTGGAAGTCGGCACGGTGACGGCGCAGCCCCAGCCGGGCAATCCACGCCCACGTGTGTTCCGGGTTCCTGAGTTCGGCGCGATTGTCAACCGTTTGGGTTTTAACAGCGAAGGGTCGGAGGTCGTGGCGAAACGACTAGCGCAGTTACGCCGCGTGCGCCCGCTGCCGGTGCCGCTAGGGATCAACATCGGCAAGACGAAGCTGGTGACGGGGGACGACGCCATTCTCGACGACTACCGGGACGGCTTCCGGCGTCTGTCGCGGCTTGCGGATTTTATCGTGGTGAACGTCTCCTCGCCCAACACCCCCGGCCTGCGGCAATGGCAGGAGCGCGAGAAGCTTTCGGCCCTCCTGGGAACCCTGGTCGAGGAAGGGAAGAGTCTGGCGACCAAGCGCAGCACCGAAGCGGTGCCGATCTTTGTGAAGATCTCGCCCGACATGCCGGACAGCGATATGGACGATGTGGTAGAAGTAGCGTTGGAGTTGGGCCTTGCAGGCATCATCGCGACCAATACGACGATCCGACGGGAAGGCAACGTCTCCGATGTGGAGCAGACCGGCGGATTGAGCGGGAAGCCCTTGCGGGAACGCGCCAACGAGGTGATCCGGTTTCTCTATAAGCGGAGTGAGGGCAAACTGCCCCTGATTGGGGTCGGGGGCATCTTCACCGCGGAAGACGCCTACGAGCGCATACGGTCCGGCGCGTCGCTGCTGCAACTTTACACCAGCCTGATCTACGAAGGCCCCTATCTGCCGCGCACCCTGAATGAAGGTCTTTTGGCCCTGATGGAGCGCGACGGTGTCGGCCATCTCTCCGAACTCATCGGGACAGGAGCCTGATTTGGCCGACGGGTGTAACTTGTCGCCGCTTCCGTCGTCTTACACGCATACTCCACCATTGCGAATATCTGATATTGCGCTGCCCCAAAGGCGCAGGCGAGGATTGAGACCGCACCCTATGGCGAACGCATGATCGAATCTCTGCTCCAAAAATCCTGGGTTCAACGTCTGCTCGGCATCCCACCCGAAGTCGTCCGCAACATCAGTCGCGCCCATCCTGGTTTCGCTACGCCCTGGCCCCTCTATGCGGCTGGGGTTCTGCTGCTGTTCACTGCGATCTGGACCGGCGTCAACTACTGGCGTGACGGCACCAAACCCTCCTGGTGGACCAAAGGCCCGCTCCTCCTCTTGCGGGTCTTCGCAGTCGCGGCTCTCCTCCTCGTCCTCGCCCAGCCTTTTTTGCGCCTGACGCATTCGGAAGACATTCGCCCAAACGTGGTGCTGCTGGTCGATACGTCCGACAGTATGGCGCGCCCGGATCCCCACTTGCCAGCGGCGCGGGCGGCGGTCGAAGCGCAGGCTGCGGGGGTCGGAGCCGATGCGGTGGGCGGCATGACACGTCTGGACCGCGTCAACGGATTTCTCAACCGCTCTGGAATCCTCCGCAATCTGTCGAAACGCTACAACGTCCGTGTGTTGGGGTTCGCCGGGAAGTCGCATGCCGTCGAACTGCCCACCGATCCTCAGAAGCTGGCTGCCTATCGCCTCCACGTACAATCCGACCCGAAGACGGCGGCCACCACGCAGATGGGCGACGCGATGCAGCGCCCGGTCGATGAGCTGGCCGGACAGCCGATGGCGGGAATGCTGATCCTCAGTGATGGCGGCAACAACCTGGGCCAGGACCCGATCATGGCGGCGGATGCGGCGAAACAGGCGGGCCTGCGCGTCAGCACCATCGGCATCGGCGATCCGACCAAAACCAAAGACATCGCCCTGCTGAGCGTCCTCGCGGACGATACGGTGCGCGTCAACAACACTGTCTCGGTCTATGTCGCGCTCTCCCAGCGCGGTTTTGCGGGCAAAACCATCGGGGTCACCCTGAAGCGTGGGAACGATGTGGTCGGGCACGAGACGGTACGCCTCGCCCCGGACGATCAAAAACAGGAAGTCCATTTCAACTATGTGCCCTCGCAAGGCGGTCGCTTTACCTATACGGTCGCGGCGGATGTGCTGCCCGGCGAACTGACGGCCACCAACAACCATAGTGCGTTTATCCAGACGGTCATCAGCAAGCGACTGAAGGTGCTCTATGTGGAGGCGGAACCGCGCTACGAATATCGCTATCTCCACAATGCGATCCTGCGCGACACCAGCCTGGACTTCGCCTGCCTGCTGCTCTCTGGCGACTCGGCGAACAACGGCGGCGAGGGCAACATCTCGGTCCACGGCTTCCCAACGACCGAAAAAGAGCTGTTCGAATACGACATCATCGCCCTGGGCGACGTGCCGCGCTCCTACTTCTCCGATGCGCAGTTGGTGATGCTGCGCCGCTTCGTTGAAGATCGCGGCGCGAGCCTGCTGGTCATCGCGGGCGAACAGCACATGCCGCACGAGTATTCCGGCACGCCTCTGGAGGCCGTTCTGCCCGTCTCGGTCAGCGCCTCCCCCGACCCGCTCAACACGGATCAGCCGTTCGAGTGGCAGTTGACGTCGGAAGGCCGCCTGAACCCCGTCATGCAGTTGGAAGAGACGACTGCGGCCAACGACCGTACCTGGTCCACTCTGCCGGGGATGTTCTGGGCCGCAGGGGTACAGCGCGCCAAACCGGGTGCGACTGTCCTCGCGGTCCACCCGACTCGCCGCAACGCCGACGGCCCCTACCCCCTCGTCGCCTTCCAGCCCTTCGGAGCGGGCAAATGCTATATTCAGCTCGTAGACAGCACCTGGCGCTGGCGCTGGCGCGTTGGGGACCGGTACTTCTACCGCTACTGGGGCCAGGTGTTCCGCACCCTGACGCCCAAGGAACTGCCCGGCAACAGCCGCTTCGTGCAGTTGAACGCCGACCGGGGCAAATACCTTCTGGGCGAGCGCGTGCAGCTTACCGCCCGCCTGCTCGACGACTACTATCACCCGATCAAGGCCGACAACGCAACAGCGATTCTGAAGCCAGAAAACGGCCCCGAGCAGAAGATCACGCTCCAGGCGACTCCCGGCGCACCCGGACTGTACTCAGCGCAGATCCAGCCCGACCGCGTCGGCAAGTTCGATGTCTCCCTCACCTCTCCGACCAAGCAGGAGGCGAAGGCCAGCACCGCGTTCCTGGTCGAGACACAGGCCCTCGAACGCCAGCGCCCCGAACTCGACGAGACCCTCCTCAAGCGCGTCGCCACCGCCGGAGGCGGGAAATACTACCAGGCCACCGAGATCGCCACCTGGGTCAAATCCCTCCCCGACAACAAACTGGTCGTGCGCAGCGAGCAGGAGATTGACCTCTGGAACCACACCTTCTTCCTGCTTCTCTTCCTCGTCCCACTCGCCATCGAATGGCTCGTCCGCAAACGCAAAGGCCTCCTCTAAGCAACCATGCCTAATCCAGGTTTAAAATGATAGGCATCAGGAATGTTAGTTGAGACTTGTCTCGATTAACATTCCTGATGCCTATTTGGCGATCATATGAACTTTTTTTGAAAATAGTTCATAGGGGATGCATCTTTCGGCGATCTCGTCACGTGTATAGTTAAGGGAGGAAATTTTCTCCTTTACCGGCAACAGGGCACGCGACCTGATCGCCACGACTTATTGAGCCGATACATTCTTTTGGAATTCTGGAGTTAATTTGCTACTCTTTCAGACAATTCCACAAAGGTCCATCCAATTCAAGTGTGCATAAGGGAGGACATCACGATGAACAGAAAGCGCATTGTTTCCAGCCTAACAATAATTCTGCTGGCTTACTCACTAATTTTCTGCAATTTACAGCCTGTTTGGGCGCAGGATGGCGGAGGTTGTTCCAATGCGGCCCGGAATAGAAGGTAGTGCCACCGAAGCGCCTCATAGTCTTCAGCGCAGAAATGCCAATCAAGGGGTAACCAATTGCCTCTGGGTGTTTAAGTGGACCGCAGCCGCACCAATGAACCTGATGACCGGCGATTTCCCAACAACGTTTTCTGCAACATGGAATTTGCTCTTTTTCTATTCGCCTGGATGGTATTGGTTTGATGGCGAAGGAGAGGATTTTTGGTCTAGCGGGGGATGGTCCTTCTATTCGACAACTCTGGGAGCATATCATTGCCTCTCCGACGATTGATCCTTTGTAAGCGCGCGCAAACTGAGGAAAGGCCAAACGTAATCCCTCGTTACGGGTGGGGTCTGTGTCTTCTACTGCTCTCGATGATAAGCGGGTGCATCACTCCTGCACATGCCCAGAATGAGCAGAATACGGCCTATCAGGCTGTTTGCACTGGAAGTGCAGGGCCAGGGACGATGACTATCTGGTATGATCGGGGAAAATACTCTATTCAGTACCTAAATACCCTACAGATCTGCGATGATGCGCGTTCTCCAGCAAGATGGTATGTGGACCTGAATTCACATACTGCTCAACTAGATCCCCAGGTCGTAAGAGTGAAATTGATCGAAATGATCAAAAAGTATGGCGTCGATGCAACTGCCAGGAAGATCCAGGTGGACCGATCCTTATTGATCCGATTTGCAAAATGCTATCGCTCTTACGTGCCTCGCAATCTCGACCACATCCTCATGAAGGTGAAGCCGACAGACCCGAACTTTTTGGCTGCCTTCGAGCGAACCCGGGCAGAACAACGTGGCGAACGCCGCTGTGACGTCTATCATTCCAGAAAACTTCCGGAGCGCACTCTCTGGGTAGAACCGTCTTCGGGATATGTACTTGGAGAGCGGACTATCTATGAATCCGACAATCCACGTATTCCTCAGCTTCGTGATGACTTCACTGTGATCCGCTTTCGGACCGTCAGTGTCGTTCCGGCCACACATCTTCAACTTCAGGCTGGAGTCACTGCGATTCTTCCCCGCCTTTTTTGCAATATTGCTCTTCCAGGCGGAGTGAAGCGTCAAGTGATGGCGGGTGACAATGGAATGCTAGGTTTCGATCTGAAGCAACTTTTAGAGGAGGACGAGCGAAATGACCGGACTCCGCTCAACGCCCAGAAGGTGAAAAAGCGATGAAATACTACAGACATCCAGGAGGAGCGACAGCATCGTTTCTGTACATCCTGGTTATGAGCGTAATTTGCTGCGCTTCCGCCAACCCTGTTGTCCGCAACGGACAGGGCACACTCTCTGTTGAAACAGAGAACACAATATTGAGTCGCGAAGCGCTCCAACACGACACTGCTTTAAATCGTGTCGTCGCATTCCGGTTTGATGAGGCGCGTCTTGATGAAACATTCAAGGCACTCACCGACCAACGCAACCTGAAATTAACCGTTATCTCTGATTTGGCCCCGCGTAGAATTACCGCACGCTGCAAACATACGACGATCGCCTCCTTCATGATTGCGCTATCGCGTGTACTGGGCGTTTCATGGCGCAAATCTGGCGATAGCTACATTCTTTTCCAAACAGGCGAACAAATTAGAGCGGAAGATCGAAAAAAGCGCGATTCGGAGGCGAATGAGCAACGTTTTGTAGATGCTCAGGGCAACAACCTACGTACTCAACTCGAACATGCTCTCTCGCAGACAGGCGCCAATCGCGAAATCTTCTCCGATTTCCTCGCAGGCTGCAAGCCCGATACGATCAACAGAGGTATCGCGTCGGCCCTAGAGGACGAGCCTTTTCTTTCTGCCGTAGACCAGTCACATTTTCATAATCACTTTCTTCCAGCCGGGCCATTGTCGGCTCTGCCGTCTGGTCAACAGGCCGCAGTCCGGCAGATTGCAAGCGACGGCGGCTACTCTCACATCGATGCTGGATCCTCTATAGGATTGATTGCCGCAGCAGGAGGGTTCCGCCTAGGAATTGTCGAACCAAATGGACGGGATGTATGGGTTGCGCCTCAACATGCGATCGGCCAGGTAAGCACGGTGACTCAGAGTGCACGAGAAAACGATTTCGATCCTGCCGTTGTAGAGTTGCTTCGAAGTGATCGACTTGTCGGGTTCGGATCGCTTACAAACTCCTTTCGGCATAAGAAATTCAAGGTTGAAAGCGGGACGGATAGGTCGCGCCTCGCAATCGTACTCCAGAATATCTCTACCCAGACTGACGTTGACTTTCTGTGCGATTGTTATTTGAACAGCGCTCAAACGCTTTACAGTTACAATCCAGATACTGAATGGACAGTCGAACAAGCGTTGACAGCGGTCGCCCGCACATTCGGCCATAAAATGCTATATCATGGTGGACTCTTGGAGATCACAGCGGTGACGCCGGGCCTGGATCTACGCCTGGAGTCGCCCATTGCAGTAATCAACTCTCTCGATGCGCAAGCGCTAACCGGGCATTTACCAAATAAAGAGGATCTCATCGTTTTGAGCGCCTGTAATCAGGAGCAGTTGCAGATTCTGGCTCAATGGCATCCGGTCAATAATAAAACACATACAGGACATATCCTTCAAGCCTTACGCGTCTACCCATTTTTACACTTTTACGGTTCCCTCTCAAGGAGCCAACAGCAAGATGCATTTTCAGAGCGCGGAGTCAACGTCCGTGACTTGTCCGTCGCGAAGCATCGTCTCTTCGATGCGCTATTTACAATCGGGCTAGCGAAAATGACTCCCACGCGATACAAACTAGAGAGAAACCGGTTCTATCTTAAATCCAATGGCATAAAATTGCCCGATGGTGGACGACGCGATTCGATCACGTTTATTGCCACTGCACCGGATAACTTAAGATATTGTCGAATGGCCGGATTATAGTGATGCACAGCTCCCACGCTGTCGCTACATCACTAGACGGGGCGCAACACCTCATCCATCACGGCATTGACTACTTCCGATCGCCCTCGAATGGCTCGTCCGCAAACGGAAAGGCTTGCTTTAAACTTCCTCCTGGAAATAGTTTTCCTGGGCAAAACTCGCTGCGCTGGCGCCCACCGCATGAAACCGGCATGTAGCCCTCGGCGTAATCGCTGTATGATTGAGGTTCCGGCCTCACACTCCGATGGCCCGATTTCCAGGAAGGAAATGGACATGACGCGCCTCACGACCTCTCTTCTCCTTCTCACCCTGTTGGCGACTGGCTGCACCAGGGCCGCCGTAACCGAACACAAAACTGCCGTGACAGAGTCCCGTGCCACCGTAATCGAGTCCAAAGTTGCGGAGTCGGCAGAAACCCACTACCTGACTTTTCAACTCATGACGGGCCTTCCTGGGTATGCGGGTCCTCCGCCGCCCTCCGGCCATTTTGCGCCCGGCAAAGCGCAGTTGGAGGAGTTTGTTCACAGTCTGGTCAAGGCGATCGGTACGACGGGAGACGCCCGACACAAATTGGGCTTCACCGTGGGACCGCTCTGCTTCGACATGTCGGACGGCGAGACGCGGCAGTTCATCCAGGATGCTTTCGCGGTCGGTCGGGAAAACGACGTGGTGGTCGCTTTCCACATTGATGATTCCATGTCGTGGGGAGCCCGCAAGGATCTGTTGTCCCATCCGGACAACATCGAGACTGCGGACTGGAAACAGGTTCCCAACACCGGACGACGCGCCGATTGGGGTCCCACCCCAACCCGGTTTCCGCCTCAGATGTGTTTCAACAGTCCCGAAATTCAAGCTGGTGTCAAAAAACGCGCCGCTCTCATCGGCGCGGAAATCAACAAGGAGCTGAATGCCCTCAAAGCAGCCGGTAAGGAGCCTCTCTTTGCGGGCGTCATCGCCGGATGGGAGACCTACATCGGTCGCGATTTCGATACGGGCCGTTCCCTGGGTTATCGGGCTCTCAGCCATCGGGGTTTCAGCGCGACCAAACCGCCCGCAGATCCGGACCTCGAACGTGTTCAGATCGTCAAGGAGTTCATCGAACTCTGGGCCAACGCGCTCCACACAGCGGGAGTTCCCCGTGAGAAGCTCTTCTGCCACATCGCCTTCACCTCGCAGGGACTACGGGCAGCGGATGCGAAAGAGTCCTATGCGCAAAAGGTGCAGTTCTCGCCGCCGGAAGTGGCCTTCAGTTCCGCCTATCGTCCGGGATTTTCCACCTATCCGGAGGGGGGAACGATCAAAGAAATCCATGCCGTTCTGGCCCAACACAGTTCGCCCGGCTGGATCTCTGCCGAGGGCGCCAATGTGTCCCCTACCGGAATGGCGGGTGAGCCGAATATGCAGACCTATCTGGGCCGGATGTTCAATCACGGAGCGCTGATGGTGAATATCTTTTCCTGGGGCATCGGCGGGGAAGCCATGCGCAAGAACTTCTTTCGACAGGCGACCGAGAATCCAGAGGCGCTGGCAGCCTATGCGAAGTTCTTACGCCACCAGTCCCTCATTGAAACCGCTCCCAGTGGTTTTTCCATCGAAGCCTTCCAGGACAAGATGCATCGGGTCCAGAAGGATCTCCCCGGTTGGATCCAAAAGTCGGGCCAGCAGGCGCAGGCGATGCCTCTGGTCCAAAAACTCGACGGACTTATCAAAGACAAGAAATTCCAAGAGGCGGACAAAGTGGCGGATGAACTTCTGACGCTGATGTCCCAAGAGAAGAGAAGGTAAATCGATCATGAAAAAACGCGCACTCTTCGGAGGCATGGCGCTCCTGTTCGCCGGGATCACTTTTACTTTCGCCGGCAGAGCCCGGGCTCAAGATGCGGAAACCCGCAAGCATCTGCTGCACGAACTCGGCAGTCCCTTCATTATCTCCCGCGACATTGTTCAGGAGGATCTCAAGCTATCGGACTCAGAGAAGCAAAAGCTGCAGGAGAAGCTGTCCGGCGTCGTTCAGGAAGCGAGGAAGGTCTTCTAAAAGCTCCAGAACCTGACAGCCGAGGAGCGGGAGAAGGAGTTGCAGTCTTATCGTCAGAAGTCCGGCGAAAAAATGGACTCGTTCCTGAAGGAGATCCTGAAGGAGGAGCAGTTCAAGCGGTTTCAGCAACTGGAACTCCAGCATGGAGGGCCGGGTTCTCTGGGCCGGCCGGATGTCGTGAAAGCGCTGAAGATCACGCAGGCGCAGATGCAGCAGTTCATGGTCGTCGTTCAGGATCTGCAAAGCAAGACTGAGCCTCTCATGAAAGAGGCCCAGTCCGGTGGAAATCCGCAGGCGATCCGCTCTAAAGTGATCCAACTTCGCGAGGAACACGAAGCAAAGATGGAGATCATTCTGAGCGACACACAGAGGAAGCAGTGGAAAGAGATGCTCGGCAAACCGCTCGATATTCTGAACAATTGAGCGCGTTCGAGCCAGCGCGGATCTGACCCGAACGCACCTTACTCGAATCTTCAACGCATTACCAGATCCGAATGCTGCCGGATCCGGGGCGGGCGACGCTTGTGGAAGAGCCAGGTCCGAAAGCCTCCACGAAAGGCGGAAAGTTGACCAGCGTGCCCATCACGCGCCAGTAGGCCGGGGAGTGCGCATCGACCTGGGCGAGCAGGCGACTGTACTCCAGCGAGGACTTGAACCGCCAGATCTGGGCGAAGGCGAGAAAGAAGCGCTGCTCCGATGTGAAGCCCTCGATAGCGCCCGGCGCCGCGCCGTTTTTCCAGGTCCGCTTCCACGCCTGATAGGCGATATTGAGCCCCCCGAGGTCGGCGATATTCTCGCCCTGCGTGAGTGCGCCGTTCACCTTCACCTCCCCCACGGCAATATAGGCGCTGTACTGCCGAATGAGCGCATCGGCGCGCTCCTTGAAGTGCTTGCCGTCCTCCGCCGTCCACCAGTCACGCAGATTGCCGGCCGAGTCGAACTGCCGCCCCTGATCGTCAAAGCCGTGTGTCATCTCATGCCCGATGACCGCCCCGATCGCGCCGTAGTTGGAGGCATCGTCGGCGTTCACGTCGAAGAACGGCGCTTGCAGGATACCGGCAGGGAAGACGATCTCGTTGTAGAGCGGATTATAGTAGGCGTTGACGGTCGGCGGAGTCATGCTCCATTCGGTGCGGTCCACCGGCTTACCCACCTTCTTGAGCTCCTGTTTGAAGGCGAACTCGTTGGCGCGCATGACGTTCTGCACATAGGAGTCCGCCCGCACCTCCAGGCCCGCGTAACTCTTCCACTTGTCCGGATAGCCGACCTTGATCTGCAGCGTGTCCAGTTTTTTCAGGGCTTCCACTTTCGTCTGTGCGCTCATCCAATCGAGCGCTTCGATGCGATCACGGAGCGCAGCCTTCAGGTCCAGAATCATCGTGTAGGCGCGCTGTTTCGCTGCGGGCGAAAAAGCCTCGGCAACGTAGAGTTTGCCTACCGCCTCGCCCATCACGCCTTCCGTGGTATCGAGGACACGCCGCCAGCGCGGCCGCTGCTCCTTCTGGCCGGTGAGAAGAGAAGAGAAGCGGAACCCCTCCTCCGAGAAAGCCCGGTTCAGGTAGGGGGCGAAGGCGCTGAGAGTCTGCTGCCTCAGATAGGCTTTCCACTCCGTCAACGAGACTTCCCCGAGCATCTTGTCGACCTCCTGGAAATATTCCGGTGTGGCGACGTTGATGTCGCCGGGGCTACCCATGCCGATTTCGCGGAAGTATTCGCCCCAGTCCAGAGCGGGCGAGAGCGCCTCCAGCCCTTTCAGATCCAACTTGTGATAGAGGCCGTTGACGTCGCGCATCTGCACGCGGGACCGAGAGGCTTTCGCGAGTCGAGTCTCCAGGTCCAGAACGTCGGCAGCATCCTTCCCGGCCTGCGCCGACG
>JAYUMV010000224.1:0-8257 GCA_043762265.1 Chthonomonadaceae bacterium | reverse complement strand
AACCGGGTCTTCCTCGACACCCATGTTAAGTACCTTCGCGATATTCGCACCGGTTGACCCACTTACTTAAAAAATAGGCATCGAATCTGCAAAAAAAGTTCGATCACCCTGCATTTTTCGGCCAGCTCGTTACTTATATATGTATGGGGAATCATACGCATCCACCCATGCGCGCATCAAGCTGCGCTGATTGCAGAAGCGCAACGGTTCAAGGGATATTTCTGGGAGACGCACAAGACGCTCTATGCTCTGGATGCTCACCTGACGCAGGCTACAATGGATCGGCTGCATACGTCAGACATGGGGCAGGCAGAAGCGGCGGTGCAGCAAGACATTCGTACCGGCGATGAGTTCGGCATCCAGGAAACTCCTACCTTTTTGCTTTGTTTGGCGGACGGAACCGTCCTGAAACTGCAATCTCTGGAACAGGTCTCCGCGCAGCTGCAGTAATCTCTACAGGAAGGCATCCCGAATCAGCGCCTCCTTGGACATTCTTTAGCCGTGCCGCAGCCAATATACCTGATCGGGTGTCAGCTCGATGGCAGGGGCGCGGAGAATCTCGGCGAGGTGGTCGGTCTTGGTAGTTCCGAAGAGGGGCAGGATCGGGTAGGGCTGGTGCAGCAACCATGCGACAGCGATCTGCGTCGGGGAACATCCGAGGTCGATAGCCAGAGATTGAGCGCGGGTGCGCCTCGCCTCGTTCGCCGTATTTGTCGGTGGTTTCGTGGGGTCGGCAGCGCGTGCAAAGTAGCCAGTCCCGGTGGCGGAGTAGGCGACAATAGGCATCTGCGTTGCCGTGTGCCAGGTCTCCTCTTCGGAGGTGACATAACGCATAGTGGGTTCAGGAGTGATTTTCCAGTCCGGATCCGCGAGGCTGCACATGACCGATGAGACGGCGAACCCGTGAAGCCCCTGATGCTGTGCATAGGCGTTGGCCGCTGCGATGCGTTGCACAGACCAGTTGCTCGCCCCGAGCGCTCCGATCCGTCCCCGTTCGATTTCGAGGTTCAGGATGTCGATGATCTGCTCCACCGTCATTCGGGGATCGTCGCGATGCAGATAGTAGAGATCGATCCGGGCATCTCCCAGTCGTTCGAGACTGTCATTGATGTCTGATGTCAAGGTTCTTGCGGAAAGATAGTCGGCGGGGCGGCGATAGGCTGCGCCCGCGTCCGGATGACCGCCTTTGGTCGCCAACACGACCTGATCTCGCACACAGAGCCGACGCAGGCAGGCACCGAGTTCGCGTTCGCTGGCGCCGTCGCCATTTTCTTCCCAGAAGAGATAGCAGTGGGCGGTGTCGAAGAAGTTGCCTCCCGCCTCCAGATAAGCTGTGACGAGGCGGTCGGTTGCGTCTCCGCGTGTCGTTGTCCCAAATCCACCCATTCCAAAACAGAGTTCCGAAACGTAGAGGTCCGTTCCGGGCAGAAGTTGCTTTCTCATCTTTGCCAGCCTCCATTTCCTGATCGCGCCGTCCACTGGTTTAAGGACAGTACCCGCACACCATCGGATTTCAAATTCCCTGAAACGGGGTACAATACCTGCGACGCGATGAGGCGACAGAACATTTAAGGCGTGGTGGAGGAGTGAGGATGAGCAAACTGCGGGCTGAAAGCCTGATACGCGATGTGCCGGATTTTCCCAAACCTGGCATTCTGTTCAAGGATATTACTCCGGTGGTGCAGGATTACGAGGCTCTGAAAGAAGTGACCGAACTTCTGGCGGAGTGGGCACGCACGAAGACTGTAGACGCGATCGTCGGAATCGAAGCGCGCGGATTCATATTTGGGGTGCCGGTCGCGATGGCGCTTGGGGTCGGCTTTGTTCCTTTGCGCAAACTCGGCAAACTGCCCAGTAACACCATCGCAGAGGAGTATGCGCTGGAGTATGGGACCAATACGGTCGAGATTCATTCGGATTCGCTGCATCCCGGCCAGAAGGTGATCATTATCGACGATCTGCTCGCGACCGGCGGCACGGCAGCGGCGGCGGCGCGCCTGGTCGAGCGCTTGGGCGCAGAGGTCGTTGGTTTCGGTTTCCTGGTGGAACTCGCCTTTCTCGAAGGCAGCAAAACGCTCGATAAGTACGAAATCAACGCACTGCTGCGCTACGAGTAGCCCTCCTTTTGGCAAGGGAGATAAAACTGCGACGGGACGGAGCTTTTGGCTCCGCCCCGTCTATGTTCTGGAACGTGAATCGCGATGTTGTCTGTATGTAGTTTTCACACGGTAGACGCTGCCTGGTTCCCGACTTGGGAACGCCGTGTGGTAGAGGCCGTATTCAGTTTTAGGCGATATGCGGTTGTCGTTATGGAATTGTCTCTGTGAAGTTGTCGCTATTTAGTTGTTCGGTGGGCGGAAAGTCCGCCACGCCGAAGGGGCTCTATGAAATTGTGCAACCTTCGCGTCAAAAAGGAGGAAGGGAATTCTCCAGAAACCTGCATCCCTTCGTCTTTTTCTACGGTCGATGGCGAAGGATAGTTTCAGAAACTGATCCTTCGCCAATTGCTGCTTAGGCAGTGTTGCGGCGACCGGTAACGGCCCGCAGAACGAAGAGCAGAATGACCGCACCGAGGAATGCCATCAGGGTCGTTCCAATCCAGCCTCCGAAAGCGATCCCAAGCATGCCAGCGACAAATCCGCCGATGAGCGCGCCCAGAATTCCGACGATCAGATCACCGAGGATACCGCCGGGGCCTTCGCCCGGTACAACCGCTTTGGCTAGAAAACCCGCTAGGACGCCGACGACGATCCAGAATAGAATGTAAGGCATTGTTTTATCTCCCTGGTCTCCTCCGCACTTCCCGTCTGGGGGCAGCGATAGAAGGCGATTCACTTAGTTTGTGTGTTGAAAGAGTGTATTGGATGTGGAAGAAATCTTTGCTTCCGTTCCGTCGCACTGTCATTGGTACTGACGTAAACTGCTCGCAGACTGTTCCCAGACTTTGTCATCGAAAGGAGACTCCTGTTCCATGCCTCGACCGCTCTTTTTTTACTCCGAAGCCTTCTCCGGTTACGACTTCGGTCCGCAGCATCCTCTGAAGCCGCGCCGCCTGGGTATGACGTACCAACTGCTCGACGCTTATGGCGTATTCGATTCCGCATTAGAAGTCGTAGAGCCTCTGCATGCCGATGAGGAAGAGGTAGGGGAGACGCATAGTGTAGACTATCTGGAGGCTCTCAGCCGGATGGATCGGGAAGGCATGATTCCGCAGGCGCGGCGTTATGGCATCGGCACCGGGGATGTGCCCTTCTTCCCGGAGATCTATGGGACTTCCCTGCTCTACACCGGCGCTTCCGCGCAGGCAGCGCAGGCTATCATCGAGGGCGCAGGAGGCGGCAAGGTCGCCTTCAACATCTCCGGAGGACTACACCACGCGCACTATGCCCGTGCGGCCGGATTCTGCGTTCTGAATGACTGCGCGGTTGCGCTACGGCATCTGCGTCGCCACTTTGACCGTGTCGCCTATGTGGATATCGACGTGCACCACGGCGACGGAGTCCAGGAACTCTTTTTCGACGATCCTTCCGTTCTGACCCTTTCGCTCCACGAGACCGGGCGCACTCTCTTTCCAGGCACAGGTTATACCGACGAGACAGGGGTGGGAACGGGGGATGGGTATTCTGTCAACCTGCCGTTTGCACCCTATACGGAGGACGGTACATGGATCGACGCGTGGAGAGCGGCGGCGCTGCCGATCCTGCGTGCCTTCGACCCTGAGGCGATCGTGTTGCAGATGGGAACCGACACGCACTACCTCGATCCGCTCGCGCATGTCTGCCTGACGGCTCAGGGCTGGCTGGAGGCGATCAAAGATGTGCAGGCGCTCGGCAAGCCCATTGTCGCGGTAGGAGGAGGCGGCTATAACCTGACGACGGTTTCCCGTATGTGGACGCTGGCCGTTACGACACTGGCCGGTATCGACGTTCCGGATACGGTGCCTTCCTCGTACCGGTATCGCGACCAGATCCCCACCCTACGCGACCACGAGACTCCCTCCGTGCCCGCCCGAGAAGCCAAACTGGCCCAGGCATTTGCGGCACAATCCGTTGAAGAGGTGCAGAGCCTGCTCTTTCCGCGCTTCGGGCTGGCTTGAACCACAAGATTCAGGCTTTTTCAAACCGAGAAAGCCAGGGATGGCGTTCCTGGAAGCGACGGGCCTGCTCCGGGTTGACCATGTGGAGGAAGGAAAGGTAGCCTGCGGCGTAGAGGAGGGCGTTTTTACCCAATCGCTCGGATACGGCTGCAAATCCGTCGGTCTCGCAGTGGTGCAGGAAGGCGCGGAACCGGCGTGTGTCGTGACGGGAGACGCTGGGCGTCTCGTTAACGACCACTCCTGTGACGGCCTGCCGATGCTGGGGCCGCATGACGCGGGTCTTCTCTTCGTTGACGACGAAGCCTTCGGCGGTGACCACCGTACGCACGAGACCCAAGAGTGGACCGACAGGAGCCTCGGATGCCGAATGGGAAAAGACCAGGTCGTCGGCGTAGCGCGTGTAGGTGAAGCCAAAAGCGGTAGCCAGACCGGTCAGACGGGCATCGATACGGCGGCAGAGGATGTTGGTGAGGGCAGGCGAGGTGCAGGCTCCCTGGGGCAGCGAACGCGCTCCTAGGGCGACATAACGTTTTTCGCCGTCCAGCGTGGCCGCGACACGTGGGCACTCCGTGGTGAGGAGGGCCAGCAGGGAAGCCACTCCTTCGCCGTAACCGAAACTCTGGAAGAGGCCGCGTACTCGTCGGGCGCGGATCGACGGGAAGAAGTCTTGCAGGTCCATGCGGATGACCACGGCTTTGCCGGTATGCTGCTTCGCATTGTCGAGGATGGAGCGGCCCGGCCGGAACGCCATCGCGGCCTCATGCACGGCGATCCGGTTGAGGAGCGTGGTCAAAATCCAGGTCTGGGCCGCGCGTAACTGGCGCTTGGGCGAAGAGATGACGCGCAGTCCACCGCTGCGCTTGGGAATCGTGAAACGGGAATAGTGATCGACGGCGCTCGCGCCACGATGGTAGGTCAGCCATGCCAATCCTTGCGTCGTGATCCCGATGGCATTCGCCAGATCGGCAGCCGAAATCAGCGGCGGCAGGCCGAGGCGTTCCAGGAGCGCGGGATTGCCTTCCTCGTAACGCAGTCCTGCGGAGACACCTGCGCCGAGGTAGGGCAGGGTGGTTTGACGCCGCATTTTGTCGGCTTCGCGGCGGCGACTGTTGCGCTCCTGCGTCTCAGCGCGACGGACTTCCCGCGCCGCCCGCACGCGTTCGATGCGTTTCTTGCGGACTTCCAGCAGAAGTTGTGCAACGTTGCCGTTGAGCCGCAGCTCTTTGTCGATCTCACGCAACTCGGACTGGAGCGGGCGAAGTTCGGAGTAGAGGGACTGTAGTTGCGCCTCGGCCTCTTTCGCAGACTGTTCGACTCCGGCTTCGGGCGGCCAGTAGCCTAGCCGCTCCATCTCTTCCCGGATAAATTCGGACTTGCCGACCTCCTGCATCCGTGTGCGCCAGTTGGGCTGGCTCGACGTGGTTTTCTCGTCGCTCATGCGCGGCCCTCCAGCATCGCCTGAAACTGCGTTTCGGTCATAATGGTCACGCCCAGTTGCTGCGCCTTGGCCAGTTTGCTGCCCGCTTTCTCCCCAGCAACCAGATAGGTGGTGTTCTTGCTGACGCTGCCGGAAGCGGTTCCGCCTCGCGCCGCAACCAGTCCTTCAGCCTGATCCCGCGTGAAAAGCGTCAACGCTCCGGTGAAGACAAAGATCTTACCCGCGAACTGGGTGGGATCGACCGTCGCTGCGGGGTGAACCTCCTGCTGCGCCTTCTGTAATGCGACCTGCTCCGCGACGATGACACTGGCCGCCAGTATATGCGGGCAGGGTCCTTTGCGCAGCTTGTCGCGTCGGAAGAAGGAGCAGTCGCACTGCGCATACTGCACGCGCCCATCGGCATCAATCTCCAGCGTAACGGCCTGTTCCTTACGGCTACGGGCATCCTGTCGCACCATCGCTTCGCACCGGATGCGTGCTGGGCGCGACGGCGGAGCGGGCTTCTCGGTCCAGGTGACGCCCTTCGCATCTACGATACGCTTCGCTTGCGCCATCCGCTTGTCCTGATCCGTCTCCGGAAGCTGGATCGGGAAGGTCAGCAACGGTCGCCAGCGATAAACGCCCGTCACATGATCGTACATCGCCTGACCACGCGCACAGCATTTCTGCAGGATGTTCGTCGCAGCATCCTGCGGAATACGCATGCGCTGTGCCAGTTGGGAAGGTGCGAGGGTCAGATACTCGGCAAGCACGTTTTCGACCTGCGCGATCTGCTCGGGGGTCGCGTCCGACGTGGCCGCCAGCAGATCGAAGCGCGCGGCCTGCGCCCAGTCGTTCTTGGTCCATCCGGAGAGCCCGAGGTCGAATCGCATCCCTTTTTGTGTGATGGTCCAGTAGGAAGGCATGCCCCCTCCCAGCAGTCGTACCTGCACCCGGTCGGCGTGGGGGAGCAGATCCTCCACGACGAGAAGTCGCCGCCGTCCCCAGAGGCGGATCTCGCCACGGTAGTCGCCGGTATAGACATGCACTGCCTCCTGCACGACGATGTTCCAGGGCTCGATGGTGATCTTCGGCTTCTCACCGGGCGCGATGGCGAAGCGCAGCGAACGCGGGCTCTCTTTCTCCCGATGGCGGCGCAGCACCGACAGCACTTCCGCCAGAGTGGCCGCACTCAACTCCAGATCGACCGCGCCAAAGGCCGAGGCCGACTGTACCTGGAGAAAGCCGCGCACCCAGGTCGGCGGCAGATCGATCTTTTTCTCCAGTGCAGAACCCGCCCCCGTGGCCACACTCACCCCCTCGGCGCCGATCTCCAGGAAGGCCGGGCGATAGCTGCGAATCCGCCGAATCTCATCGGCCAGGGCACGGCTGTAGTCGATGTTCGTTGTGCCGTAGCGTGTCTCGCCGAAGGTATCGAGGCTCTCGGTGGGGACCGTAACGCGCCCATAACTCGATTCGTCCTGTGAAAACACTTCGAACAGCACGACATCCGGATGCACGCTGACCACAGGATCCAGGACATACCAGGCGTCCATGTCGTGTTTGTAGAGCCAGTCGAAATACTTGCGCTTCTGAGCATAAAACACACTGCCAAAGGCGAGGTACTCCAAGTGTCGTGTCTGGGTAGAGAGCGCTCCTACCTGAGCGGAGAGTTCCTTGCGGCGCGCGGTCAATGCTGGAGTTTTGGCCGCACACTCTCGGACCTCGTCCTCCATCTCCTCCAGATAGCGCTCCGCAACCCAGGCCTGGTAAGCAGCATGGTCCTTGGGCTTCGCGCGTAGATCGCCCGTTACGACCTCGTAGAGCGCGAGCATAACCCGTGCGTACGCCAGACTGTCCTTGACCATTGCATCGAGATGCACGCCGGGGCGCGCCAACTCTGCGGGCAGGTCGAGGTGCATTCCCCTGGCATCGAGAGTGGCATTGCCCGGCCGAGCATAGTTTTGTGTGATCTCCACCGATTTATCCTCCTGCCACGCCATCGAGTGTAAAACCGGGAATGTCCACACCGGCCAGCGCTAGTTTAGCCAGTTGGCCCAGCGCCCAGTCGGCGTCGCGCGGAGTGCGGCTGCGCGCCATCTCCAAGAGCAGATCGACGTCCGGCGTTGGCTGCGCATCGAGGCGGGTTTTGACGAGTTCTTTGGCGCGGCGGCCCTTGTCCCTGCTGCGCAGCACGGCGCGATCAAAGGTGTTGGTCTGTTCTGCCGGCGCAGGAAGCGCCAGCAGTTGGCCCGCCACAAAGGCCTGCGTTTCGGGGTCGGGATTTTCGCTCAATCGCGCGAGCATATCGGTCGCAGCGAGCATATCGGGCCGGGCCGTCAAGACCTCCCTCCCATAAGCGCGGACGCTCGGTTTCGGGCTGTCGCAGAGCGCCGTAATCGCCTCCGTTCTCTGACTGTCTGTTGTTTCGATCTGCTCGAAAAACGTCTTGCCGAGTGTGACCGCAGGAGGTATTTCCGACTCAAGCAGGCGAAGCGCGAAGGGCAGGCTCATGCCGACTTGCCGGACGCGCTCCAGCCCGACGGACCGTATCTCGGGGAGTGGGTGGGTCGCGATTTGCAGTAGGTCCGCCGAATCGCGGCGCAGCAGTTCGATGTGGCCTGCGATCCACTGGCCCAGCAATGGCCCGAAGACAGGATTTGCGCTTCGCAGAAATTCGGTGACATCGGTCAGTTGCAGAAAGGCGGCTTGCATCTGCGCATCGTCGAGAAGACGGAAGAGCA
>JAYUMV010000223.1:0-8090 GCA_043762265.1 Chthonomonadaceae bacterium | reverse complement strand
AGCACGGGCCGACAGTTCAGACGGCCTATTGTGTCGGTCGAAGGGTTCGCCTAACGACCAGGCGCAAGCCCCCTGCCTTTAGGCGGGGGTATCTGACTTACGTGACAAATTGAGAAAATGTACATAGAAACTATTTTTTTTTTGGAACGAGGAGAATGAGTATCACCTCAATAGTAAGGGAAGCGTGAACATGCCGCTTCCCAGGATGCGCCCAGATTGAGTTGCTCGGCACGTTCTCGGATGAGGTCTGCCAGGGGAGGAGTTTCCCCGGCCTCACTCAACCGGTCCTTGAAAAAGTGGTAGAAATTGACGCCTAGCTTCGCCGCCGTCCCCGAGAGCGTCATGAAGGTGTTCCAACATGGAAGAGTTCTTGCCACTCGCGAATGAACGCTTGGATGCGTTCCGCAAGATCGGCTACTTGTTTTTTGTTTTGGACAGGCAGGGGAAGGCGAGCAGGAACCGGGTGTGCCGAAAGCGAAACGGTCTCTGGAGAATTTATCGACTTTACAATGAGGAGCAAGAATGGTGAGCAAGACGGTCGTGCTGGTGATGTTGGAGGCGAGTGATCCGGATGCGCAGACGTTTCAAGACGCGATTGCAGCGGACGCCGAATTGCGGGAGCGGGTGGAACTGCGTTTTGGTCGGGGAGACGCCGCGAAAACGGCGATAGCGGAGGCCGAGGTCGTCGTGAGCGGCAACGTCTCCGAGGAGCTTCTGGATGCCGCGCCGCACCTGCGTTGGATCGCCTTCTGGAGCGCGGGCATGGACAGCAAAGTGAGCGAGACGATGCGGGCGAGGAAGCTCGCGCTGACCAATGCAAGCGGTGTGCATGGCCCCAATATCGCGGAGCATGTGCTGGGTTTTATGCTGATGTTTACCCGTGAACTCCATCTGTATATGCGTGCGCAGGTCGAAGGTGTCTGGGGACACGGCGGGAGCCGACCGCACCGAGGCGCAAATGAACTGGCAGGGCAGACCCTCGGGATCGTTGGCCTGGGCCGAATCGGCGAAGCCCTGGCCGCACGTGCGAAAGGTTGCGAGATGCGCGTGGTCGCCACCAAGCGCGACCCCAACGCCCGTTACGAGGCGGCAGTCGTCCCCGATGCGATCTACCCTTCGGAAGAGTTGCCACGGCTCCTGGCCGAGTCGGACCATGTCTGCATCGCGCTGCCCTACACTCCCGAAACGCACCACCTGTTCAATGCCGAGACCCTCGCGCAGATGAAGCCGACCGCCTATCTCTACAACATCGGACGCGGCAAAATCATCGATGAAAACGCGCTGATCGATGCCCTGCGCGCCGGTCGTATTGCGGGCGCTGGCCTGGACGTCTTCGAGACCGAGCCCTTGCCCCCCGACAGCCCACTCTGGAAGCTGGAGAACGTCATTCTCACCCCCCATACCTCCGGTGGGACTCCCTACTACTTCCCCCGCTTCGCCGCCCTGTTCACGGAGAACCTGCGGCGCTACCTGAACGCAAAGCCCCTCCAAAACCTCTACGATTCGGAGCGTGGGTATTGAGGCCACTGCCATCCCTATTACTGCCCTGCTTCGTTCGCTTCGCGGAGGGGTGGGTGGAATGTCCGAAGCGAAAGGCAATGCTAATTCTCTAACTCGTAAAACCGGACGGCATTATCGTGGAAGAGTTTGTGCTGGTCGGATTCGCTCCAGGCCGCGACGATGGTCTGTAACGCATCCACCCATTGGCGATAGGTCGCGGTGAGGGTGCAGACGGGCCAGTCGCTCCCGAACATGATTCGGTCGGGACCGAAGGCTTCGGCGCAGTGCAGAACGATGGGAGCGAGATCGTCAGGGGTCCAGGCGTTGGGCCGCGCTCCTGCGACGACACCGGAGATCTTGCAGACGACGTTCGGATGTTTTGCCACTTCTGCGATGTCGCGCTCCCACTGAGAGCGATCGTTCGCTTTCGGGTCGGCATTGCCGCAGTGATCCAAAATGAAGTGGGTGGAAGGGCAAAGTTCGGCAAGTTGAGCGGCTTCCCGAACCGCCTCTGACCGCAAGCAGAGATCAAAACGGAGACCTGCCTGCGCCAGATAGTCCATGTTGCGCAGGAAGACCGGCTGCAAGCAGGTTCCGGCAGCCATTCCGCCGTGCAGTACGTGCCGCACGCCTTTGAGGAAGGGGTCCCCAAGGAACCGGTCTACGTACGCCGCGAAGCCTTCTTCTGCGGGATTGCCGCCGATCACAGCCCCTGCCATAATGCTATTGGGATCTGCACACAATCCCAGGACATACTCCGCTTCCGCCACTCTCTGCGACTCTTCGACATCCACTTCCATATAGATCGTCTTTACAACGTTCAACCCCTCCGTTGCATGGATGTAGTCTTCCGGAGTATGGCTCTTGGCGAGCGGTCCGCCACCGTCGAGCCAGGGCAGATGCAACCGCGTCAAATCCCATAGATGCTGATGGGTGTCTATAATCGGGATCATACCGGCCTGTCTCCTGTCTGTCAATGAGTTCTCACCACGTCATTCGCCCCCGCGAGGCTGGGTTCCTTCCTCGACCGGTCGGCTCACTGCCCTTTGCCTCCACCTTCTGCAGCGCCTAACAAGAAGACCGCCGATGCCCGCCCCCGAATGAGAAGGGCGAACACGGCGGCCTGTAGCAAAACGCTGTCTCGGTAGTCGCGGCTATTTACGACGGCGTAGGCGACGTACGAGGGCGCTAAGACCGGAGAGGCTTAGCGCTCCGAACAGGGCGAACGTGCCGGGTTCGGGCGTTGCCGCCGCCGATCCGAGGCCGTCGAGCGGGGCGATGTCGTCCAGGGTGGTCGCGAGGAACTGATGATCGACATAGTTCGTGACATCTCCCACGTGCAGAGTGTCCTGGTAGTTCACAAACAGGATGTCGCCGTTGTTGTCAGCCACATAGAGATGTCCCCGTCCGTCCGGAGCGCCCTGGTCGAACTGGAAATTGCTGCCACTCGAATCGTGGGTGCCGGTAAGGTTGAGGTCGGAGTAGGTGGTCAGATTTGTATCGAGGTTCAACTGGGTGATATGCGAAGCTCCGAACAGATCCAGGGTGTTGGTGTAGGAGTCGTAGACCATCCCGTGCGCCGCAGGAACTTCAGTCAGGATGCGGGTGGTGGTTGCAGCGCTGCCCGAGAAGGTGATACGTCCCACGCTGCCGGTGCCGCCGGGGCCAGCGGTCGTATAATAGCCGTTGCCACTGAGGTCGAACGCGATCGACGTAATCGCCGTATCCGAGCCAGACAGCGTGATGATGCTGCCAGCCGAGATGCCGCCTGTCAAATTGACGAAGCCGAGGTTGCCGGGGATGTTGGTTGTGTAGGCTTTGGTGAGGTCGGGCGAAAGCGCCAGATGGTACGCGTTGGGAACGCCGGGACTCGCAGTCGTGATGTGTCCGTCGCTAATCCTGACGTCGGAAACATGTCCATTGCCCTGACCGCCAACCAGCAGATCGCCATTCGGACCGACGATAATTCCGTCGGCTCCGACCGTGGTGGCGATGCCCAACTTGTTTGTCAGGGTGAATGAGGTGAGTCCATCGTAGTTGAAGGTCACCTGGTTGACATTCGTCTGGCCGGCGGGCGCACCGTAGCGCGTGTAGTAGATGGTTCCAGTGGTGGGGCTGTCTGCCATAGAGGCCATCGGGAGGGACAGCAACAGTGCTGCCATAATTGAGAATCTTTTCACTGAACAAATCTCCTCTATCAAATATAGCGGTCGGGCTATCAATCCAAATTGCTTGACTGCACAATCCGTGCCATTTGAGTGTTTTTAAAATTAATAAATTACTTTTTATTTAATACCATGATATTCGTGTCTGTGCAGCGCTTCTTGTGGCAGCAGGAATCGTGCGTGTCGGCAGACAATAGGCGCGCAAGTGCCTCCCGGGGAACATGGAGGTCCATCATGCTGGCGTCTGTTCGTTTGTTCTCGGTTGATTCATCAATGCTGAAAACTGGGTTGTGTCTCTTAAATGCATTCGCGCGGAGGCAGGTTGGGGCGCCTGTGCCGATATTGCTCTGGCTCTCCCATTCAAGCCGGAGCCTGACAGTGCAATCTCGGCGAATCCCAGGGCGGTGGCTTGCAAGGAGAGCGGGAACGTGATAAGATAGGCTCATGAAACCAAGGTTGTCTTCGGCGCGACGAACTGCGCCACCCGAAACTCCTGACGGGGTAGGAGAGAGCGCAAAGATGCGCGGTATCACATGGCGAGCTCTGCTGGTTGGCCTGTTGCTGGTCATCCCGAACGCTTACTGGATCACCGTGGTCGAGGTGCGCTGGTATACGCTGGATGGGACCAGCCTGCCGCTCTTCATCACCCCGATCTTCTTTCTATTCTGGCTGGTGATGCTGAACATCGCCGTCCGTCGTATGCTGCCGCGTTTTGCGCCGCGCCTGACCTTGAATCAGGCGGAGCTATTGACGGTATACATGGTGCTGGTCGTCGGAACGTTGGTCGCCGGGCACGACATGTTCCAGAACCTGTTCGGGGCGATAGGGCATGCTGATCGGTTCGCCACGCCCGAAAACAAGTGGAAGACCCTCTTCTTTCCCTTTCTGCCGTCGTTCTGGTTGGTGCGGGATCCCGACGTCTTGAAAGCCTACTACCTCGGCAATGTCGATCCGTACAATCCGCGTTACTGGGGCGCGTTCGTAGGGCCACTCGCCTGGTGGTCGCTCTTTATCGGCACGCTGATCGGCATCTGCCTCTGCATCAATATTTTGCTGCGCACCCAGTGGAGCGACCACGAACGACTTGCGTTTCCCATCGTCCAACTGCCGGTCGCGATGACCGAGGAGGACGGCAAGGGCCTGGTCGCAGGGGGGCTGTTCCGCAGTAAGATGATGTGGATCGGTTTCGCGCTGGCAGGGTTCGTCGATGTTTTGAACGGCATGCACTATATCTATCCGTCGCTGCCGTATCTCTCGATGGTCAAACAGTTCGACATCGGGCAGTTCATCACGGCGCGACCGTGGAGCGCGATGGGAGGGACCAACATCTCCCTCTATCCGTTCGCGATCGGCCTGGCGTTCTTCGTGCCACTCGACCTCTCATTCTCCTGCTGGTTCTTCTTTCTCGCCCGTAAGCTGTTCCAGGTGTTCGGGGCAGTCGCCGGTCTGGACGGACCGGGCAGCCAGGGATTTCCGTTTTTCCAACAGCAGGCCAGTGGCGCCTGGCTCGCCTGGGGACTGACCATCGCCTGGGCCTTACGGGGACAGATCGGGCGATGCTGGCGCATGGCCTTCGGCAAAGAGACCCTGGTCGGCCCGGAAGAGCGGACGCTCGCCCGCCAGTATCGAGGCGCATTTATCGGCCTGGCGGTCGGAGCGCTCGTGCTTGCCTATTTCTCCTGGCGGATCGGCCTCACACCGTGGGTCGCAGCGCTTTTTTTCGGGATCTATTTTCTGCTGGCGATCACGCTGACACGCGTACGCGCCGAACTCGGCACGCCCCACGAGATCTATTTCGTCAACCCGCGCCTGATCCTGGTGACGCTGTTCGGCAGCGCCGCCATCGGGCCGCAGGCGCTGACCGCCATGTCGGTGATGTACTGGTTCAATCGCGGCTATCGCTGCCATCCGATGCCGAACCAACTGGAAGCCATGAAGCTGGGGGAGACGGCGAAAATCAAACAGAGCTCAATCCTCTGGATGCTGCTCATCGCCTTCGTGTGGGGCACCCTCGCTGCCTACTGGGCCAACCTGCACGTGACTTTCGCGGAAGGGGCGGCGTCGAAGGCCGTCGGGTTCAAAACGTGGGTAGGGGGAGAGAGCTACGATAAGCTGAGCGGCTGGCTCCAGACGCCCAGCCGGGTCAATCCGACGGAACTGCTCTACGTCGGTGTCGGCTTTCTGCTGGTGCTGTTTATGCGCCTCATGCGGGGCAACTTCCTCTGGTGGCCGTTCCATCCCGCCGGTTATGCCCTGTCCGTCTCGTTCGCGATGGACTACTTCTGGTTCTGTTTCTTCATGGCCTGGGTGGCGAAGGCCCTCATCATTCGCTTCGGTGGGATGAAGGCGCACAACAGTGCCGTGCCGTTCTTCTTAGGGCTGATTCTCGGAGACTACGTCGTCGGCTCGCTCTGGTCTCTCTACGGCCCGATGCAGCATCTCCAGACCTATAAAATCTACATTTAGGAGTGTTTAAATCCATGTATCTTTCCATTCGCGATGATGTCGTCTTCGCGGCAGGCTATACGACGCTGGTCGAAGGCCTGCACGACCTGAGCATCCCCGGCATCGAGCTGTTCGTCAAGCGGGATGACACCGTGCCTGCCATCGTGCCAGTCGAAGGCAAAGAGCGCCTGAACCTGACGGATCCCGACGATCTCGCGGCCCTCAAGGCGCAAGCCGAGACGAACAACCTCCGGATTGCGGCGCTCTGTATGGGCAACAACTTCAACGCCGAGGATAAGCAGTTCGAGATCGAATGGGCGGTCCGTACCGTCCGCGCCGCCGCCGCTTTGGACGCGCCTGTCGTGCGTATCGATTCCGCCATGAGCGGTGAACGGCATCTGCCTCTGGAAGAGCGTCAACGTCTCGTGGCCGAGGCCCTCAAGGAGATTCTGGCGGAGACGGAATCGACCGAGATCGACCTGGGAATCGAGAACCACGGCAACCAGGGCAACGATCCCGATTTTCTGCAGGGCCTGCTCGCACTGGTCGATTCTTCTCGACTGGGTCTGACCCTCGACTCCGGCAACTTCTACTGGCGCGGATGGCCGCTCTCGAAAGTCTATGAGATCTTCGAACAGTTCGCACCCATTGTCAAGCACACCCACATCAAAAACATCGCCTACCCGAAAGAGATCCAGGAGATCCAGCGCGAGATCGGCTACGAATATGGCAAATATGTCTCTCCCATTCATGAGGGCGACATCGATCATTCGCGTTACTTCCAGTTGCTGAGGGATGCCGGTTATGACCGTGATTTGTGCCTGGAGGATGAATCGTTGGGGAGGTTTTCCGTGGAGGAGCGTAAGGCGAATCTGCGGGCGGCGGCGGCTTTCTTTCAGAAGCAGATTGCGGGGTAAACCTAACCCCCGTCCCCTTCCCTGGTTCGTTCGCTTCGCTCACAGGGAAGGGGTGCCCGAACAAGGAACGACTTCTTCGCATCTCTCATTTGTTCCATTGCAGGTTCGATTTGCGGGGGACATAGACGGACTATAGACTATGGAAGTGCTGCTCTTTAGTTACCGCAACGAAAACATCGTTCCTATGACCGTTATGTTTTAAGGGAGCCGGGCCATACTGAGCACAATGCGCGAGAGGTTGATACAACAAGATAAAAAGAAAGAGGAAAGGGAAAGAACTCCTTGGAGAGTAATTCTCAGATCTCTTTCGCGTGGTGAAGCGAAGTATCAACGCTTCGGCTGTGGTGGAGCAATTGAGAGGATCGAGCGATTGTCCGCTGCGGTGGCGGCAAGCCCCTTTGAACTCACTGTTGTCCAGGATATGACTGTGCTTCTGGAACAGGTGGACAGGGTAGACTGGTTGGCGGTCTTCATCGATATGCGGCACTCCCAGGCCAAATATACCTTTCATGAACTGTTTGCGCGGAAGGTTACGGAGAGGGTAGCAGTGTTGGGGCTACTTCAACAGGCGTTGCCCGATAGGTACGAGCAGATATCGTTTATAAGAGATCATGGAGGGTTTTGGCAATCGGAAGATTACACGGGCGGAGATTTTTTAGACATGATGAGTCGCCATTTATCTTGGCGAAATAATACGTGGACGCTCTTGGCTAGCCCCCGTAAACTTTTCGGCGAGTTTTAGCGTTCCTTTATGCCTTTCTGGTCGGGAGACGAGGTAGGGGGCGTCGAGGGGAGATCGTGTGCGGCGGATTGAATTTCTTGGAGGACAATAGCAAGTTCTGCGAAGACACGGTTATTCGAGAAGCGAATGATACGCAGGCCACGGGCGGCGAGGATTCGGTCGCGCATCAGGTCGTAGTCCACTTGTTGATGGTGTATACTGCCGTCTACTTCAATGATGAGTCCGGCATCATGACAGTAGAAATCTGCGATAAAGCCGTCGATGATCTGTTGCCTTCGGAAATGCAATCCACCGCACCGATTGTTGCGCAGTTGCGCCCAA
>JAYUMV010000222.1:0-2496 GCA_043762265.1 Chthonomonadaceae bacterium | reverse complement strand
CGGAGGTGACGAGACGGTTGAGGACGCTGATCAGCTTCTCAACCGGGAATCGCTTCAGGTTTGTTTTTGTTGAGGTGGTATAATTTAGCAGTGCGATACGTAGTCGCTATGACAATCCTCGACGATGGCAAACTGAGAATAAATTTAGCGTTCACAAGGAGGCAGTACGTTTAGGGCGAGGGTGGCATGAGGCGTAGTGTAACGTGGATATGGATGCATTCCGACAGATTTGGAATGAAAATGGCAGAAGGGATATAGAAATGAGCAGTCTGGTCCAAATTAAAGACAGCCAGTCCGAGCGACTACAAAGAATCGCTTCCGAGACAGGTGTAATGCTCGATGTGCTTGTTGAGGAGGCCTTAGAACTGCTTTTTAAACAGGCAGATAAGGAAAAAATCATGCAGGAAGAGCAGGTATATTTAAGACAACTGGAAGCGGAAGACGGCTCGTTACGGGTTCGATCCAGGTCGCCTTTTAATAAGAAAGAGTTGACAATTACGCATGTGGTTGCTGTCGATACGGCAACTTCGCGCCGATTATAATGATGAAACTACCTCCCCGTAATACGTTGTACGGAACCCGTGCGGAATACCTGCTGCGTCGAGATATTTACAGAGTGTATCTTCAAGCCCGTTATACAGCGGGAGAAGACCAGGAACTGCCTGATGCAGCCTCCGTTTTCACCGCAGAGGGTATTCAGAAACTGCGAGAGCATATCACCGAGGAGACGTTGAAAGCGCCTGTCGTCTTTACCGAGCGCTTGACCAATCGCGTTCTGGCAGTGCATCTCGTTCAAAATGGGATAGAGCGCTTTGTGGTCCTTAACATGCGTTTCAAAGTAGACCCCGATGTTCTCGTCCATGCTCTTGTAGAAGAGTATGTTCATTCCCAGCAAGTTCTGGATAAGATCGATTTCGAAGATCAAAGAGCGCAGTTCGCTTACGCAGAGCGTCCCTATGAACTGGAAGCAAAACGCATTGCGACTGCCATATTGGGTTATGATCCAGATAAATACGAGACCTACTTGATGCGCGAAGAACATTCTGACATCTATTACGACAGCATTTGAAATAGCGAGTGGAACAGTCTCATTGAGCGATAGATGTTCCTCAGCCGACATGCAAATCGTTTTTATAAAGCTCAGCGCTTGTCGAGGACTTTGCGCAGGTACTGGCCGGTGTGACTTTCGGGAATGGCGGCGACCTGTTCGGGGGTGCCGACCGCGACGACTTTGCCGCCGCCGTCTCCGCCTTCGGGACCCATGTCGATCAGCCAGTCGGCGGTCTTGATGACATCGAGGTTGTGTTCGATCACCAGGACGGTGTTGCCGGAGGTGACGAGACGATTGAGGACGCCGATCAGCTTCTCGACATCGGCGAAGTGCAGGCCGGTGGTCGGCTCATCCAGGATGTAGATCGTACGGCCGGTGCTGCGCTTGGCGAGCTCGGAGGCGAGTTTGACGCGCTGTGCTTCGCCGCCGGAGAGGGTAGTGGCTGGCTGACCGAGACGCAGGTAGTCGAGGCCGACGTCGTGCAGGGTCTGGAACTTGCGCGCGATGTTGGTCATCTGGGAGAAGAACTCGACGGCTTCGGAGACGGTCATATCCAGAACATCGGCGATGGATTTGCCTTTGTACTTCACCTCTAATGTCTCGCGGTTGTAGCGCTTACCCTTGCAGACCTCGCAGGGCACATAGACATCAGGCAGGAAGTGCATCTCGATCTTCAGGATGCCATCGCCCTTGCAGCTTTCGCAGCGTCCGCCCTTGACGTTGAAGGAGAAGCGCCCCGGCTCATAGCCACGCACACGGGCGTCCTGCGTCTTGCTGAAGAGATCGCGGATCAGGTCGAAGACGCCGGTATAGGTAGCAGGGTTGGAGCGCGGGGTGCGGCCGATGGGCGACTGGTCGATGTCGATCACCTTGTCGATATTCTCGATGCCGCGCAACTCGTCGTGCGCTCCCCAGACCGCGTGCGAACCGTAGATCCGGTTCATCAGCAGCGGGAACAGCGTCTCTTGAATGAGCGTTGACTTGCCGGAGCCGGAGACGCCTGTGACGGCAACGAAGAGGCCCAGGGGAATGCTGACGGTTACGTTCTGGAGGTTGTGCTGCCGCGCGCCCACGAGTTCGAGCGACCGCTCTCCCGGTTCGCGCCGCACGGGCGGCACTTCGATCTGCATCGTTCCGCTCAGGTACTGCCCCGTGATGCTCTTGGGATTGGCTTTGACCTCTGCCGGAGTGCCCTGCGCCACGACATGCCCACCGTGTTCGCCTGCGCCGGGTCCGATATCGATCAGCCAGTCGGCGGCCTCCATCGTCTCCTCGTCGTGTTCCACTACCAGGATCGTGTTGCCCAGGTCGCGCAAGCGCTCCATCGTGCGGATCAGCCGCGTGTTGTCGCGCTGGTGGAGACCGATGCTCGGCTCATCCAGGATGTAGAGCACCCCCATCAGGCCACTGCCGATCTGAGTGGCGAGGCGGATACGCTGCGCCTC
>JAYUMV010000221.1:0-11850 GCA_043762265.1 Chthonomonadaceae bacterium | reverse complement strand
ACATGGGCCATGCCGAGCGCGAGGGCCGCATCGGTGCCGGGTTTCGGCTGCACGAACCAGTCGGCGGCGTTGGCGGTACGGGTGCGGTAAGGATCGATGACGACGAAGGTCGCGCCCCGCGCCTGCGCCTCCCGCACAAATGGCATCAGGTGGACGTTGGTGCTGCTGAGATTCGTGCCCCACGCGATGATGAACTTGCTGTTGACGAAGTCTTCGGGGTCCATTCCGCCCGACCAGCCGTTGACGTAACCGTACCCGACCTCCGCTGCCGCCGAGCAGATCGTGCGCAGCAGTTGGCTCGCGCCCATCCGGTTCCAGAGGCGCGTGTCGCATGCGCTCATACTTACCACGCCCATCGTGCCCGCATACGAGTAAGGCAGTATCGCCTCCGGCCCGTTGTCCGCGATGATCTCTTTCCAGCGCGTCGTGATCTCTGCAATCGCCGCATCCCACGAGATCGGCTCGAACCGGCCTTCGCCCTTCTTCCCAACCCGTCGCAGCGGCGTCAGCAGCCGATCCGGACTGTAGACGCGCTCCTCGTAGTGCGCCACTTTCCGGCACAAATTGCCCCGTGTAAACGCATTCTCCGGGTTCCCGCTCACCCCGAGCAGTTTCCCATTCTGCACCGTCGCCAGCATCGAACAGGTATCCGGACAGTCGTGCGGACATGCCGTCTTAATCACACGAATTGCAGGCGATATTTCCGTGACAGACATAAACAACTCCCGATTGTATTTAATTCCCACGGGCGGCGATGCGGTAGGCCCAACGGCAGCCGATAAATAGGAAGAGCGCCGTGAAGAGAATGTCGGTGGGATCTCTATAGAAATAGATCTCACCGGGCAGGATGCCGATAACAGTCAGCACGACGGCCAGGATACCTGCCGCCTGAGAAGGCATACGCGTCCCCATTTTGACGGCCCAGCCAACCAAAAATCCGATACCGAGCGCCATGTACCCGATGGTGATGTGGGTGGCCTGCGCTACCACGACATAGAGGACTCCGCCAACGATTGCGGCGAGGAGACCGAAGACGATTCCGAGAACGTAGGTGCCAGGGTTCACTGCAGGCTGTGGAACCACCGGGGGGCGACCCTGTTGGCCAGCGCCATAGGGGTTATGGCCGGGATGAGGCTGTTGCGAGGTTCCGTAGGGAGCCTGCGGGTTGTATCCTGGTGCCTGGGGCTGCTGAGGCGGATAGGCAGGGTTCTGCGGAGCGCCGTAGAGCGGTGGCTGTTGTGGGGCATATTGCGAACCGGGCGGCGGGCTATAGGAGTTCCCGGCAAGATCGGTGCGTGCTGCGTCGTAAGGCGGCGCGACGGGCTGCTGACCGACCGGAGGATACGCTCCGGGGGAGCCATAAGGGAGGGAGGGAGGCTGGGGCGGCAGAGGCTGTGCAGTCCGCTGGGAAGTGGCTTCGGCGTTCAACTGGGTGGCGACGCGAGAACGAATGGCGGTGAGACAGGATTGACAGACCGGCTTGCCCGCTACGAGCTGCGTACACTCCTGGCAGAGTGGGCGACTGCATTCGGTGCAGACAGCGGTGGCGGGACGGTCGGTATGCAGCATACAGACAGAGTTTGACAAAGCCAATTCTCCTCTACGAAAAATGCAAGGCAAAGCGATGAAGGACGAAGATCAGGGATGACGAGATGAAAATTCAGTGATGGTGCGCCAACCGACGCAGTTCCCATAGCCAACTTTGGGTGGTCAGGGCGGCAAAACCCATAAAGAGCACGAGGGCGAAATAGGCCACCGTATAGTTCTGCTGCTCCTGCTTGCTGATCGTTAGAGAAGGATCAATCGTGCCGGAGCGCCATCGCTCGACAATTTGTGGGAGCGCGAAGAGCAGCAACAGCCAGCACATCGGGAAGCGGTAGTTGATCACGGCGGTCGCGAGCAAGCCTATCAGAAGCACCTTCGGGGGAATGATGCGGGTGATTCGCCCACCGTCCAGAAACGGAATGGCGCTGAGGTTGAAGAGGTTCATATAGAAACTGACGTAAGCGAGCACCAGCCAGATCGGGCTGCTCGTCATGGCATAGACCGCGCCGCAGGCAACGCCGGCCAGCATCCCTGCCACCGGACCCATGATCGCGATCTCCGCCCCCTCCGCCGGGCTGCTTATCCTCTGATGCTTGACATAGGCGCCCATAAACGGCAAAAAGACCATGGCGGTGACCTCCTGCCCTGCCCGCTTGATGGCAAAGACATGACCCGCCTCATGGAGAAAGATCAAGAACACGACGCCCGCGCCGAGCCGCCAGCCGTAGATCGCCGACCACGCCAGGATCGAGATCATTATAGTGCCTGCCGTTAAGAAATATTTGCCGTAGGCCAGAAATTTGAGACCGATCAGCAGGCCTTTGATAGCGCCCCAGAACTTCGCAATCGCGATCCCGATGGCGCTCAAGCCCCCCAGGATCCCTTTGCGTGGGGCCGATTTAGGCCCGCCAGCGGGAGCGCCGGGCGGCAGCGCATACGGGGGAGGCGCTTGGGCAGGAGCCGAAGGCGGATACGCTGCGGAGGGATAGTGCGGCGGATAGGGCGCACCGGTCTGCGGAAATGAAGGCGGCGGGAGAGCGTGGTAAGCAGGAACCGCAGGAGGAGGCGCAAAACTTCCGGTGTTCGTGATGGGAGGAGCAACAGAATGCAGAGGAGCTTCTTCCCGCAATGCGCGGTCGCGCTCTTCCAGCATT
Source organism: Chthonomonadaceae bacterium (assembly GCA_043762265.1). Taxonomy (GTDB): domain Bacteria; phylum Armatimonadota; class Chthonomonadetes; order Chthonomonadales; family Chthonomonadaceae; genus JANXLO01. The sequence continues at coordinate 9,151 of JAYUMV010000221.1, read as the reverse complement.
TGACGACGGACTTCAGCTTCGATCTCGTTCATAGTGTGTTTCTCGGCAGACAGGTCAGAAAAGGTGACAGGCGCGCGGTGACGACAAAAACGGGATACGAGAGGCTTAACAAGCCGACTGCGCCGTTACATTATCACATAACGGCGCAGCAGACAAATACGTTTCGAGAAACCAGATCGTCGGACTACGACTTTTTGATGTGGTTGCGGGACTTCTTGCAGAGTTCCTTCGGCAGCGGTTTGACGCCCGTCAGGTAGTCCTGGAAGTTGCGGCTGCTCATCACGCTGGTCGTCACTTTGAGGCGAACTTTGCCTTCGGGCGTGCTCACCGTGACGGTCTGCAAGTTGGGCAGGAAGGTATGGTTCTTTTTGGGAGCGCGAAGGTTCCACGCGCCGCTATGCGGGTGGCGGCGGCGGTGGCCTTTCATCGGGCCTACGCCGGACACCTGACAAACTCGGGACATAATGTCGTCTCCTTGGGTTTTGATCGGTTAGAGGCCGCCGGAGACGAACCTCTCACAACATGGGAATAGAAAATCAGAAACATGGAGCTGAGCGGATTCGAACCGCTGACCTCCTCGATGCGAACGAGGCGCTCTCCCAACTGAGCCACAGCCCCGATTTCGGGTGAGCAGAATTTCTTCTTCTCACCGACGGGTTTTTGCCAAATCTGCCTGTCGGGCACTCTTTCGGAGCCTTTGCTCCGACTTTCGATCCCCTGAAGGCAATCAAGACAGCACAGTATACCCTTAACCCTTCTCCCTGTCAAGATTTAGAAGCGCACCGAGGAGGAGCAAAACCCAGGTTGCGCTCCTCCTCCCGGCAACGAATTCACTCCGCTTCCAGTTTAGAACTGCGGAATCGGGCCGTCGCCGACCAGCCCTGACTGCCCATCCCATTTTTCGATGAAGACGCGCCGCAGTTCCAGCTTCTTGAGAGCCACGGCTTGGTCGCCCTGCTGCGACAGCAGGCGGTTCTTTTCCGCCTCGCGCTGCGCATTGATGATCGTCGTCTTCGCGTCCAGGACCGCCTGCTGCTTCTGGATCTTAAGCTGAGACAGTTCTGCCCGCGCGCCCTGCTGCTCCGTGATCTTGGCCGTGATCGTGTCCGGCGGATGGATCTCACGGATCAGCACGTCTTCCAGATGCAGCCCCCACTCCTCCATGATCGGCTGCAGTTCCGCCTTGACCTCGGGGCCGAAGGTAGCACGGTCCTTGGAGAGCAGGTCGAAGATCGAGTGCCTGCCGCTCACATTGTTGACCGCGACCACCGTGGCCCAGCGCACGAACTCGTTCTGAATGTAGGTGAGCGGGTGCTCGGGGTCTTCATCCGGCATCCCGAAACGGTTGAAGATCGCTGTCAGCGCGGCGGCATCGTTAGGAATGCGGTAGCTGACGGTCACGTCTACCGGAAGAGGCGCCCCTTCGGCGGTGGTAGCGCGGATCGCGTCGTCCTTGGGCTTGTCGCCCTCTTTGGCGTTCCGCACGTAGCTGACCTGCTGAATATTGGTCGGATAGATCACGAGGGTCTCATTGTAGCCCACCCAGACGAGCTCGGGCTTCAGCAGATGCTGCGAGATCCCTGTAGCGCCGTTGAACTTTACGCCCACACTGCCGGGCGGAATGGTGTGGTACCCGCATCCTGCGGTCAGCGAGAGGGCAAGCGCTGTCAGAAGCAACCCTACGATCCTGGTGCGACTACTGTTTCTCATGACTATTGCCTCCCATAAGCGCCTGCAGCGTCTCGGGGGTGATGATGATCGTCTGCCCCGCTCGCGCTTTGATGGGCGGAATGTGACCATTCCACTTTTTCATGGCTTCGATGTCGGAGTCGAGCTTCAGGATCTCCAGGGACTTGGCCTGGGTCTGGGCCGATTTCAGACGAGACGATTCGGCGGCGGCCTCGGCCTGCGTAATGGCGATATCCTTGTTGATGATCGCCTTCTGATTATTGATCTCGGCGATGCGCAGGTCCGTCTCGCTGTTGACCTGGCTGGTGATGCGCTGCATGATCTGTTCGTTGGGATAGGGCGAGGCGAACTCAGCGCGGTCGATGGTCAGCCCTCGGGGACCTAACTCCGCTTTGAGCAGCGCCGTCAGCTTCTGGGAAGCTTCACTGCGACCTTTCCCCATCAGCGTGAAGGCATCGTAGTCTTTGCCGACGACGCTCGCCTGCTGGCGGACCGACGCGCGGATCACCGTCTGCTGGATCTGCTTCAGCGGCTGAGCGCGATAGTTGTCGAATATCTTCAGCACATCGTTCGGCTCGACATGATACCAGACCACCATATCGAAATCCGTGTTTGCGTTGTCATTGGTCGTCACGCGCACGGCATCGGCGGATTTTACTTCGCCTTCGTCGGGGTCGTTGGTATAGATCGCCGCCTGCTCCATGACCGGGTAGATGTAGAGCGTTTTCATCCACCCCACAAAGACGCGTCGGGGCGGATAGACCGTATGCTCCAGTCCGCCGTCCGCATGGTAGAACACGCCGACATGTCCTGCCGGAATCCACTGGTTGAAGCTGTTCCAGATGCTGAAACCGATCAGCCAGAGCACCAGAAGCGCTCCCAAGCCGATCAATATCTTTTTGAGTCTCACGGTATTTTATTCTCCTGAACTCTGGTTTCGTCGTGCGGTGCGTCTGTGCACCACTGAGCGACCTCCGCCGCCGCCTTGGCGCGGTCTGCGGCCTCTTTCGCCGCCTGCAACTTGAGTTGCGCGTCCATCTCGTTTTCTAATTTCAAGCGTCGCAGGATGGGCGGGAGCAGCACCCAGGCCGCGAGGCCTCCGACCAGCAGTACGATAACCGCTATCGTCAAATAGACTTGGACGATCATTTCCTCGACTCCTTACCGCTTCACGTGAAAATATTTAAAATAATCCAACTTGCTGCCTACCCCAAACTGGAGTAGGCGAGAAAAAAGGGAACCGACTGTGACCATTTTACTCTATCGGAGGGTCTCCTCCATGACCTCCCCGGTATGCGTGGTATCGTAACCGCCAAGCGCCTGCAACTGCGAGCGGACCCAGCGGTGGTGAAGCGTGTCGAGAAGCTGCCGAACCGGTTCGTGCGTGAGGGAGGGGGTGCGCAGGGCCAGATCGTAGCGGACGGCGTGCAGAGGGAGAAAACTCAATCCGTAAGTTGCGGCGACGGAGGAGGTCGTGAGTCCGACATCCGCCTGACCGGCGAGGAGAAAACGGGCGACATCCAGGTGACCTGTCACGGTCCGATCGTAACCGCGCACTGCCGCCCCGGACAATCCCTCTGCCCGCAGCAGCGAATCGAGCAGCAGACGCGACCCCGACCCCTCTTCCCGGTTGATCAGTTCAATGTCTGGACGTGCCAAATCGGAGACGCCGTGAATACCCTTCGGATTGCCGGACGCCATCACCAACCCTTCTTCCCACACGCCGAGATTGACCAGCGTGACCGCCTGCTTGGGCAGCAGGCGGCGTACGAAATCGGCATTCTGTTGCCCGCTCGCAGGATCGCAAAAATGAATACCGGCGGCGTGGATCTCGCCTTGGGCCAGGCGCGCCAGGGCAGACGTACTGTTGGCATGGGTCCAGTGGATACGCAGGCCGGGATACCAGCGCTCCGCCGAGCGCGCCCACAAAGACAGCGCAGGCGCACACCCTGCCAGCAGCACCGTGCGACGCAGAGTCTCGCTGTCGTCGAGCAGTTGCACGGTACACACTCCTGCGCCGGATTCGCCCAACGCGAGGCCGTCGGCGGGAATCATCTCGGTGCGGAACGCCTGCTCTCCCATCAGAGGATGCGCGACCCAGCGTTCTCCCACCTGGGCCAGCAGGACGCGACAGGGGCCTGTCGTCAATCCTTCCGCAGCGACGGCCTCGATAGTCTGTAGCCCGCTTTCCAGCCAGAAAAGATCCTCGACGCGGCAGTCCAGCGCCTTCGCCAGACGGAGCGCGACCACCGTGGAAGCCGCATACTGCCCCGCCTCGATGCCGCCAATGGTCTGACGCGCGATACCTGCCGCATTCGCCAACTCTTGCTGGCTCAGGCCGAGCCGTTCTCGGATCGCTCTCACCTGATTCTGTAGCCCGCTCTCCGCCTTCATACCGACTCTCCCGCCCCTTTTTTTGATGCAGGTATTTATGACGTATTGACAGAAATACCTGCAGGAAGATATAATCCTTGATGTCGTTGATTATACCGGAAGAGAGAGATCCCATGCGAAATAGGTCTGTCGGCTTTACTCTGATCGAACTGCTCGTAGTCATCGCCATCATCGCCATTCTGGCCGCCATCCTTTTCCCGGTCTTTGCCCAGGCGCGAGAAAAGGCCCGCTCCGCCGCCTGCATCAGCAACCAGCATCAACTCAGTCTTGCCCTGAACATGTACCGCCAGGACTATGACGAGGTGAACGCCCGCTACCGAACCTGTCCCGATAGTCCGACCGATCCGTTCTGTGGCCAGGCCCTCACTACCAAATCCTCTGGTCCTAACGAAAGTTGGTGGGCTCCCTATGATACGGACCTGGGTCCGGAGCCATCGCCTTTGCCCATGAACTATCAGGGTGTAAAGGGCGGCTTTTTACAGCCCTATGTCAAGAATCAGCAGGTATTCCGCTGCCCTTCTTACCCGCAAGGGCAGGTGGGCTATGCCATGAGTTACATCTACAATGGCCCAATGGGACAGCCGGACGCCTTCGTCATCAACCCGACAGTCTATTTTGTGTGGGATCACAAAAAAACTCCAGGCTGTGCCGACACCAGTAAACCACCTAAGTTCCTCAATGGCGAGTACCGTCGCGGCCCATTCCCTCTCGACCTGGATCAACCCGCAGCTACGATCGCCCCGCATATCCACTATCCGAGTCGCCATTCCGATGGCTTCAACGGAATGCGCTATGATGGCAGCGCCAAGTTCCGCAAGTACACCAGTCTGGACACCAATGACACGACCAGCAAAGACTTTCTCGCCAACGTGCAGCCGTGAATCTCGTTTTGCGCGCACTGCCGTTATCAAAAACTTGGATCGGGTATACTGCTTTTACAAGAAAATGTGATTGCGGGGAGACCGATCGTCGAGAGCAAGACCAATATCAGAGCGGAATCAGGAGAGCGGAGGCGCAATGCGCTGCTGGCGACAGGCTTTGTGCTCAACCTTCTCTACGCCATGTATATCAGCGCGCTGGGGGTGCTCCTGCCCTTCGTAGGGCGCACCTTTCATCTCGGCATTGAAGTCAAAGGCCGGCTCTTTCCGGCCAGTTTTATGGGGGCGGTCATCGGAGTGATGTTGACCGGGTCGCTCTCCGACCGTTTCGGCCGCAAGCCTGTGCTGCTCCTCTCTGTCGGCCTCTACACCCTCGGTCTCCTCTGTTGCGGTGCAGCCTCCTCGTTCGGCCTGGCTCTGCTGACCGCGCCTCTGATCGGGGCGGGCAGCGCCGGAATGCAGTCGGTGATGAACGCTGCGCTCTCCGACCTCTTTCCCGACCGGCGGCCGATCGTGCTGAACTTTATGCAGGTCGCCTTCGGGGTGGGCGCGATCATCAGTCCGGCGCTGGCGCAGCAGTTGCTGCAAGCAGGCACCGACTGGCGGCTGCTCTATTTCGGTCTGGCGGCGGGCGTCGGAGCCGCAGGCGTCGTTCTGGCGCTGCTGCCGATGCCCCGGCCTGCGCGCGGCGTTGCCGCCCCCGGAATGGCCGCCCTCTTCTCTACCCTCGGCAACCCATTCGTCCTCGTGCTCTGTCTGGCGCAGCTCCTCTATGCGGGCGCGGAGGTCGGGTTCTTCTCCTGGATGCCGACCTACTTTCAGGAGCGTGTGCAGCACGGTGGGCGCTGGGCCGGGGTGATCGTCAGTGTGTTCTGGGTCGGGATGACCCTCGGCAGGCTCTCCACCGGCTGGCTGCTGAGTCGCTTCGCGCTGGTTCCCCTGCGCCGCTCCCTGGCGACGGCGGGCGCGGTCTGCGCCACTTTGACCCTTGTCGGCGCGACGCCTTTCCCCGTCATGTTCTGTGTGATCCTGACTGGCCTCTGCTTCGGCGGAATCTATAGCGTGATCCTGGCCGAAGGCACCGAGCGGTTTCCGTTAGTGGCCGGAACGGTTTTGGGAGCCATCGCTGCGGCTGGCAATATCGGCGTAGCGATCTTTCCCTGGGCGATAGGCGCGCTGGTGAATGTAGGAGTGGACTGGCGATTGGCCCTTAGCCTGCCGCCGCTCTGCGCCGCAGGAGTGGCCCTGAACGCCCTACTGCTGGAGAGAGTCCGCAATCGCCGCCGATTGGCGACAGAAAAAACAGTCGTCCTTCCGCCGAACCACTGACGGTATTTCGCCGCCGACTTCGGGCATGGCGACATCTTCTTCGGCCATTGCCTTTTCATAAGGCGCTTTGAGGACAGGGACGCACCTATCGTAGCGGAGTTCAGGCATATCCGCGAAACATTTAATAGGCGAACACCGTCTGCAAGCCAATCTTATTCCAATACGCCTATGATTTTGGTGTCGTGGATGGGAGCAACCGCTTCAGTCTCTTTTCGGTAAAGGAAATCCTATGCGATATTTGCCTACCCTGGTTCCCGCTGTATTGATGGGCCTCCTATTTGGCATGCCCGTGCAAGCCCAACATTATCGGCATCGTCAGTCCCACTCCAACCTACCACGGATGCACACAAGAGCCCACACAGTTCATGTTCATGGTTACACCCGTCATTAACTATGCCATAGGATGGACTACCCAGAGTGTTCGGCCCGAGGAAATTAGCATTACTAAACGTCCAACTTTCACCAGGGGCGCTGAGCATAAACGTCTCTATAACTGCTGCATTTTCCATAGTTGTTAAAGCATAGACTGAGTAGCTATCCTGCCAGCTAAGGGTCGTTGTAGCCGGTGGAAATGTGACCCAAACCGCGTTGAAATCAGGAGTCACTGTTGCCGGGTTTTGCTTTGCGAGGGTCACATATAGGCCCCTGGCATTGATCTCATTGACCTGATCTTCTGTCAGGGTGATCGTGATCTGGTAATGGGACATGCTGGTGTCTCCTTGCTGGATTGGCCGTCTAGCCTGTTGTGACTATTTTTGCCCATTCCCCATTAGGGCAAAATTGGCCTAACCGTTACTAATTACTTTACCATGCGAGCCGACAAATTCAGCATACCATTCGGAGATTGCTTGCTAACGCTTCACGATGTCGGAATAAAGTATACTCTCAACAGTTTTTCAGTCTTGAATGTCGAGAAGGAAAATAGAATGACCGACAGTGTGAGCGTGACGTGGGAAGGCAAACAGCCTGCCAGAACTGAGTTCGATCCTGTGCCGACGTTGCGTTGTATAGAGGAGGAGGTTGGAGCAACCGATGCCTGGGTCGGAAACCGTCTGATTCAGGGTGACAATCTGGCGGTGATGGCGGCGTTACGTGGGGAGATCGCGGGGAAGATCGATCTGATCTACCTCGATCCGCCGTTTTTTACCGGACGGGAATGGCGTATGCGGGAGGCGGCGCCGGAAGCGCCTTCCACTTTTACCGATACCTGGCGCACGCTGGGCGACTATCTGCAATGGCTCTTCGACCGCCTGACGCTGGCGCGTGAGCTTCTCAGCCCTACCGGCAGCCTCTATCTGCATCTGAGTTGGCACTCCGTCCACTACGCCAAACTGCTGCTCGATGAGATCTTCGGGGTGGAGCGGTTTCAGAACGAGATCGTCTGGTGCTACCGCGAAGCCATCAACTCCAAGAAACGCTGGAATCGCAAGCACGACACCCTGCTCTTCTACACCAACTCCGACACCTTCACCTTCCATCCTGAGCGCGTGTTGCTGCCCTACAGCGAGTCGAATGTGCGTAAATACCGCCATAAGGACGAAAAAGGCGCGTATCGGTTGATGGGGCGCGGAATTACCGGCAGCCCTCTGCGCTCCAAGCGCGATCTGCCGCCGGAAACCGAAACTCTTTTTCCCGAACTCACCTTTCGCCACTACCTCGGCGAGGGCACACTGCCGCTCGACTACTGGAACATCGACATCGAGAACCAGGCGAGCGCCCTTCGTACCGGCTATCCTACCCAGAAACCGGAGGCGCTGCTCGAACGTATTCTGCTCGCCTCCTCGAACCCCGGCGATCTCGTCGCCGACTTCTGTTGCGGCAGCGGCACCACCCTCGCGGTCGCGCAGCGCCTCGGTCGGCGCTGGATCGGCTGCGACCTGGGCGACGAGGCGATTCAGACGACTCGCACCCGTCTTCTGGGCCTCCCAGAGATCGGCTTTCGCCTCGAAACGCTGGTTTGAAAGGGTTTTCCGTGCGCGTCGGCGTATTAACCGGGGAGAGACCATTATGACTTCGGGAATCAAAGGAGAACATCCATCATGGCATCCCCCATCGCATCGGTTCAACTGATCGTATTCGGCGAGCGCAATCGCACCGACTTCGCGGGTGTGCTGCGCGATGTCTCGGAAGCGGGCTACGCCGCGTTCGAGGGCGGCAACCTGTTCGAATCGTACGGGGAAGAGACGACCCGTCGTCTGCTCGATGAGTATAGCCTTCAGGTCTCCGGCGCCCACTTCGGCTACAGCGACTACGCGAACCCGGAACGTCTGGACGCACATATCGCCTATGCAAAGTCGCTCGGCGTGCATAATCTGATGTGCTCCGGCGTCGCCGACAGCAAGAGCGTAGAAGGCTACAAGCAGTCGGCCAAACTGTTCAACGAGGTCGGTAAGCGGCTGGCCAGCGAGGGGCTGACCTTCCACTACCACAACCACGCCTGGGAGTTCGACGACCTCGGTGGTACCAACGGTATGGAGATCTTGAATACGGAGACCGATCCCGCTCTGGTCAAGTTCAATATCGATGTGTTCTGGGTCTGGTTCGCTTACAAAGATCCCATCGACTTTATCGGTATGCACTCCAAACGCACCGGGTACTTCCATTTCAAAGACGGCGTCCGCGAGACCGCCGACGACGGCATCACCCGCCCGATCTTCCGAGAACTGGGCCAGGGCGAAGTCGATCTGCGCGGCGCCTACGTCGCGGCAGATACGGTAGGAGCGCAGTATATCGTCGCCGAGCAGGATAGCACCGAACTCGACCCGTTCGATGCCATCGTCATCAGTCGCGACTACCTGAAATCCCTTGGGGTCTGAGCCTCTTGCACACGGTTCCCGCCCGGCTTTGCGGGGCGGGAAACA
>JAYUMV010000220.1:0-5963 GCA_043762265.1 Chthonomonadaceae bacterium | reverse complement strand
CACAGGCCTCTCATAGCGACGTCTCGGGGCCGGGCAATTCTCTATTGCCCGGCCCCGTTCTGTTGGCTAAGTTCCAGGAACGGAATCATAAAAATACGGTGAGCAGACTATCTGCTCACCGTAAGGAACGCGGCCCCAGGGTCGCTTTAGCCGGCTTCGGACCACTCGCGTTGGGTCTGGTGCGGTTCGGTCCGTGTCTCTGCCAGCAGGCGACCACAACAACCGGAGTCCCGGCTGTTGGGATGCCCCGCCTGCTCCGCAGCGCGGGTCGCCTTCCGTTGTCGAACGCGTTGGATCGCCTCCAGCAGTTCCTCGACCCCTGCCGATTTGGTAATGAAGGCATCGGCTCCCAGTCGCAGCGCTGCGGCAACGTACAGTTGTTCGCAGTGGTTGGAGACGATGATGATCGCGAGAGGGTGTTTTTCGTTGCGCAGATACTGCAGCACTTCCAGACCATTCATCTGGGGCATCTTAATATCCAGCAGTAACAGGTCGGGTTGCAGAGCCTGCACGGCCCGGATCGTCTCCATGCCGTCTGCGGTTTCGGCGACCACCTCGATATCGTGTTCGCATTCCAGCAACAGCCGCAGACTTCTGCGCACAGCGGAATGATCGTCGGCGATCATGATTCTCAGTGGGGACATATCCGACCCTTTCCAGGATCTGCCGCATGGCGCTCTCTTTCCCGTCATTGCAGAAAGACTCGGCGCGCCGTCTCAGGCAACTCCATATTTTGAACGCGAACTAAAGATCCAGGACCAATAAAACAAATCTGAACTTTCTATTCTGGCTAATCGCTCTGGAATCCTCCCCTGCACGCTCCAAAAACAAGCTATTTCCAAGAAAAAGTTCGCCTTAGATCGGCGGACAGGGATTTCGGTCCATCAGGGGAAAGCATTTGCACGCCTGTACACGGTATAATAGGGGAGACATAGTGTGTGTCCGTCTCAGCCAAGTCTCTCTATCGTCCAATAAGGAGGTTGGAATCGTGCAGGATGAAATGATTCGCGCCGTCAACCACCCCGGTTGTGAGCAGCGAACGAAGCGGTTTACCTGGTGCAGTGCGTGCAAAGAAGGATTTGATTCTCAGGGGCATCTTGCGTTCGAATTTACCCACTGCCCGCTCTGTGGGGCAGACCCCCCCGACGGGTTTCTGCCATGGAGTTGGGTTCGGGCGCACTGGCGCAATGCGCTGCCTTGCCAACCGGAGTTCGGTGTGCGCTACGAGGCCTCCCCCGATCCATCGGATCACTACATCTCCACCGAATAGACAGGGCGGACTGCCCCTTCGCAGGCCCTGAAAGCAAGCCGCCGGATAGTCTCGGCGGCGCACCCTTCCTTGCCCGCCCCGTCCGCTTCCGAAGGCATGGGGCCAGGTCCTACGTTTTACAGCTCGATGCGTGCTTCTTACCGACGGGCGCGCGGCAGGAGGGGCAGGCGCCCGGCCCGTTCCACAGCGCTCCAACCGCGGTTCCTCCGGCGCTCAGGCCTCTTCCCGGCCCACCCATCGGATCTCCCGACACGCTGTCGGCGCTCTCCTCGTCCTCCAGCTCTCCAAACTGTGTTCCGTAACCGCACAGAGCGAGCGCACGCGCGATAGCGCCGGTTTCGGCTTTGCGTAAGAACGGCAGTTTCCCACGGCTCTCCTCACTGTGCGCCGTCGCCATGATGCGGCCCTCGCCGTCCATGACCACTGCCCGCACGACCGCGAATCCCTTTTCGTAGTCGGCATACTCGATCGACGTAACGATTCCCCAGTCCGGATGTTCTTCGCGCATCCAGAGCACCCGGTAGGGCGCTTTCAGATAGAGCAGCCCGCCCTGAACCCGTATCAGTCCCCGTTTTACGAAGTCGGGCATGGTGCGGCTGCCCTGATCCGGCGGCGGCGTCTCCAGCGATTCGTGGCTCATGCGCACTCCCTCCCACACAGAGTCTGTCCAATCCTCGTACCCCACTCCGCGCCGCCGAGCAAAAGCGGTAAGGCGCCGCTGTGTTTTTCAAAAATACTTTTTCAGGACTTGAGAAAGTCTGTCAGGGCGGCATTGACTTCGGCAGCGTGCGTCCAGAGGAGGCCATGCGGTGCGCCCTCCAGAACCACGAGGCGGCTCTCTTTGACGGCGTGATGGGTCCGCTGCCCCGAAATCGCGAGCGGAACGGTGCGGTCGGCGTCGCCGTGGATCACCAGGGTGGGCACATCGATGCACGCCAGATCGGCGCGGAAGTCCGTTCCCCATGTGCCGATGCATTCGCGTATTGCGGTAGGGGAGGCGGCAACGGCAATATTCCAGTCGGCCTGCACAACCGGTTCGCTGATGCGGGTGCCCATCAGGATGTCTGTGTTGTAGAAGTTTTGGAAGAAGGCCTTCAGGAACGCCGGGCGGTCGGCCGCCGCGGCAGCCTCGATGCCTGCGAAGACGCTGCCGGGAACGCCCTCCGGATTGTCGTCCGCCTGAAGAAGAAACGGCGGGACGGCGGAGATAAAAACCGCTTTTCTCACCCGCGCCGAACCGTACTTACCCAGATAGCGCGCCACTTCGCCTCCCCCCATCGAAAATCCGGCCAATGTCGTCTCGTGCAGATCGAGGCGGGTCATCAGGATGTTCAGATCGGCGGCGAAGGTGTCGTAGTCGTACCCTGTCGTCGGCTTGCTGGACTGCCCAAATCCGCGTCGATCGTACGTGATGACCCGATGTCCTGCCTCCAGCAGCGCCGTCGCCTGCTTCTCCCAGGAAGCGCCGCTCAGCGGATAGCCGTGGATGAGCACCACCGGCTTTCCCACGCCGTGATCCTCGTAGTACAACTCGATGGATGTCGAATTTTCCTGACCGACTGTTAGGCTCCCCATGCGTATTCTCCTTTGAGATCCGTGCCGTGACAACCGGATCTTTATGTCTTCCTAATCTTACCTTATGGACCGCCTTTGCTTTCCGCCGCAGGCGTCCGGCGAGCCGTCATTCTGGAACAAAGGAGGGTTTTGACACGTCCTTATGCTCAGCAAGCCGCCAAGCCTTATGCTGTTTTGCGCCCTTATGCGGCCAGGCATCTTGGCGCTTGTGACCAAGAACAGACAAGGAAAACAGTATATGGCGACACAAGATTTGGTTACTACAACCGTTCCGATGTCTCTGGAAGAATGGAAAAAGAACCGAAAGCCTTCTATCGATATCAATCAACAGCATGAAGACAGCATCAAAGGTCTGGAGCGTGTGGCCGTCCGGGTTACCGATTGCGTCGGAACGATGGGCTTTTTTCTTGCCATCCTGGTCTGGACGATCGTCTGGTGTGGGTATAATATTCTCGCCTCGGAAGTCCATTCCCTGCATTGGAAAGCTTTCGACCCCTTCCCTGCCTTTGTCGCCTATCTGCTCATGAGCAACGTCATACAGATCCTGTTGATGCCTCTGATTATGGTCGGCCAAAACCTTCAGGGCCGCCATTCGGAACTGCGAGCGGAACACGATCTGGATGTAAACATCAAAGCCGAAGAGGAAATCGAAGTGATTCTGATGCATCTGGAGCAACAGCAGCGGATACTGATGCAGCTTGTCAAGGCCCAGGGTATCAAGGTCGATGCCATCCTGCAGGACGTCGTCGAGGACAAGAACAAGTCACCGGATGCTGTCGCATGCTAGCACCTCAGGAAAGCGAGAGTCCATCGGATGAATAGACGCGATTTTGTGCAGCGCTCTCTTGCAGCGGGAGGGGTGTCTCTCTGCGGTGCGCAGTCCGCCTTCGCTCAGACCAAAGACCCGGACGGCAAGGCTGCGGGGATCGCGCCCCTCGCAAAGTCGACGGAACCCTGGCGCGGGGTCAACCTGGGCAGTTGGCTCGTGCTCGAAAAATGGATTACGCCTGCCGTCTTTGCCGAAACCTCTGCGGAAGACGAGTATACGCTCTGCCAGACCCTGGGCAAGGACAAGGCGACGGCGCGGTTGAAGCGGCATCGGGAGACCTGGATCACGGAGGATGACTTCCGATGGATAGCCGCACGCGGTCTTAACGCCGTGCGTCTGCCTGTCGGCTACTGGGTGTTGGAGGAGAATCCGCCGTTCATTTCGGCGGTGGAGAGCCTGGACTGGGCGTTTCGCACGGCGAAGGCGCACGGTATCGGCGTCCTGCTCGATCTGCACGGCGCACCGGGCAGCCAGAACGGCTGGGACCATAGCGGACGGGCGGGAACGCTCGGCTGGCATACCAGTGCGGACAACATCGCTCATACCCTGCGCGTCGTAGACGATCTTGCGGCCCACTGCAAAGCGTTCGATAACTTCCTGGGCTTCGAACTGCTCAACGAACCCCGCTGGGACGTTCCCCTGCCCCTTCTGAAGCGCTACTATCAGGACGCCTATCGGCTCGTGCGCAAGCATGTGGGGAAGGAGCGCACCGCCGTGGTTCTTCACGATGGGTTCCGGCCGCAGGAGTGGGCGAACTTTATGCAGGAGCCGGAGTATGCCAACGTGCTCCTCGATACGCATCTCTACCAGTGCTATACGGACGGCGACAAAAAGAACGACATCTTCGCGCATGTCGAGATCGCAGGCCTCGAGCGCAAGCGGCAGTTGGATAAGATGCAGCAGCAGTTCCGGGGCATCGTTGGCGAGTGGTCGTGCGCACTCGACCCGCAGTCTCTGCGCGGCGCAGCCGGATTCAAAGAGGAGATTGCGTTGCGGGCCTATGGCAGCGCGCAGCTTATCAGTTACGAAACCACGCAGGGCTGGTTCTTCTGGACCTATAAGACGGAAGGTGGAGGAGGCTGGAGTTTCCGCGACTGCGTCAAGCGCGGTCGCCTGCCGGACCAGTACGCCGACAGGGGAATCGCAGGCTGACGCGGCGGGAAGCGCCCCTCACCGCCCTGGATTTACCTGTCGCTTATCCGCCTTTGCGTGCCTCGGCTTCCTCTTGCTGTTGGGCAGTGCGCTCCGCAACGGCTTTGCGTATCTCCCGATTACGACGCTCCTGCCTCCGCTCCGGATTCATCAGGCGATTGATGAGAAACCAACTGAACCAGATCAAGAAGAGAAGAACCGGAATGGTAGCGTAGTGCAATATCTGCTCATACAGCTCCCTCGACAAGATCGGATTGTTAGGATCGGAGACAGGATTATTGGGGTCGGTGACAGGTGCTGGCAGCATTTTCGGATCTCTCCCACTGATAACCTATTATAACATGCGTCCTCGGTACGAGTAAACCCTTTCCTTTGCGGCAGGCAGAAACACTCCGTATTTAACCCAACTCGTCTCACGCGACGCAGCTAGCGGGCTTGCTGCGGCTCAACGCGGAGTGTGCGTCTCTATCAGGGCGACGAAGTCTTGCAGCGATTTTGCGTACAGAGGGCCTGCGGTATCGAACAGATCGTTATGGCCCGCGCCCTCGACCCAGAGAGCCTGCTTCGGTTCGTTTGCCTCCGCAAAGAGCCTTTCCCCGTGCCAGAGCGGGACCACGCCGTCTTGCTTGCCATGGATTACGAGGACAGGGCATCGAATCCGACTTAGCTTCGCAAGGTTCTGAAACTTATCGAACGGCAACAGGGGAATCTTCGTCACGATACGGTCGGCGGAGGTGAAGGCGCTGTCTATAATCAACCCGCCCAGCGGTTGCCGACTGGCAAGATCGACTGCCGTCGCGGCACCGAGGGAGTGCCCCATTGCGAGGATATGGTTTGCAGGAACGCCGCGCATTTTGACCAGATAGTCGTACGCGGCGTTCTCGTCCGCGTAGGCATTCGCTTCCGAAGGGACGCCCGCACTGGTTCCGTACCCATGATAGTCGTACGCCAACACGGAGAACCCCATGCCGTTCAATCTGGTGAGCATCGGCAGGATGCGTCCGAGGTCTTCGCCATTACCGTGACTGTAGAGCAGGGTATAACGGGCGTGCGGAAGGGGCAGGTAGACAGCCGAAATGCGCGCGCCGTCGGCGGAGGAGAGCTTAAGGATGCGGCCGGTGTCGCGATACGAAGAGG
>JAYUMV010000219.1:0-3368 GCA_043762265.1 Chthonomonadaceae bacterium | reverse complement strand
CGCCCTTTCGCCTGTCGCGCCGATGGCAGCAAACGCTTCCCGCCAGAACAGGGCGCGGCGCTCCGGCAGCAGCGCTCCCAGTAAGATCGCAAGCCGCAGTTCTGGCCACTGCAGTTCGGATGCCTCTGCGATCAGGCGGATCACCGCAGCAGGCGGCAACACCGCAACGACTTTCTCCAGGGCAGGCGTGGGCAGCAGGGGGATCAGGAAGGGATGTGCTTCCAATAGGCTCGCCAAGCGGTGGCTGTCGAAATCACAGCGGGCGAAGAGGGCCAGCGCGAACGGAGAAGCGAAGGCAGTCACGAGCGGCGGTGTCGGCGCAGGAGAATCGAGAAGTTCCGACCAGACGGAGGCAATATCCGCCAGGGGAGTTTGGCTGGGCGCGAGAATACGCCAGGCAGTTCGCCGCACCCATTCACTCTCATGGAGGATAAGTTCGCCCAGAGTCTTGCGTGGGATCTCTTTGCTCTCAACGCCCGCGACGATCGCCTGAACAGCAGGCTCTCGGATCTCTTCCGGCAGTGTCTCCAGAGTGACCAGCCAGAGCGGCAACTGCATCGGCAGGAGATTCCGGAATACTCTCAACGCCCAGTCCGTAAAGTCGGGACGCCCAGCGTGGTAGAGCGCCACGGAGGTTTTTGCCGGGACCTCTTTGTTAAACACTGCTGGGAATCGCGAGATCAGCAGGGCGAAAGCGAGCGTTGCTTTGCGCGGCAGGATCGGCTTCGACTCGGCCACTTCGCTCGCGATCTGGTAGAGGCGCGTGGCGAACGCAGCAGACCACGGTGCTGGATTTTGCGGTTGTAGCACGGCGCGTTCGACGATGGCACGCTGTCGCCGCGTCCCGCCGAAGTAGGTTTCGGCCACAACATCCGCAGGCGCCGTTCTACCGGCCTCCAGGGCCGCAGTCACTTGACGCCCTGCGATGGAGCGGAGAAGGGGAGAGGGAGACGACAGGAATTGAGTCAACATACGGTCGCTCAGTGGCGGCAACAGCATCTTCGCGCTAAGCAGAATCTTGGCGGCCATCTCCCACGTCTCGGTCGGCAGTTTCGGCGTCGTATAGAGCTGTTCTGCGCACTCAGGGTAGCGATCCCATAGTTCTGGAAAGCGCTCTTCGCGGGTCCGTAGCGAGAGGCCAGGGGGCGGAGCGCCGTAGCCGCCTCGACCGTGCGCGTGCTGCGCGTAGCGGGTGCCGCCTCCGTAGAGCAGATCCATCGAGATCCACTGCAAGCGCGTGTCCAGTTGCGGCCTGGATTTCGCCGTTTCCACCAGCACGCTCACGACCGTCTTTACATACGTTTCGGGATCGCGCAGGGCCAGATTGCGCAGCAAGCGTCGGCCTCGCCTTTTCATGTAAGCCAGCGTCTCCTGACGGGGAGAGGCGCCTAGCAGCAACGGACGCGAAGGCTCGCCGACATGAATCGGCCGGAAACTCTTTTGCCAACCAACTTCGAGGCTCAAGCAGACGACCTCACCGGCGACCTGCACCGCGAGCGCTTCGTCCGCCGGAAAGCTGCCGACCTGTTGTGGGCGCGCTGGATCGCTGATATCGACGATGCGCAGTCCTCCCGTATTTTTCGCGCCGTACTGGGCGCTCGTGACGCTCACATAAGCGTATCGTCCCTGAACGGCAAGGCTCGCCGCTTTTCCTAAGGGCAAGTGCGCGATTTGGCGCGGGCCACCAAATATCGCGAGGCCTGTCGGAGCGAGATCGACAACGACCAGTCCTGCCTGAACATCCGGGGCGCTCTGGCTGTCTGTGGTACACGCGAGGTACGCATAGCGGCCCTGCACCGACAGATCTGAACTGGGCGGAATGGAGATCTCTCTGACCTTATGGGGTTGCAATGGATTGGTGAAATCGACGACGGTCAGGCGACCGTCCTTGCTGCCCCGTTCCGCTTCGGTGACGATATAGGCGGTGTGGCCCACGATCTGGATGGCGGAGGCATGGTAGAGGGCCAGGTATCCCTGCGGTTTCAACTGACCAGGCAGCGAAGCATCGAACAGTTGAAGCCCCGGTTGGCGACCCTGCGGGCTCACAACCGCGATCAGCGTCCCTGAGGCGGCGACCCGTACTCCTGTGGCCAACTCGACGCCGCTCTCCGGCTTTGGATGCTGCCGATTCGAGATGTCATAACAGGAGAGGCGTCCCTTCACGTTCCAGGAACTGCTCTGAAGCAGAATCATTTTCGTGCCGCTGATCGCGATATCGATGAGATTCTGGACCTTGATGTGGGCTGTGATCGTTGGCAGCGCGGGCAGGGTCATATCGACGATATACGCTCCGTGGGAACGCCAATCCGTGGTAAGCACATAGGCGTAGGCGCCATCAAACTCCATGCGCCCCACGCCATTGAGGCGATCTTGCAGGGGTGCGTCCGGCAGGCGGGGAGAGTGTGGGGGCAGATCCGCAGCGTCGAGGCGTGCGAGGAGCGCGGCGAGAGGTTCAACAGCGGTCGACTTTTCAGCGGCTTTGACCAGACGCTTAAAGTCGCCCCAAAAACCGTATATCAACGGCGCCGTGCGGATGTAGGAGAGCAGATCGTCCGAGGGCGTGCGCAGAAGGCTTTCGAGGTCCGTTGTCTGCAACTGCGTCTGGATTCGCATCGTCAAGGAGCGATCCAGAGACACTTTTTGGGCCATCGGAGAGATTCTCCTCATGGCACGCAGCGAGGGCGTGCCGGGAAAAGTTTATTAGAGGGTTTTGTCCGAACCACTAAGCCCCCTGGGAACCGGCGTCGGTCACTGTAGGCGGTAGGGGGGTACTAGTTGTCTCACCTAGTGTGGACTACGTCTTCTCAGCGCCGAAGGAGAGACAACTAGTACCCCCCTACCGCTGAGTAGAATCGATGTCCGGTGATGTGAAGCAGGCTTCACGGCAGCCACGGCGAAACACCGCAGTCTGATTGCTGGCTGAACTCGCCCTCTAATACTGAAAAATCGGCGTGTGAATGCTTTACTTGCCTTCTGCCCTCTCCACTCCCGCCAGTATATCACAACCGGAACCCGTACACAAGAGATTGCAACGCATTTTTTTTCACCACCCGCGCCAGGAGGAATTACCGGGGCTTATGGGCAAATGGAGGACGTGAAAAGTGAACCCCATAGAAGTGAGGAACGTGAGCTTTGAAGATTACCGGATATCGCACTTATGTCGTCGGCACGCCCTGGCGCAACCTGACCTATCTGATTCTGGAGACGGACGAAGGTTTGACCGGCGTCGGGGAGGCGCGTGTGCTGGGCAAGACACACACCGTGCTCGTGTTTTTGAAAGATACAAAACGCCACTTTATCGGCCATGATGTCTACGACATCGAAGCGCTGTATCGCCGCTTTACACTGCTCGATTTCGGCTCACCGGG
>JAYUMV010000218.1:0-1605 GCA_043762265.1 Chthonomonadaceae bacterium | reverse complement strand
CTAGGGTACCAGATCCGCTAAACGCAAAAGGACGACGATGATTACCTTAAACCCCCAGATGTTTCAACGCATCCGTGCTATCGAGTGGTTTGCCCACTGTGGAGATCCGCTGGATCTCCCTCTGGACATGGAAGTCGTCCGTGCGGTATCCTGGAAAGACGCAATCAAGCATGAAAGGCGGCAAGTGTGGGAACTCGCCACTTTGCATGCTCGCAATGCGTTGACTATGCATCTAGCGTTCAACCATAAAGATGCCTATAACGATTTATGGAATCCTCTGGTGATGGAGGCAAAAGCGTTTATTGCAGGCGAAGTAACGCCGAAAATCGAGGCTGTTCGACTACGCCTGGGTCAACCGGACGATCTCATTGCCTCCGTCCAATGGAACCTGCTTGGCGCTTTCATGGAAGACGCTTATGTCGCATGCCATCCACCGACCGATTTCTTTCTGCAGTTGCTGCGGGTCTATGAGGCCGGGCATCTGCCCTGTGGTTGGAAGGGTGGGGAGTGGCCGGACGGTCGCCTGGTCGTCTTCTGAGAGAGGGAGAAGAAGCCATGCACATTGGAAACCAGGACGGCAAAGGCCGACCCCGAACGGAAACGACTCCGGGAGGGTCCGAGATACTGCCCTATGCCGCGGCCAAACCGCCGGTCAGCTTCCCGCCGGAAGCCATGGACCGCCGGAGGAAGCAGCGAGAGAGCGTTTACGAGGCTTTTTTCGGTCCCTGCGACTTCGTGGACCATGAGGTAGGGTTGCAGGCTCCGCATGTGGACGTCTATGTCTACCCGGCCGGTTATGAAGGCCGGGACTTCGTTACTTTGGTCACCGGCGGCATGAGCGATCTGCGTCTGCGTGTCCCGCGTGGAGAGAAGGTCAGGCGCACGGAGTTGGTTGTGTATGTCCACGAACCCAAGAAAGAGTATATCGCCATTCTCCGTCTCCTCGCGCATTTCCCGCATGACCATCGCACCTGGTTCGATCACGGACATACCTTTCCCAACGGTAACCCTGCCCAACCTCTCTTCGAAGGATCCGCGCTCGATACCCTGCTGTTGCTTGACTCCATTGTCCATCCGGATGGAACCTTGGATCAGCACTTGCAAATCGAAAAGGATCCGGTTCATCTGCTTTGGGTCGTGCCGATCACCAGCGCCGAATGCGAACTGAAACTGCGCGAGGGGACCAATGCGATTCTGGATCTGTTCGACCGTATTCAGCACCCCCTCCTTTTGAATGAGTCACGCCGCTCCTACGTCGTCACGGGACGGTAACGGCCTGACAGGTCGCGTCAGGAAACCCGTGTCATCACGGACTTGATTGCAACCTCAGCGGCCGACTCAACGGCATCGGCGCTCTCCTTCAGGAGGTCGCCTACAAAGCGTATGGCGGCTCCCTCGGGGGAGAGGCGTCCAATACGGCGTTCGCCTGGCAGGGCAGCAGCGGGGCGTTCACCGACAGCCTCTCCAACCTGGTGATGTCGGGAGGGCGGGACTATCTGCCCGACGTCGGTCGCTTCAACTCTCCGGGGGGCGGCGGTTCCAGCAACTCTTACGGTTACGCCTGCGGCAACCCCACGAGCTATTCCGCTCCCGCAGAGGGTGAAG
>JAYUMV010000217.1:0-6626 GCA_043762265.1 Chthonomonadaceae bacterium | reverse complement strand
GGGTCGTAATTCGGTCTTTCGTAGAGGCCTGCCTGCAGAGTCGGAAGTCGTTGCTGCGAACCCCAATAAGCAATTTTTCAATCGAGTCGTAACAGAGGGAAAGACAAGCGTATGTCTCTCCCTCTTCTGCTTTCCAGGTACCGCCGTCGATTTCAGGATGGGCCACGCAGTCTATCCGGTCGCGCAGGTGAACTTTTTCTGTGACGCGTTGCCTTCGCAAAGAAGGGCGGAATCGCCGTTCCACTGCCCCTGCGTAAAACGGTGTCGCGCTATGGTTTAGCGGGAGACGGAGGTCCTATGAAACGCAAACAAGGTCTGTTGCTGTTGTGCTTCGCAACGGTGGGCATCGGGGGTGTCCTTTTCACGCAGGCGCGGTGCGATCAGGAGAATAGAATAGATGCGGCGCTGCCTTCGGAAGTACAACTGATACTCGTGAAGAGCGAAAAACTTTATCTCTACTCGCTTCAAAAAGACCCACTCCCGACAGCGGATCTGAAGGCGCTACCTAACTTTCACGGCTATCCCATCGTAGGGCAGACCAGAGTGCGGGAGAGGCCGCAGCGCGCCGATCTTGTTGCGGCGGTATGGGAGGGGCTTGGGAAGCGGGAAGGTCATAACTGTTTTGAGCCGCATCATGGCCTTCGAGCCGTGCGAGGCAAGAAGACGGTGGACCTTCTCATTGGCTTCCCGTGTGAACACATGGAGATCTATGATGACCGCGGGATGCACCAGATCACCGTGTCGTCTTCCGCCCAAGGCGTGTTCAATCACATTCTTGCCGAATACGACGTACCTCTCCCGGAGCCGTAAGCCCACGTCCATCTCGGCACTCGATCTCCTCTGCAACCCTCTGCGTGACGCCAAGAAAGTGTGAAAGCGTGCTGCGAAACTCCGAAACGACCGAGGCGGTACCTGGAGAAGCGCTGACTACTGCACGCGAGACCGCGAAGCGATCGGTGTAGATACCGAGACCCTTCGGAGAACTTGTTGCGGCCGGTACAGGGCGTGCAGACGACCGACCCACAAGAACTTCTCCGCCCCGGTGAGAACGACTGTCCCTTGTAAAGGGCGCTTTACAGCCCCTCCCCCTTTTGCCCACCATCACAAATTTCCATAAATTTTCAAAAGATCCCTTGACAAGCGCAAGACGCTATGCTATTATGTCGTATCCTAACGTGTGACAACACACGTGTGCATGGAGAAAATGTGCGCGTAACCATCAAACAAATCGCGGAAGAGCTGGGGATCTCCCACTCCACCGTTTCCCGAGTCCTGAACGATAAGCAGACCGCGCTCATCAGTGAGGCGACACGTCTGCGCATCACGGCGACAGCGCAGACTATGGGCTACCGCCCGAGCCGGATCGCGCAGGCCCTGCAGGGCAAGGGAACCCAGCTCATCGGGGTGTTCGTGCCGGATACCGAAGACTATTTTTTTCAGACCGTGATAAGCCATCTGCGGCATACGCTCGAAGAGAGCGAATACGAACTGATGGTGTTTACCAGTTCGGCGAGCCAGATCACCGCGAAATGGCACCGCCTGCTTCAGTGGGATCTGGATGGCGTCTTCGTATTCGACTATCTGTTCCTCGTCGATGGTCTCTGGCAGGCGCTCACCCACCATTCGGGAGCGATCCCGCCGGTCGTGGGCCTGTTCAGCAACAACACGCAGTTGAAGGACTTCGTTCGCGTAGACTTCGCGCCTGCGCTGAACGCGCTGCTCGCGCATTTCGAGGAGCAGGGCTGTCGCCATTTCGGCTACATGGGGCCGCCGACCAGCCTGCATCCCAGTGAGCAGCGGTACGCGGTCTTTTCCGAGTTCGTCCATCGGCACGGCCTGCGGCAGTCCGATATTCCCACGCAGGCCGAACAGCCTACTCTGATGGAATCGGCCCGACAGGGCCTGAACACCTGGATGGCGGCAGGGGAGCCGCTACCCGATGCGCTTTTTTGCCAGAACGACGAGATCGGTCTGGGAGCGTATCGCGCCTTGCGAGAAGCCGGGATCGCCGTCCCCGACCGGGTCGCTCTGGCCGGCTGCGACGATCTGCCCTACTGTTCGTTTTTGGAAACGCCGTTGACGTCGCTTTCGCTCCCCATGCAGGCGGCTTGCAGAGAGGGATGGAGTATCCTGCAAAGCCGCATTGCCGCTCCGCAAGGGCCGCCCTTGCAGGTCGTTCTCGACGTGAGTCTTCAACTGCGCGCTTCATCCCAAAAGCGCGCGCTCCCCACCCGCTGAGGCGGTCGTTCTTGCAGCGCCCTGTCTCAATGTCACTGGTTTTCAGGAGGAAAGTCATGAACAAGCGAGCCGGTTTCACCCTCATCGAACTACTGGTCGTCATTGCCATTATCGCGATACTGGCAGCCATTCTGTTCCCTGTCTTCGCCCAGGCCCGTGAGAAGGCGCGCACCACGAGCTGCCTCTCCAATACCAAACAGATCGGTACGGCGACGATGATGTATGTGCAGGACTACGACGAGACGTACTACTCGCAGCCCTGGCCCGGAGGTTGCCCGGACGCTCAGACAGGCTACTGGACGGACGGCCCCAGCATGGGCTTGAACCTGCCGCAGCAGCACTGGGCGGTGATGCTCTATCCCTACGTCAAGAACGGTCAGGTCTTCCGCTGCCCGAGTTTCCGAGGCAGCACGTATACCGCCAGTTACGCGCTGTTCGTCTGCGGCGACCCGTCCAAAACGAAGATCGTGCCGGAGGTGGACTACGGCCTGAACGAGTGGGTGATCGCAGCGCCCACGGCCATGGCCGCCATCGGCTCGCCCGCGGACACCGGCCTGGGTTCCGATGCCACCTACATCTACGACGGACCTTCTGTCTGCCAGAACCATCAGCTCTTCTTCATCAACGCTCTGGAGGCCTTCGGCGGCCCGATCGACTGGTGGGGCAACTCGGTGCGGCACACCGCCGGCAACAACTTCTTCTTCTGCGACGGCCACTCCAAATGGAAGCGCCCGTCTCCGGTCCTCCCGGCCAACACGCCCGTCTACAACGCGGGTTCCGACCCGAGTCAGTCCGGTTCGCAGAACAACTCGGCCACCAAGTTCGGCTTGTGGCCGGTGCTGTCTACCGACAAAAGCTGCCCGTAACCCACGAGAAAGAGGTCCGAATGAAACTGAAATCGCTTCCGGTACCGTTGGTAGCGACGGTCGTGGCTGTCATCGTGCTGATGGTAGGCGTCTTCCTCTTCAAGGGGCTTGCAGGCGGCGGAGTGACGGGGGACGGCAAGGAGGGCAACGTGCAGGCCTCGCCTCCGATGCCCTCCGCCGCCAGAGAGCAGATGCTGCAGGACGCACAGAACAAACCTCACTGACAGGCAGCAGGGGCAAACGCTCTCAGACAAAAAGGAACTTCCGCCCCACACGAGCGGAAGTTCCTTTTGTTTTTTCTTCGCAGGTCCGGTCGATCCCTGCGAAAGAGCCTGACCACGACACACAGTGCGCCGAATCGAACACTTGCGAGTCGGCTGCTACTCGGCGGCAGGGGTTGGGGTGGCCAGGGCGAGAGCGGCGGTGGCCCAGGCGCTCGCAGCCATCGAAATAAACTGGTCTCTGCCATGCGGGAATCCGCTCTCGAAATAAGGCTGCACCGGCTTGCTGCGACTGACGACGTGCCAGGATCCGTCCGGCAGTTGCGTTTTGAGCAGATAGCCGACGCCGCGCCGATAGCCTGCGTCCGTCACCGGCAGCTTGCCGGCCAGGTGCAGCACCGTGAGAACGGAGCCTGTGGCGTAGGCGTCACTCGCGCCGTGCGGCAACTGCGCCCATCCGCCGTCTTCATTCTGCTCCGCAACCAGGGCTTTGACCGCTTGCCGGATCTCCGCTTTGTCGGAGCCGGCCTCCGTCATGCCCCACAGTTGAAACACCCGGTCCTCGGTCTCCTTCGGCGGCGTCGTCTCCAGCCACTTCCTGGCCAGAGCGACCCGCTCTTTGACGACCTCCGCCTGCGCTTTTACACTGTAGTTTTTGAGAGCGTATACCGCCAGAAATGTATTGGTGAAACTGCTGATCTCCGAAGGCGGACGGTTGGAGGCGGCTCGCCAGAAGCCCTTGTCTTTGTCCTTTTGAAGCAGGTAGCCCGTCACGGCCGCGGTAATCTCGTCCGACGGGACCCCACCGGCCTGCAGCGCCAGGAGCGCATAGCCCGCTCGCGTCACTCCCCCCGGCTGCCCGGTCCCGTTACTGTAGCTTGCGAGGCCGGTGCGAAGGTCCGCCGTAGTGTGCCCCACAACAGCCGTCAGCACCTTCTCATCCACAGAATAGCCGTGTTTTTGCGCCAGCGACAGCGCGAACAGGGAGATCCCCTGATGGTGACAGGAAAAACAGGTGTTATGATGCGGATACTCTACCAGACTCTTCTGAAGCAGTGGCAGAGAGAGCTTGACGGCTTGGGCGATCTTCGCCTGCGCCGGAATTTCCGCTGCTCGGACCGATGACATCACGCAGAGAACGAGTAATCCGGAAAGAAGAAGGGCGCTGCGCTTAAACATGGAAGCTCAATTTCCTTTAACATTGAATGAGGACATCGACCTTCATTGCGGCTCCAACGGTTCCGAATCCTGCCTCTCGACCTCTCAGACCCGTCATCGCTGTCGGGCGTTTGTCCCGATGCGTCCGTAAACAGAGAGAACGAGTTCAGTTCTTCACTTCGATCGGGATCCAGCCGCTTGCCGGTCCCGATTGGCGGCTTCCGAAAACACCTCGGCTGAGGAGACGCACCCGGTAGCGGCCGGGGTTGAGTGGAACGGACTCCACCCAGAGGTTTTCGTCGACACTGGCCCCACCGGCCTGCCGCGTTTCCGCCTTCCGGCCGATCCGAAGGCGTGCTTCCGATATCTCCTGCGCAGCGCCGTCACCGAGAGGTTGCGACATGTATCCTGCCACCAGCATCCTTGCATTGGGTCCGTTGCGCTCCATATAGACCGGCTTGCCGGCGAGGGTCTGAACCTGAATATCATAGTTGACCTTCCAGTAGCGACCGATGGTCAGGTCTACAGCCTTGCCGGATAGATTGCGCCCGAACGGCTGAAACGTAATGACATCCCCTGCCTGGAATACCGTGATCTCCTGCGCGATCCGTGCTCCAAGCTGAAAGCCTCTTACCGTATCGCCCCACTGCACCGGCCTCTCCGTCGGCAGGCTTGCGGCGTCGGCGACCTGCAGGGGGATCTTTGCATAGAGCTTCTTACTGCTGCCCCGTGTGCCCGTCCGTGCCCCGAATCTTCTGACGGCGCGCCCGTCGCGTGTCCGCAGCGTCAGGGAGATGCCATTGCCATAGGGCGAGGTGGTACTGGCCAGATCTTCCGCGGTCTCATCCGCAGTGAGCGAACGGACTTTGATGGGCTGGACGATCCAGTTCCTGCCCTGTTTCATCTGTTCGACGCGTGGATAGTTCTGTTTGTCGGCATCGCCCACATACAGGTGCAGTACCTCGGGCAGCAGAACCGCTTCGCCCGGAGCAAGCTTCACCGCAACCCCCACATACGCCAGCACCGTTTCCGTTATTCCGCTGACCCAGTTATTCGGAATTTCACCGCCGCTAAGCGCCGCGCGAAGGTCGGCATCCGGAATCCAGTAGGGACCCATATCCCGAAAATCCTGGCACTGTACTTCGACTCCACGCTCCTGACGCGTGGTATTACGAACCAGGACCTGGTACGTTATCTGAGAATTGAACGGCACGCGCTTGTTCCCCGAAAGGTCGGGCGATTTGAGCAGGAAGCCCGCCTGCATTCCGTCCACGACCTCGCTCCAGACGACACGCCCTATCGTAATGACGGGGTCGGGAAGCGGCGACGCGGCGGCAGGAGGGCTGCTCTGCCGCATAAGACCCGGCTGGACCGCCAAGGTCGGGACGCTATAGCGGATCGGAGGCATAGCGCTGTTCCGGGAGATCGGCGTCAGGTTCGGGTAGGGAATTCCTGCCGAATACGGCGCGCCCGGTTCCGCCATCGGAAGGAGCGAAGGCGCCGTGGAGAACTGCGGGACCGACCGACGCGAATTCGTGCCGACGGCCTCTCGGCCAGGGTGGGACGTCGCCTCCGCCGGTATGGCGGAGACACGAAGCGCTGCTGCGAAGAGCAAGGTCAGCGCCGGCAGCGCGGAGACGATCAGCCATTTTTTCGGGGCGCGGCGCGGTCTGTTGGGATCGAGTATATGTCGCATTCTTTCCTCCATGCTCCCACTGTGAGCCATCGCGGGAGCGATTTCGTTGGACCGCACGGATCGCAGGATCTCCAGGAGATGCGCCGCATAGTCCGGTCCGGCAATGCCCGAAAGGAGCACTCGGTCATCGCAGGCGCGTTCGCTCTCCAGGCGCATGCGGCGGCGCAGCCACCAGACGCCGGGCTGAAACCAGCACACCGCGCAGGCAGTCTCCGCCAGCAGGTTCCAGGCCCAGTCTCCGCGCGCAACGTGGGCCTGTTCGTGGCGCAGCGCGGTCTCGCAGACGACAGGGTTCCCCGACAGAAGCGCCGCAGGCAACAGTATGATGGGCCTGCGAATTCCCCAGGTGAGCGGGGTTTCGATCCCTGCGCTTGTTCGTACGGCAACGCGGCCCAGCATCGCTTCGCGGCTGATAGCCTCCAGCCTGCGCAGACGCACCAGCGCTGC
>JAYUMV010000216.1:0-11102 GCA_043762265.1 Chthonomonadaceae bacterium | reverse complement strand
GTGACTGATATTGCAGAAACGAGATGAGACCATGCCCCGAATTTTTGACAATATTGATCTTCCGCTTTTACCCGCACTCGATAACATTTTAGGTATTTCCGACCGGGCAGATTTCTGCGTCGGCTATTTTAATCTGCGGGGATGGAAACGACTGGATCGCCATGTCGAGAAATGGACAGGAGTAGACGGAAATTGTTGTCGGCTGCTCGTAGGAATGCAGCGTGCTCCACAGGATGAACTGCGGGCCGCTCTGTTTCCGCACGAAGACGACAGCATGGACAATGCGACTGCAATCCGCAAGAAACGGGAATTGGCGCTGGCCTTCCGAGACCAGTTAATGGTAGGAATCCCGACGAATGAGGACGAAGCCGGATTGCGCAGATTGGCTAAGCAGATAAAGGCGAAAAAAGTAGTCGTGAAGCTCTTCTTGAAGCATTCTCTACACGCCAAACTCTATCTGATGTTTCGACCCGACCCCGTTAGTCCGATAGTCGGCATTATGGGCAGCAGTAATCTCACCCTCTCGGGATTATCGTATCAGGGTGAGTTGAATATAGATGTCTTGGACCATGATGCTACCAACAAATTGGCGATGTGGTTCGACGCACGCTGGAACGACAAATGGTGCATAGACATTTCCGCCGAACTTGTGCAGATTATTGAGGAGAGTTGGGCAAGGGAGATCCCGATTCCTCCCTATCATATCTACATAAAGATGGCGTATCATCTTTCCCAGGAGGCACGATCTGGTCTAGCCGAGTATAACATACCGAAAGTGTTTGGTAACACGCTATTTGACTATCAGGCTGCCGCCGTCAAAATTGCGGCGCGGCATCTCAACAAACGGGGAGGTGTTTTGATCGGGGATGTCGTAGGCCTTGGGAAAACGCTTATGGCGACGGCACTTGCCCGTATGATGGAAGATCAGCAGATGGAAACGCTGATTCTCTGTCCTAAAAATCTGGTTCGCATGTGGGAAGACTACCGCATGAAGTATGGCCTACGTGCAACCGTCTTGTCCGTCACAAGAGCTACGAAGCGATTGCCCGCTGATAGTCCCGATCCACTACCCCGTTTTCGGCTCGTTCTCATTGATGAAAGCCATAATTTGCGGAACCGGGAAGGAAAGACCTATCGCGCCATTCGAGAATATATAGACCGCAACGATAGTAAGGTGATTCTGTTGACGGCGACGCCTTACAACAAAACATATCTCGACCTGTCTAACCAACTGCGTCTTTTTGTTCCGGAAGATCGTGATCTGGGCATTCGTCCGGAAGCCCTCTTGCGACAGATGGGCGAGGTCGAATTCGTGCGTCGCCACCAGGCTGGCGTCAAAACCTTAGCTGCATTTGAGAAGTCGGACTATCCGGACGATTGGCGCGAACTCATGCGGCTCTATATGGTGCGGCGTACGCGCTCCTTTATCATGGACAACTACGCCAAAACGGACCTGAAGACCGGGCGGAAATATCTGGAATTTCCAAATGGGGATCGCTCCTACTTTCCTACACGCGCCCCGAGAACCGTCAAATTCACTATTAATGCACAGTACGAAGGTCTGTATGCGCAGGATGTGGTGGATACGATCAACGGGCTCTGCCTGCCTCGATATGGGTTAGGCAATTACGAAGACAACAGGCCGCATCGACCTCCTACCCCGTCCGAAGTGAATGCGCTCAAAGACCTCTCCAGGGCAGGCAAGCGGCTAATGGGCTTCTGTCGCACCAACCTGTTCAAGCGTCTTGAATCGAGCGGTTACGCTTTTCTCCTCTCCGTCGAGCGGCATATCCTGCGAAACTACATATTTCTGCACGCGATTGACAACGATCTGCCTCTGCCTATCGGCACCCAGGGCGCGGAGCTCCTCGATACGAACGTGGGAGATGAAGATGCGGAAGAAGCGGTTGGCGGCGAAGGAATATTCAGCGAGGACGAGGAGGGCGCAAGCGACGCAATGCCTGCAAAGCCTCAGGCATTGCGCACGGACGCCGAGTTCCGCGCACGTGCTGCCGAGATCTACGCGCAATACGCTCGCCAATATAAGAAACGGTTTCGCTGGCTCGCGCCTCGACTTTTTCAGAAACAACTTGCAGAAGACTTGCGGGCCGATGCCGCCTCGCTCCTGAAGATCCTGGCCAACTGCGACCAATGGGATGCCAATGCGGATGCCAAGATGCTGGCGTTGCGTCAACTCCTCGCCAAAGATCGCCCCAACGACAAAGTGTTGATTTTTACACAGTTCGCGGATACTGCCCGCTATCTCTATAATGAACTGGAGGGTCGGGGTATCAACCGCATTGCGGTTGCTACCGGTGGAAACGCAGATCCGACCGAACTGGCCTGGCGGTTTAGTCCGGAGAGTAACGGCAAGCGGCAGCTTGTGAAGCCGGAAGACGAACTACGTGTTCTTGTCGCCACCGATGTGCTGTCGGAAGGGCAAAACCTTCAGGATGGTTTCGTGGTCGTCAACTACGATCTGCCCTGGGCCATTATCCGACTGATCCAACGTGCCGGGCGTGTAGACCGTATCGGCCAGAAAGCGGAAGAGATCCTATGCTACTCCTTTCTTCCTGCGCAGGGAGTGGAAAAAGTGATCCGACTTCGGCAGCGTGTTCGACAGCGGTTGGCCCAGAACGCCGAAGTCATCGGCACGGACGAAGCTTTTTTCGAGGGTGATAAGACCAATACCAGGATACACGACTTGTATAGCGAAAAGGCCGGAACGCTTGACGGCGACGACGATGGAGAAGTGGACCTCGCTTCCAAAGCGTTTCAAATCTGGAAGAATGCAACGGACGCCGATCCCAACCTGCATAAAGCGATTACTGCGATGCCGGATGTCGTATTCTCGACCAAACCCCACACGCCGACAAAGTTCCAACCCGAAGGCGCCCTGGTATTTTTGCGCACGGGAGAGGGAACCGACGCCCTGGCCTGGATCAACCGCAGCGGCGAGAGTGTGACGGAGTCGCAATATACGATTCTGAAAGCGGCGGAGTGCGTGCCCGAGACCCCTGCTATCCCGCGCCTGAAAACGCACCATGAACTTGTAGCGAAGGGCGTTGCACATATCATTCACGAGGAGCGTAGCGTCGGCGGGCAGTTGGGACGTCCCTCTGGGGCGCGTTTCAAAACGTATGAAAAGTTGAAGCGGCATGCCACGCATGTGAAAGGAACCGTTTTTGATTGGCCGGAACTGCATCGCACCATCGAAGACATCTATCGCTATCCGCTCACGCAGGCAGCCACCCTGCAACTGAACGGTCACCTGCGCACGGAAATCTCCGATGAGGCGCTGGCCAATATGGTCATTCTTTTGCGGGAAGAGAACCGTCTCTCTGTCGTCTCCGAGGAGGAACAGGAGACACCGGAGCCCCATATCCTCTGTTCCCTGGGTCTCTCGGGAGAAGGTTAGCGTGACGGTAGATCCTGCGAACATCCGAAGCAGACTGCAATCCTGTGAACTCCGGCGTCTGTTTCTGGAGGAACTGGGCTGGGATAGAAGCGCTTTACTTTTCGATGTGACCCTGATCGAACCGGGGCAGCGTGGGCTGGGGCCAAAAACCAGTGCCAACTTCGTGCCTCCCGCGCAACTCGAAACACGCACGTTTGCGCTGCACGCGATTGCGGCGAAGCGCGGTTTTACCGTTCTCCATTGCAGGCCGCAATCCGACGGTTCTATTCCCAACCCGTCCACACGATTCTGGCTCCAACATAGAGTTGCGAAAAGCGTTCGCGAAAACATCATCGTCTACACCGACGCACGCCGAACAACGCAGATCTGGCAATGGGCTCGGCGCGGGCATGATGGGCCGACCACCATCTGTGAGCATACATTCACGGTAACCGATACCGAGGATGAAGTCGTGGATCGCCTTGCGTTGCTCGCTGTCAATATGGCCGAGGAGGAGTCGGAGAGCATTACCCTGGCCGTAATCGCCGAGCGGGTCTCCACGGCTTTCTACGAGCCGCGCAAGCATATAAAGCGTGGGCCGTATCGAAGCGGACAACTGAGCGACGCTGCCATTGAGCAACTCGACGACGGCCTGCGCTGGTGGTTCCGGTATGTGCAGTCTCTTCCACGTCTGGGGCGACGCGAAGAACTGCGCCTTGCACAAGCGGTGCATCAGGGCGATATAGCCGCCAAGAATCGTTTGATCGAAGCCAACCTCTATCTTGTCGTTGGCGCGGCGTGGAAGGCGAAGCCACGTGGAGGGGCAGGCCTGACAACAGTATCGGATCTGATTCAGGAGGGTAATTTAGGCCTGATCCGCGCCATAGAGAAATTCGACCCTCGCCAGGGGGTCCGTCTTCAGAGTTATGCGTCGATATGGATCCGGCGTTCGATTGATCGAAGTTTACTCGATGTGGATGCGTTGGTGCATCTGCCAATGTATCTACATGACGTACTCGCAAGTATAACTCCGCACTATGAAATTGAGGCGGATCGCCTCCGGCATCGACTAGAACGCGAACCCTCTCATGACGAGGTTTTAGAACGTTTCGATCTCTCTCCGCAGCAACGGGAGACCATTCGCCTATTGCCGGTGGAAATTGTCCCGCTTGCCTCGCCGTTGGAGACTGGTGAGTGGGCATACCTGTCAGAGCGAATTCGAGACGGCTTGGCGTTTTCGGTCGAGCGGATTGTTTTAGAGGCAGCGCGTCGCCGCATAATCAACAAAATGATTGGTAAACTGACAGGTCGTGAGGCAGAAGTTATCCGTCAACGGTTCGGCTTTAGCGACGGTTACATGGCTACGTTGGAAGAAGTTGGGCTGCGCCTACATGTTACACGTGAACGCGTTCGGCAGATCGAACGGCGAGCGCTCGAAAAGCTGTCTTTGCTCATCCCTACCGATGAGATGCGCGATTCGCGCCCGATCTTGCCAGGAAAAGCAGCGAAATCCAAACCGGCTCCGCAAAATGAGCCAATAAATGCCTGACGATTGGATATTTTTACAACGATGAGTTTTGATAACACAGCCGTTCGCAACCACCTGCAAGCCTTTGATATCAAAGGGCTGTTTACGCAAGAACTGGGATGGGACAATCATTCCCAGTACCTATCCATTTCTGTAGATGGTCAGGCATATCAACTCGAAGGCATCGCGCAGAAGCGTAATATTGTCGCGTTTATGTGCGCTCCCGACAGCGAGGTGCGTATTCCGCCGTACCGTGTCCGGCGAAAGATCGAGACGCAAGTCACCAAGACCGCTTACGAACACATTATTGTCTATGGCGACCGTCAACAGGAACAGGTATGGCAGTGGATGCGCCGTGAGAAGGGCAAGGCGACCGTTCCACGCGAAGTGCCGTACTATCTGGATACCTCCGGCGATCTGCTGCTCCAAAAACTGCGCGGCATCAAAGTGGAGTTGGACGAGGAAGAGGCGCTGACCCTGACGATGCAGACGGAGAAGAACCGTCTCGCCTTCAACGTTGAGACGGTCACCCAAAATTTCTACCAGGGATTCAAAACGGAGCATGCTCAGTTTGTCGCGGCTATCGAAGCGAAGACACTTCCGGATGCGGATCGCGAATGGTACGCATCGGTCATGCTCAACCGCCTCATGTTCCTCTATTTTATTCAGAGGAAAGAGTTTCTGGACGGCGATGGATGGTACCTTCAACATCGGCTTCGGAAAGTACGCGCGGAACACGGTCAGGATCAGTTCTTCACCTTCTATCGGCATTTTCTGATGCGCCTGTTCCATGAAGGGTTGGGACAACCGAAGCACGACCCCGAACTCCAATGTCTCATTGGCAAAGTTCCCTACTTGAACGGCGGGCTGTTCGCGGAACACGCGATTGAACGCAAATGCCGCGAGCAGGGGATCGAAATCCACATTCCGGATACAGTGTTCGACAGCATCTTCAAGTTCTTCCAGGGTTTCGACTGGCATCTCGATAATCGCAAACACAAGCAGGGCAACGAGATCAACCCGGATGTGCTCGGCTACATCTTTGAGAAGTACATCAACTTCAATGAGGCTGGCCAAAAAGAAAACGGCGCCTACTACACCAAAGAAGACATCACCGAGTATATCAGCCGCAGCACGACTCTGCCGCATCTGCTCGACAAGGCGAAGGCCGAACATGGGAAGGCATTTGAAGGGCGCAAGGCGATATGGTCTCTGCTCCGCAACGACCCCGAAAGCTATATCTTTCCGGCCATGAAGCATGGGCGAGATCAACCCCTACCGCCCAATATCGAGGCCGGAATTGCGGATGTGACTAAACGTGTCGATTGGAACAAGCCTGCGCCTGCCAGCCACGCGTTGCCCACGGAGATATGGCGCGAAGTGGTAGCCCGCCGCCAGAGGTGCGAAGAGATCTGTGTCAAAATGGCGCAGGGCGAGGTCGCCTCTGCCAACGATCTGATAACCTACAACCTGGACATACAACAGTTCGTGACCAACTGTATCACGGACTACGACGATCCTCAACTGTTGCGAGCACTATGGCAGGCCATCATAAACGTGCGTATTCTCGATCCCACGGTGGGGAGCGGCGCGTTCCTGTTCGCGGCGCTGAACATCCTGGAACCGCTCTACGAGCGCTGCCTGGAACGCATGGAGGCGTATGTCGGCGATAAAGTGCGCGAGGGAGACATGACGTGGGCAGGGGAGTTCGCATTCGTCAACGAGGTTTCGGCGCAACAAGCATTCGTTGAGGAAGAGGAACGCGAAGCCGACTACGCCCAGGAATTTCAGGCGGAACTCAAGCGTGTCAACTTGCCGGAGCATCCGAATCGTCCCTACTTCATCTTCAAGTCCATCATCGTCAACAATCTGTTCGGCGTGGACATCATGGACGAGGCGACGGAAATCTGCAAACTGCGTCTCTTCTTGAAACTCGTCGCGCAAGTAGAACCGGACACGACGAAGGATAATATGGGCGTCGAACCACTGCCCGACGTAGATTTCAACATCCGGGCAGGAAACACACTCGTCGGCTACGTGAACGAGGATGATATGGATCGCCTATGGACCGCGACGGGCCAACTGCAAATGGATCGAGATCCTGAACTTGCTGATAAGTTGCGCGAATATCGCTTTCTAATGGCCGATTTCCAGCGTCAGCAGTTAGATGTATCGCTGCCAAGGACCGTAACGAAAGACCACGTGGAACGCGCTGCCCGAATCATCCGCGACGGTGAAAACCCTGGTAAGCCTGGCAACGCAAAGAGCAATCCGAGCCTGAACAACGATTTGTGGAACCTGTACAAGACAGCGGGCAAATTGGCAAAAAACGTGTCGCAATCTGCCTTTAACGAAACGCATACACCGCTCCACTGGTTCGTCGAGTTCCCTGAAGTAATGGCGGATGGTGGCTTCGACGTTATTATTGGCAATCCTCCCTATGTAGAGTACAGCAAGGTCAAGAAAGAATATCAAATCCTTGGCTACCAAACTGAAAGCTGTGGTAATCTCTACGCTTATGTTACAGAACAGGTGGTCGGACTGCTTCAAAAGCATGGACGATTGGGCGTGATTATTCCGGTAGCTTCTGTCTGTACCGAAGGATATTCCCCCCTCCAAAAGAAGTTAAGGGATACAGGCAGTCTCGTAATCAGCACCTATAATGATCGTCCAGGCAAGCTTTTTGATGGCCTTGAGCACATTCGGCTGTCCATAATTTTGCTTGAAAGGAATAAGACCACGACACATACCACCCACACTTCTCGTTATAATAAATGGCAGAGTGTGGAACGTCCGTCACTTTTTCAAAAGATTTCCTTCGGGCAAGCAACGGGCCTTGAAGTCTCGGGATCGATCCTGAAGGTGGCTTCAGAACTGGAGCGAAGCATTTTACAGAACGTTTTGTCGCAGAAGGTTACTATCGAGTGCCATGCAAAGAAATCTGGAAAGTTCTCCATTTACTACACCCGCAAACTCAGTGGATTTGTTCAAATCTTGGATTTTGTTCCGATCATCCTGGACGCTTTTGGTCAGCGGCGGGAACCCTCCGAGCTAAAAGACATACCTTTCGGCGACGAAACAAGTCGGGACTGTTTTCTTGCCGTTCTAAATTCAAACTTGTTTTACTGGTTCCTAACGGTTTACTCGGATTGTCGTAATCTCAACAAGCGCGAACTTTATTCAATTTGTTTTGATATGAATCGGGCTTCTACCCTGACAACACAAGCGTTATCAGGGCTGGCACGGTTGTTGATGGCAGATTTTACCCGCAACGCGAAAATGCTCGAAATGAATTACACGCAGCTTGGTAAGATGACCATCCAATGTATTTATCCGAAGCACTCGAAGGCCATCATAGATGAAATTGACCGCGTATTAGCACGGCATTACGGATTTACGGATGAGGAACTGGACTTTATCATCAATTACGATATCAAGTACCGGTTGGGGAGAGGTGGGGATGACGAGAATGAATAACGCCAAATGAGGAGGTAGTCGAATGCGAGTGCAGCATGAAGTGCAGGATGGCTTGTACGGCAGGATTCAGTTCGATAGCCTTGAAAGGCGTCTCATCGACTCGGCTCCATTTCAGCGCCTCCGCCATATCCATCAACTCGCGATGTGCTATCAGGTCTATCCCGGCGCAACGCACAAGAGGTTTGAACACTCCCTCGGTGTGATGGAGGTTGCCAGTCGTATCTTCGATACGATCTTCGACCCGCGTAATGTACGAGATAACATTCGTGAGCGCATCGCCGAAGAACTGGAACCGCAGCAGATCCAGTACTGGAAGCGTGTCGTAAGGCTGGCGGCGTTGTTGCATGACATTGGCCATTTACCCTTTTCTCATGCGGCAGAGAAGGAACTTCTTCCGTCCGGCTGGAATCATGAGCGCATCACTGTGGAGATGTTGCGCCATTCCGAAATTGCCGACATTCTTCGAGAGGCCAGCCCTCCGGTGCGCCCGGAAGATGTGATCGATGCTGCCTGGGACATCAGCAAGCGGGTCAACGTCGAAGCAGTGACTCTCTCGCCGTGGAAAACCCTGCTGAACGAGATCTTGACCAGCAACACCTTCGGCGCAGACCGCATCGACTATCTGCTGCGTGACTCGTGGCATGCCGGTGTCCCGTATGGGCGTTTCGACACCAATAGCCTCATAAGCGGCTTGAGGGTCATTATTGATCCTGACGACCAGGAGATCGCGATTGGACTGGACATCGGCGGCATTCATGCTGCGGAAGCCCTGCTTCTTGCCCGCTATTTCATGTACACTCAGGTCTATCTCCACGATGTGCGCAGGGCTTACGATGCGCATTTGAAAGCGTTTTTGCAAGGTTGGCTTGACGAGGGCAAGTTTTCCGGCGAGTGGCGAGATATGCTTCGGGTTACGGATAACGATGTTCTGGTGGCGTTGCATCGAGCGGCATTGGATGAGACCGATCCGTTTCATGCACCAGCAGCCTTGCTAATGAATAGGAAACACTTCCGTACCGTTTACAGTCAGGTCGCGGCGCATAAGCTGCGCTGTCCCACCGTCCTGGACGATGTGCTGACGTATGCTCAGGAGCATTTCGGTTCGGAAAACGTGCTCAAAGATCACTATCTGGCGAAATCGGAGCCGAATGAATTTTTCGTCCTTACAACGAGCAACTCTATTGAAAATGCCAGACAGATTTCGGGTATAATAGATAATGTGCCCGTCATGGAAGTCGGGTTTATTTTCGTCGAGCCAAGTCTGGAAGAACAAGCGAAGCGTCAAATCGATGCGCACTTGAAAACGTTGTTGTAGGAACCAGAGAGCCTTACGATGGAGAGGAACGAACAATGGAGACGACAAAACACAGGTTACTTCTGGCCGTCATAGAACGATTAAACAGCCACGGAAGTTGGACAGGCAAAACGCACGTCCAAAAAACGGTATTCCTGTTGGAAGCAGCCGATAAATTAGACATGCCGTTCAAGTTCGTGTTATACAAACACGGACCCTATTCGTTCGATGTCGAAAATGAGTTGCAGGAGATGCGGAGTTATGGCGCAATCCAATCCCTATCTGTTTCGAGCTATGGGGTAACGCTCAAACCCTCTCAGAACGCCGATTGGCTCAAAGCCCAGGTGACTTTAACAGCGGAGCAAGAGCAGCAGATCGAGCAGATGTGCGAGTTTGTCAGGGCACGCAATGTGACGGAACTGGAACGTTTCGCAACAGCGGCCTGGATTCGCACACAGGAAAACATCACAGATCCCGAGCGCATCGCTGGCCGTCTGCACGAGCTCAAACCCCATATTTCGGTTGCGGAAGCGCTGCAAGCGGATCAGGAGATTGCTTCCATCCTCTGTTCTGCCTGATCGCCCACAAATAATTTCGAGAAGAATCACGACGGCCCTGCGCAATGCGCAGGGCCGTCGGTTTGAAATTGGCGGGAGCGGGTAGGAATCGAACCCACCGGAGCCGGATTAGCCGACTCCCAGACGGTTTTGAAGACCGCGCAGGACACCAGTCCCGATTCACCCCCGTAGTGCGATCAGTCGGCCTTGGCTAGAATGCCATGGTACTTTGCGCCGAGCAGAACGCCGCAGAAAGTTTCGCTGCCGAGGAGCGCCGTAAAGCAGAGCAGGTAGACAAACGCGATGAGCGGTCCCTGGAACAGTGTGACAACACTCAGGATCGGGCCAACGACATAGAGCGGCATGAAGATCGTCAGAAGACTCCACCAGAGGCTTGTGCGGGACGCACGGCTCGGACCGACGCAGAGCCCGACCGTAAAGCCCCAGGTGAACTGGATCGCGAGAATCGACCAGAGAAAGACATGGATGGCCCAGAAAGGCGTCTCCTGCACGCGCATCAGGCACAGCCAGACCACGCACACAAAGAGGTGAAGCCAGAGCAGCGATTTCGACAGCGAACGTACTTTTTTCATCCAGGGATCCTCCGGGGGCGGTATGCGCGTCAGGCAGCGGTCGTTCTGTACCTACTGACGAGCAAAAACGCACTTCCGTTGCATCAATTTGACGTAGCGGCCGGAAACTCCTTCCCAAATTCCCGAAGCGCTCCGGCATCTGGGATAACTCGCCTTTTCGTCAGATACCCCCACCTAAAGGTTGGGGGCTTGTCCCTACGCTGAGACCGAAGTCTCTGTGCGGAACATTAGGCAGACTGACAGTTCTGCCCGTGCC
>JAYUMV010000215.1:0-9380 GCA_043762265.1 Chthonomonadaceae bacterium | reverse complement strand
GCCCGGACCCGCTCTAACGGTCATTGAGCGTGCGCAGCATGAGGAGGGCCGACCAGGTCGTTGCTGGGGCGACGCGGTTCCGCAGGCGGTGCCAGACGTTCGGCTGCCAGAGGCTAAATCCCATTTTTTCATAGAGACGCCGTGCCCCCGTATTGTTGTGGAGAACATGCAGGGCCACCCGTCGGCGGTTGTCTGCAGAGGCCCATTCGAACGCGTCTTGGAGCAGCAGAGTTCCGACGCCCTTTCCGCGCTCGTCCTCCTGCACCGCCAGAGCCTCGATATAGAGCAGGTCGCGACCATGCGGCATGCGGCGCACCAGCGTCCGGTTCGCCCCCAGTCCGCCGAAAAAGGCCCGGATCGCCGCAGCCGGAGCGAGATACCGCCGTAAGAGGCGAGCGTAGTCCCATGCCCTCCCATGCCCAATGGGATCTCCCACGTGCAGGATTGCAAGACCGACGATCCGTCCTTCGCGCTCGCAGACGCGCGTCGTGTCGAGCGCCAAATGTCCTGATTGGAAGAGAGCCGTCAAAATCTCCTCATTCTTCTCTGGCGACGCGACCCCAAAGGCCACTTCGTAAAGTGCCGGAAACGCCTCGATAAGGATCCGCGCGATTGTCCCGGAATCCTCCGGCTCCGCTGTACGAATCTTCAGCCCGCGCTCCGCTTGGCTCCCCATGCTTCTCCTCCACGTTCTCGTCTTCTTCCTCTACGCAGCAAATCGACTTCCTGATCCCACTGGGGAGAAGAAGACCGATTCCAGCCATTGCGAGAGAACATTTGCCCTTTCTCAAGAGCGTTAAGAAAGCCATATTGACTTGACACGGGCCTCAGAAAACGATACACTACTCTCGGAAGCGTTCGGCGCATAGCGGCGAACCTGTGCCTGGAGGAGACATTCGCGACTGTGCTGCAAACTCTACTTACCGGCTTTGGTCCGTTCCTATCTGTCGTCAGCAACCCGTCGGAACGCCTGGCGACCTATTTCGAGGCGCATCCTGTTCCTGGACACACACTGACGACGCGCATCGTGCCGGTCGCCTTTCGGGAAGCGACCGGAATCGTCCAGCAGGCCATCGCGGACGGCGGCCCGAACGGCGAACCCTTCGACGTGATTCTGATGCTGGGAGTCGCCGCGAAACGGCCTCACTGGAGCGTGGAGCGCCTAGGCCACAACCGCAGCACGATGACCGTGGCGGATAGCGAAAGCTGCCTCTGGCCTTATCCCTGCATCGTTGCAGACGCTCCGCCGACTCTGCCCTCGACACTGCCAGCTACAGAAATTGTGGCCGCTCTGGAAGCGGCAGGATTGCCAGCCCTCGCCTCGGACAGCGCCGGTGACTACCTCTGCAACCATCTGCTTTTCTGGACACTGAACCACCTTCAGGCTCGAAACCACCCGGCGCGCGCCGGCTTCCTGCACATTCCTGCCGATCCGATAACTTTCGCCCCGGGCGTCACATCGGAGCCGATTTTTACCTTTCAACAGCACTGTGCGGCGGTTCAGGCGGTTCTCGGCGCGCTGACCGCGCCGGTGGGAGACCACGTTGACCTTTGACCTCAAAGCCTATCTGGACGAACGCAGCGCCCGCATCGAGGCTGCGCTCCACCGCTATCTGCCTCCGACCGATGCACGCCCGCAGACTCTCCACCAATCCCTCCGCTATAGCGTTCTCTCACCCGGCAAGCGCCTGCGACCTACGCTGACCCTGGCCTCTGCGGAAGCCGTCGGAGGCTCGGACGAGGATGTCATGCCGACCGCCTGTGCTCTGGAGTGTATCCATGTCTTCAGTCTGATTCACGACGATCTGCCCTGTATGGACAATGACGACTATCGGCGCGGAAAGCTGACCAACCATAAGGTCTACGGCGACGCGATGGCGCTGCTCGCCGGAGATGCCCTGCTCGCCCTGGCGTTTCAACTGATCGCCGACAATGTTGCCACCGCGCCTGCTGACCGGGTGCTTCCCACCCTGCGCCTGATCGCAGAGGCCTCGGGCACCTGGGGCATGGTAGGCGGCCAGGTCGTGGACATGGAATCCCAGGGCCAGGATGTCACGACGGAGACTCTCCAGTATATCCATGCGCACAAGACGGGAGCCCTCTTGACGGCCTCCGTCCTCGCCGGTGCCATGCTGGCAGGCGCGACACCCGTTCAGGCAGACGCCTTGCGCCTCTACGGCGGCCACATCGGCCTTGCCTTTCAGATCGCGGATGACATTCTAGATGTGACTGGAGACGAAGCCAAGATCGGCAAGCCGGTCGGGAGCGACGAGGAGCGTGACAAGGCAACCTACCCGAAACTCTACGGTCTCGACGAGTCGCGACGCCGTGCCCATGCCGAAGTAGACGCCGCATTGCGCACATTGGAAACGTTCGACGCCAAAGCCGACCCCCTCCGCGCCATCGCCCGCTATATCGTGGAACGAGATCTGTAGAGAGGAAGCAGACGTGCGTGTATTGATCGTCGGGGTTGGGGGTGTCGGGGCGATGGCGGCCTGGCGTCTGGCGCAGGAGGGGCATGAAGTCGTCGCGCTTGAACGGTTTCGTGTCGATCACGATTTCGGAAGTTCCTATGGCGACAGCCGCATCGTACGGCGCGTCTATCCCGATCCGCTCTACACTGCGCTCATGGCGGACTCCTACCGGCTCTGGAATGAGTTGGAAGCGTTGCATGCGGGAGATGGGCGCGCACCAAGTCTCGTGAACTGGTGCGGAGGGATCTTTTTCGGGCCGAAATCGGATCCACAGATCGCGTCGGCTCAGTCTGCTCTGAACACAAATCAGGTCCCGAATGCATTGTGGTCGCGGTCGGAGTGTGAGCAGCGTTTTCCTGCCTTGCGTTTAGAGGAGGAGGAAGTCGCTCTGTTTGAGCCGAGTATGGGATTTGCGTGCGCTTCGCGTTGCGTTCGGGCTGCGGTAGGGATCGCACGAAAGTTGGGTGCGCGGATTCAGGAGGAGACGGTTGTCGCGGGCATCGAGGCGAACGAAGCAGGAGTGGTCGTCACGACAGAGAGCGGTGAGAAGTTTCAGGCCGACCGTCTCTTGATCGCTGCCGGAGCGTGGACACAACCGCTCCTGGCCTCACTCGGGGTTTCCCTTCCCCTCGTCGTTACACGGCAGGTCGTGGTCCATTTGGAACCGAACCGTTCTCCGGAGAACTTTGCTATCGGCAAGTTTCCGGTATGGATCGACGCGGTCGCCAACGTCTACGGCTTTCCTCACATCGAGGGCGGACAGAAGGGCGTCAAAGTCGCGCAACACGATCATGGTGACGCGACTACTCCGGATCTCGTAAATCGCGAGGTCACCGAGGCAGATATTGCTGCGGTGCAGCGCTATACGCGGCAGCGCTTCAAAGATATCAGCGAGCGTGTGGCCTACGCGAAGGTCTGTCTCTATACCAACACGCCCGATTCCGATTTCGTGATCGACACGGTGCCGGGAATGCCCGCAGTGACGTTCGTCAGCGCCTGCTCAGGCCACGGCTTCAAATTTACGCCCCTGCTCGGCAAGATCGCCGCCGCGCGGCTGACAGAGCAGGAAACGCCTTACGACCTGTCCCGGTTTCGATTGGACCGATTTTATGCAGAAGAAAAGACTCGCATCGCGCAGTAAAGAAGACACACTCTCAAATTACGAGGAAAATCGTTTGTCCGCACTTCTATCCGCCCACACTTTCTTTCGGGTTAGCGCCCTCATATTCACCCTGATAACTGCCGCAGCCGTTCCTTTCGCCCACGCCGATGAGCGTGGGAAGGGACGCCGTCCGTACAGCTATCCCCCGTCCAGCCAACTCGATTTCAGCGATACCCTGGAGGCTCCCGCTGGCAAGCATGGCTTTGTCGGCGCAGGCGCCAACGGGCATTTCTACTTTGCGGATGGCACACGGGCACGCTTCTGGGGCATCAATGTCTCTTCGACACGCCTCGACATTCCGCCAGACCAGATCGAACGCGTCGTCACGAACTTTGCCCGCGCTGGCCTGAATATCGTGCGACTGGAAGCGATCGACAACCGTAACTGTCTGCTCGGCAAAGTGGATGCTCCCGATTCGCTGCACTTTGACCGCCAGTATCAGGACCGACTGGATCACTGGATGGACTCCCTGCGCCGACACGGGATCTACTACTACCTCGACCTGCTGGATTTCCGCACCTTTAAAGCGGGAGACAATGTGCTGAACGCACAGGAGATGGATCGGGGCGCACGGCCCTATGCCCTCTTCGACGACTATCTCATCGATCTTCAACAAGACTACGCCAAACGCCTCTTAACGCACAAGAACCCCTATTCCGGCTTGGAGCCGATCAACGATCCTGCCCTGGCCATGGTGGAGATCTGCAATGAGCATGGCTTCTTTATCTATCCGGAAAAGTTGGAAGCCCTGGCCGAACCCTATCGCACCGACCTGCGCAGCCGTTGGAACCGCTGGCTGAGCAACCGCTATGGCTCACGCGAGAAGCTCCAGGCGGCATGGGGCGACATCAATGGCTTCACGGTCTTGCGGGACGACGAAGCTCTGGATCGGTTAAGCGTGGATCTGCCGCTGCTGACAAGGGCCTATGCCAATGCAGATCCGGCCGTCGCCGATATTCGGCGTGCGCCCGCACGGCTGCATGACGGCGTCCAGTTCCTCACGGAACTCCAGCGCACCTATCTGCGCACCATGCGCGACTACCTTCTCTCTCTTGGCCTACAGGTGCCCGTCACGGCGGTCGTTACCAACGATGTGGCGCCGGATGTCTGGTCGGTCGCGCAGGAGTGCGATTTTACTGCGGAGAACTGGTACGGAGATACGATCAAAGACGACCCTCGTACCCCAGGGATGCGCTACTACACCAACCACAACCCGTTGCGCGAAGACGGTCCGCTCGGAGTCGCGCCGTTTACCGCCGGTCTGCGCTGGAATAACAAGCCGGTCGTTCTCCGAGAATGGGGAACGATCTGGCCGAACCGTTATCGCGCCGTCAGCGAGCCGGAGATGCTGGCCTACGCCTCCCTTCAGGACTACGACGCCGTGCTGCTGTTCGGTTATCAAACCAATCGCGCTCCGAACGGCGCGGAGGCCGACGCCCTGAACGACTACGCCTTCCAGGCCGACCCAACCGTCTGGGGGCTGCATGCGATCGCAGGTCAGGCGTTTTTGACCCATGCGATTCGCACCGCTGACCACACGGCGACTCTGGTCTATCCGCCCGCACATCTCTACGACTGGCCCGCCCATCTGAGCGAACTGCATCGGGCTTCGTGGTCGGTACGCATCAAGAGCGTGGTCGGTGACTCCCACCCCGACGCCTCGGCGCAGACTCCGACCGATTCCGCGTCCGACCTTCAGTCTCTACGCGACATGCTGAACTTCTACGGCAAGCGGGGCCTGCCGATCAACGAAAAGTCGCTGACGACCGGCGTCTGGCGCAGCGACACCGGGCAGATCACACGCTACAGCCATGAGGGGCGGCTGGAGGTCAGCACCCCTACCCTGGCGATTCTTTCCGGGGAGTTGGAGCCGGGACGAGTCTACGATGTCGGCAGCCTGCACATCTCGACGGCCAATCGTTTTGCCACGATCATCGCCTATTCGCTGGACGGTCTGCCCCTCGCCCGTTCCAAGCATCGGGTCATCAAAATGGTCACGCGGGCCGAGAACAACGAGGAGCTGCTGGAACGCGCTCCCAAAGACGCGCCCGCGCCCTGGCAGCTCACGACCGCCGGACTTGCACCGGTGATGACCTTTGGCGGTCAGAGTCTTGCTCCGACCAAAGTCTGGATCGAGCCTCAGCGGGTGAACGGCAAACCCATCTCGCTGCCTCTGCCTCTGCTCACGATGGATATGATCTCGGGGACATGGGAAATAGAACTTGTCGATGGCACGGCCCGACTGCTCTGCGACACGGTCGAAATCCATGGCACGTTGCATGGCCGCGACTTCACCACCTCAGACAACGCCGTCGTGATGAAGTTCGAAAAAAAGAAAAAGCTGGAAGGCATCACGACAGCGAAGAAATGACGACTGTCGGACGTTCTCCTGCCCGATAAGAAGGAAAGCGCCTCATGGATCTCGCTCTGTTCGATACGGAAATCTATCGATGTGCTCGAATAGCCGCCGTCCAAGCCGAATACTCTTGGGCGCAGAGCGACTGGGGAGGGAAGAGTGAGGCGGAACGGATCGAGTGGCAACAGGCGTTTCGAGCCCGATTTGCCTTTCTGC
This sequence comes from Chthonomonadaceae bacterium, assembly GCA_043762265.1. Lineage (GTDB taxonomy): Bacteria > Armatimonadota > Chthonomonadetes > Chthonomonadales > Chthonomonadaceae > JANXLO01. Next base: position 3,172 of record JAYUMV010000215.1, on the reverse strand, counting down.
TCGGTGATCTGAACGCGTGGGAGCGTCCGCCACTCGCGTCGGTCGTTTCGGAAGTGGTGGAATGTGAGGGTTATCGGCGCGAGACAGTCACCTTTACCACGCGTCCGGGCCTTGCGGCATTCGGGTACTTCCTTATCCCCGACAGCGCAACCTCCGCAACTCCCGGCGTGCTCTGCATCCCCGGTCATGGTGTGGGGGTGGACGGCATGTGTGGGCTAGCTTCAGAGGAGTACGCCGAGGATTTCGCGTTGCAGTGCGTGCGGCAGGGCTACACGACGTTTGGACTGGAGATCACCGGTTTCGGCAGGCGGCGGGACGCCGAAGCCAAACGCTCAGGACCCGGCGTCTCCTCCTGCGGACGCGACAGCACGGCCGCCCTGATGCTGGGGGAGACGATGTCGGGCTGGCGTGTCTGGGACGCGATGCGCGCCCTCGACTATCTCCAGACCCGCACCGAATGCGTGGATCCCGCGCAACTAGCGATCATGGGGATCTCCGGCGGCGGGCTCGTTTCGCTCTTCACGGCTGCCCTGGATACGCGCCTCACCGCCTGCGTGGTGAGCAGCTACTTCAACACATTCGCCGCCTCCGTCCTCTCAATCAATCACTGCGTGGACAACTATGTGCCCGGTCTGCTGAACCTCTGCGAAATGCCCGATCTGGCCGCCCTGGTCGCCCCTCGCGCCCTCTTCACCGTCACCGGCGACACCGACCCGATTTTTCCCATTCAAGCTTATGGTGAAGCGGTCGGGCAGGCGAAAGAGATCTACCAGGGATTCGGGTGTCCCGAGAAGTTCGGCTCCGAGATCTTCGAGGGCGGGCACCGGTTTCATGGAGTCGGGGCGTTCGACTTTCTGCGCACGCATCTTCGCTGATTTCCCGGAAAGCACCTAAGGAAATCGGGTACAATGTGGTTCTGCTCAGGAGGAACAAACGAGATGATTGATACGGCTCAACCGGAGGCCAACGCGACGTTCGAGGATTTGCAGAAGTGGGTGTCGGGAGTGGAAACGGGGTATCCTTCGGTCGCCTCGCCTGCCCTCTTTACGCCCCAGGGAACGCCCTACTTACAGGCGCCCGGCGTGGCCCTCATCGCGAAGCCGCAGGTCTCTGTGGGCAATTTCGCCGACTTTCTGGGTGGGTTTGCCCCGGAACTCCATTTTATGCAGTACCTCGACGATCCCACGCCCCTGCCGGACGGCGCACAGGTCTGCAAGGCGGCTGGTCAGCTCTGCTACGCCTCCTTCGCCCCCAAACGCACCCTGAACGCCGACGCCGAGCGCTACTTCGCCAATATCCGCGAGCATGGGCATGGCAGCGTTCTGGAACACGCCAACTTCACCTTTCTCTTCTACGGGATCAGCCGCAGCGTTACGCACGAGTTGGTGCGCCATCGCGCCGGAGTGGGCGTCTCGCAGGTCTCCCAACGCTACGTTTCCGGGCGTGTGCTGCGCTTCGTCGAGCGTCCGGAGTACCAGGACGATCCCGAACTCCACACGGCCTTTCAACGCCGTGTCGATGCCGCCGCCGCCGACTACAACCGTATCGCCGAACGTCTATTGGAGATGCAGAAATCCGGCTCCGAAATCCTCTCCGCCGACGCCCGCACCGACCTGCGCAAAAAGGTGCAGCAGGCCGCTCGCAGCGTCCTCCCGAACGAGACCGAAGCGCCGCTGGTCATCACGGCCAACGCCCGCGCCTGGCGGCATATCCTTGAAATGCGTGCCAATCCGCATGCCGAGACGGAGATCCGCGCCCTGGCCTTCCGCACCTTCCTCTGCCTGCGCACCGTGGATCCGATCCTATTCGGCGACTACCGCGTCACCCCTCTCCCGGATGGCACCTTTGGAGTGGAGACCGATACCCCCAAAGTGTAGCGCCCACCTACTCTAATGCTGTCGGAACTGATCGTCCGCCGTCAGAGTGATCTGCGCACGGCGCACGGCATGCAAATCGAGTATGTCGAACTGTCGGCGAAAATAGCGGGATTCGGTGGGAGCATCCCGTTTGGGGTCGCCTTCCGGAAACCAGATCCAGTCGCCTGGAACGGTCGGCACTGCGCTTGCTTCCCAGGCAACGGAATTCGGCATGCCTTTCAGATGCGTCCAGGGCAGCGATTCAAAGAACTGCCTGCCATAGCCCACCTGCGCGGAGCCGGGCAGATGCATCGCTTCGTCCCACGCGATGATCCCATAAGTGCCGCCGTGCGGGGATGCACCGTGCGGCTGCCCCTTGCGATTCAACTGCCAGATCCCATTTGCCCCGTACGTATGTCCCTTTGCTCCGTTCATCAGGCAGAGCCAGAACATAGCGCGCGTCCATTCGGTCGGCAGACTGTCCATCAGGCGCTCATAGCTCGCTTCGCCGTCGATCACCGGCATGATCGGGGTCGAAGCAACCGAAGCGCGTACCGCTCCTACTGTAATCGGCACGGCCTCGCGCTGCCCATGCGGAGTCTCTAGCATGTCGAAATTGAGCAAGGACGCGTCTTCCGTTGCATGCCTTGCCGTGTAGAAGTTGATAGCGGTCGGATGAATGGTGAGCGGGCGGTGGAAGGGATCGGTGGCGCGGATATAGCGGAGCACATCGGTCCAGCCCTGCGCCTGCTTGCGGTCATCGTAAGGAAAACCGGGCGCGAGGTACCAGGGCAGGTTGGCCTCCCCCGCCGCACACCAGACGACCGGCCATGCCGCATAGCGGGCGATGAGATAGCGCCAATGCGCCTGCATTTTCACCGGCGCCATCCACGGCAGGTAGTAGCCCCACGCCCCGACCAGACACGGCGTCATCCCCTGATCCACGAGATACCGCAGCCTCCGATCCACCGCATCGAAATACTCAGGTCGGATCGCCGCGTAATCCACCTCCCAGGGAAACCCCGCTTCGTTGGCTCCGCGCGGATCGAACGGAAACATGTCCGGATAGAGCCCTGCCACGATCTGCACCACATTGAAGCCCTTGGCCTTGCGGTCCGCCGTCAACTCCGCAAACTCGTCCGGCCAGTGCAGACGCTGTGACAGCCCCATCCACCAGGTATCTCCCAGCCAGAAAAACGGCTTGCCATCTCCATATTCGAAGTGACGTTTGTCCGATGCGACACGAATGGGTCCACTTTTGAAGAGGGAGTTTGCGCCATGGTAGCGCTCCACGCGGACACTGCCTTCCACCGCAT
>JAYUMV010000214.1:0-6872 GCA_043762265.1 Chthonomonadaceae bacterium | reverse complement strand
TTATAGGCTCCGCCCCAGGGTATCCAGGGCAAGTGATGATCGCGCGACTCCTCAACAGCTTCCCACAACTGCGCTCCGTCTCCCGGTCGGTATCGCCTCACCACGACGCGTTCCCCAACCAACTCTTCCGGGTATCACCTCAATAAGTCGCGGGACGTGATCAGGCCGCTTCCCAGGACGCGCCCAGGTTGAGTCGGGCAGCCTGTTCACGGATGAGAGCGGACAGGGGAGGAATCTCCCCGGCCTCACTCAATCGGTCTTTGAGATAGTGATAGAAGTTCACGCCCAACTTCGCAGCGGTGGCCGAGAGCGTCATGAACGTGTCCCAACAACTCTTGCCCAAATCGCTGCGCGGGCCGAAACTTACATCGCGTTTGCGCACCCGCCTCCGAGCCGCCAACTCCGCCGCGTTGTTGTGCAGCGGGATCTCCGGATGCAGCAGCACCATCAGCAGTTCGTCTTTGTGATGACGCGTCTTTTGGATGCGGTCATCGAGGGCGTCGTAGCCGCTCACGGTCGCAAACAGAGTGTCGAACTTGCTCGCCAGGCGCACGGCCTCCGCAGCGGTCGGAGCCTTCTGGTAGGCGAGGAGTTCTTTGTAGAAGTCCCAGTACTCTTGCTGGAAGTCCGAGAGCCGTTTCTCATGAGCCGCCAAGCGCGGCATTAACTTGGCGTAGTGGCGTCCGTCATGGATCCAACACAGCGCCCGTTCATACGTCAGCCAGACAAACTGCCCTGCCGCGTCGCAGACTAACAGTTGCAGCGCCGGGAACTCCTCCTGCGCCTGGTAAGCGGCAATCGCCATTCCTTCTTGAATGGTAGTGATCTGCCGAGGCTTGAGGTGGGGCAGAAACTCCCTCAGAAGAAGGAGCAGAACCTCCCCAGACATCGGCGTCTCCTGAGGCAGTTGCAAGAGGCGCTTGCGGTCGGGCTTGGAAAGACCCTGCACCTGCATGTACGCAAGAGCGGCGCTATTAGAGAGATACGTCAGCGCTTTGCCGCCGCAGAGGGCCGAGAGAACCGCCTGACGATCCTTGCGAGGCGCGGTATGGTAGAAACTGAAGAGAGGATTGCCCAGCACATGACAATGCTCGTTCCTGCCGTTGACACGCGTAGAGGTGTCGTCTATGTTGGCCCAGGGGGCGCTCGCTAGCCCCGAGAGGAGCACTTCCTCACTCTCGCGGTGGAACAGATCCTGTCCTTCCACGAGGAGACGGTTGACCTGCCCGGTGGAAATGCTTACTCCTGCACAGGTGAGCAAAGAGTGGATGGCGGCCTGGCTCATGTTCCCGGCGTAATCCAGCCACAGAGCAAGCGATTTGAGGTTGGGTCCGAAGTGAGTGTCGTAGCCTTTTGGCAAGGGAGCGAGATAGGTCTTGTTGGTGGAAGGCGAATAGAACTTGGCGCGCCGAAAGCAGATATTCTCCCACACGAGTTTCAGATCCTGAACGGTGAACTCTTCATAGCCCTTGAACTCGGCGTCTGCCGGCAAGTTCGTGATGTCCAGCGCCACCTCGCAGGTACGGGTGATGGGGAGAAAGTCACGCTTGGGTCGCTTTTGCCATTCGGTTGGCAATCGGCGTTGGGCTTCGCTGGAATGATCGACGGCCGGCTTGTTGGGCTTGACGCTCGGTTTGCCCTGCTGGCCTTTGAGACGGGCGATTTCGTCTTTGAGGAGTTGGACCTGTTCTTTAAGGAGACGGATCTGCTCGCCCTGCCTCTCGAGGAGGTTGAGTAAGGCGATGCCCCCTTTCCTGGTGTCCGGGTCGTCTATGCGGTTAGGGTCGAAATCTTCGAGCATGGGCACATCCGCCTCAAGCAGTCTAAAGAGATACGCTACTATACAGGCAAACGAGCGAGAAGACAAGGCCGAAAAGTGTAGGCGTATCTTTTGCCGCGCAAGAGCGCCGGGCAATTAAGAGAGCGGCCCCGGATTATTGAGGTGATACAATATCGTGATGGTTGACAAATTTATTTAATTCCGTTATAATAATTGCAGATACCTGCGATCTACCTGTAGTACCGTTTTTCGGCCTCTGTACTTTGCACTTTGCAGAAAGAAGGAGTTTTTTACAATGCAGTCCCACCGTACTCTAAAGTCTTCTGTGCAATCGCGAACATCATCCATCTTTCATGATCGTTGTCTGTTCCGTCTGCTTCTGGTTCCATTGATATGTCTGATCAACCTCGCCTTTATGTCGAATGCGAATGCGGGATACTACTTAGTCGCTTATAGCAATGGAAGCAGTCAGGTCCAGGGTGTCTTCGGTTCTTCTTCAAATCCCTATGTAGCGGTGGGGCAATCGTATGAAGGCAGCACTTCTTCTCCTTATGGCCCTTGCACAGCCTCATGTTCGGGAAATATCATAGCGACTTTTACCTGGGTGTCGCAAAACGCTGACCTTCCGCCTCTGTCTGCCGTAATATACCAAGACTGCACACTAAATGCCTCCTCGTCTGATTCAGCTTCTTCGTTACAGGCTGATTGTGGACTTCCACAGGCTCAAATTGTATCAACGGACAATTCTAATTCTAGCTCCAAGGGAAGTGCAGCTTCCTTTTACTGGGTAAAGGACAACCCAGGTTTGAGTTTTACTGTTCCCTGTTCACCGACGGTTTCATCTACATCGTTTACCCCTTATGTGATGGTCAATGTCAAATTGCATTACAGCGCAGTTGCGTGGCCGGTTGTACTCAATCCGCGAGGTACTACGATAAAGCAGGACGATAATTCAGCGAACATCTTGATCGGTCAGGGGTGCAAGCCACAAATTGGATACCAGATACCTGACATGATCGGACTTACCGGAGACTTCGACAACTTTACATGGACTATCCCTGGCGACATATTCAAAGACTTTGAAATGACGCAGGATTTATCCGCCTTAACGCCCTTCGAGTTAGTCGATTCGCTTCAGAAAGACATTTGGTTCTACTGGAAAGATATAGGTGCAGCCACTGGCAGCGCTCCGGAAACCCTTAAAGTTAACGCAACTGTTTACATTACGGTGATTGACCCTACCGCCTACAGTTACACTAGAACGGCGATTGGTCAGGTGAAGGCATCTTCAATCGTATCTGTTTGGGAGCCGACGTCGACGGCGACTGTCACAACTGGCCTGATCGAAGTTTTTATCACGCAGCCAGGAAGCGTAGCCGCTGGCGGCGGGAGAAACGACCCCGATCACATAGGAATAAGCTGGGATTGCACTGCCTTGGCGCCGGACCTGTTCAATGCAGCCGGTCATGGTAACTGGGAATATGTGCAGACTTTTGTTCCCGGCAGGGTCCATACTGTAGCAGGAGTCGATCATGTCTGGACGAACAATATGTTAGGACTGGGCCTGGACACCGTCTATCCCTATCCTATGAAACAGCAGGCAGGCAATACCTGTCCCGACGATGGAACTCATGGTATTGGTAACGACAGCCCTTTTACCGGTATCAGTGTATTTGAGGTGGCGAACAATTCGCATATCAAAATCACCGATACGTTTTTTACCTATATGATGTATTCGCCGCCAACAAATGGCTATGGAACAAAATACGTGCCGTTACATCTGATCAGTTGGCAGTGGCCTGTGGATCAGGTCGTTAGTAATCGGCTAAGGGACGGACAAGTAATCGGACATACTACATCCGGTCTTCAGGATCACCCCGGATTTCCTATCTGGACCCAATTATTATTGGGGAACGCACCGTACAATCCAGCGATTCCGTAATGCATTACGAAAGGAAAACTAACGTGAAAATCACAATTATGTTAGCGACCGTGCTTCTGTGTGCGGGCAGCAGGACACGTGCGCAACAAACTGACAAGGACGACGGCCTGAAGGAACGGTCGGATGGGTACTCTGTCAACAAAGAGCTACCAGAGGATGCGGCAAAACGGGCACACGCTCTTGCAGCAGGTAAGATTTCTGTCAAAGCGTACTCCGCAATGGATCGGGAAAATTTCCAGGCAGCAGAAAAACTGTTTCTGAGAGCCTATGCAACCGATTTTCCGGACGGCTCGTCTCAGGCTGAGACGCTGCTGGGGCTGGCGGAACTGTGTGCGAGCGAAAGGCGCTATTCCGACTCGGCGTCCTACTTCCAGGCACTGTACTTGCTTCCGCAAACGAGTGATACCCAGGTAGCTGCCGTTACTCACATGGAGTACGCGCTCACCTTGGCAGGAGCCGAACGATGGCCTGAAGCCGTATATGAGTACGACCATGCGCTGGTTCGAATTGTAATTGGTATTCCTGCTTATCTAGAGGCGGTAAAGACACTTGAGACTGCGCGCAATCAGGCGGAGCCGGGCGTCCAACATCTGCCTCGGTTTCCCGAAAACGCGATGTCTCAAGAAGAGATGTTTCAATATCTACCCCCTGAATGGAGCGTGCGTTTGTATGCTGACCGTCCGCGCTACGACACGATGAAAGCGATCACGCATCGTTTTATTGGCACGCATGGACATCACTTTCGATATCAGCCTGACTCGGTGTATCTGGCCCATCTGCGCGATTCGATCGGTTACGACTCTAAGAACGCTTTTTCTTACTATGCCTATGGAATTCAACTGAACAAGGCACGGCGGTACCAAGACGCCAAGAATGCGTTCGTGAAGGGTGTACATTTGGCGGGGCCGAACAAGGAGTTGTCTGCGAAAACGACGCTAGGTATGAAAGAAGCGGAACTAAGGCTAGGTTCACTCGAATAACAGAACGTTCAACACATACATGAAAGAGAAACATCTCGGCAAAAGGCACCTTAAACGACAATCCCGGGCATTTTCGTTTTTGTGTCTTGCGACATCCGGTGAAGTGGCATAGTCACGCCATCGAAACAACAGTGCTTTCCAAAAATTGGGGCAATGGGGTCTTGCGTAAGCCTTACGCAGCCACAGTCTTTCGTCCGGCAAGCACAGGAAGTCCGCTGCCATTGGCACGGACGGGGAGTTGATTTCAATGAAGCAAACAAAAACACGGAGAAATATTGCCGCCGCTTCTCTTTTGCTGGTACAGGCCTGTAACGGGCATGCACAGGATCGCAGCAAAGCGGTCGTTTATCGGCAGACATCGTCGGATGGAAGCGTTGTCAAGTACGGCCCTCAGCCTGCGGATTGGGCCATACGCAGCGCCGTAGCAAACAAAATTGGCTCTCAAGCATTTATCCTCATGGATCATGGAGATTTCCAAAATGCGGAAAAGCTATTTCGGCAGGCGAAGCAAACGGATTATCCCAATGGAGCAGCGCAACAGAAAATAATGTTGGGCTTCGCAGAACTCTACGCGATGCAAAAGCGGTATCCCGAAGCAATCGATGCGTTTTATCGGCTGCCTAAGGGTAGCGAGACGAGTGAGATCGGCTCGGATCCTCTTGTAAACATGGAGTTTGCTCTCACGCTGGCGGAAGCGAAAGGAGATTGGTGGGCGAGAGCCGTCGAGGAATACGAATTCGCTACGGCTCGTCTGATTCGTTCCAATCCGCGATATCTGAAAGCAACGACATCCCTGGAAGCGTCGAAGCGTCAGGCCGAACCAAGCGTTTCTCCTTCTCGGAGACAATCCAAAAAGGCGATGTCGAAAGAACAAATGCTTCAATATCTGCCGCAGGAATGGAACGTATCTTTTCAGCGGGAAACTCCAAACTATGATCTGATGAAAGCGATGACACACCTCTTCATCGGGACGCACCGCCATGCTTTTCGAGACGCTTCTTCTGCGCAGCAACTAGCCCATTTGCGCGCTTCGATCCGTTACGCGCCCGAAAATCCCTATGCCTACTATGAGGTTGGGATCAAGCTAATCGCAGCACGGCGGTACCATGACGCCAGGAATGCTTTCGTGAAAGCCAAGCAGTGGGCAGGATCGAATAGCGATCTGTCCCAAAAAGCAGAGTCCGGTTTGCAGCAGGCAAACGCTGGGATCAAGACGGCCAAACAACGGCTATAGGGCAGGAAGTTAACCGAAAATTAACGGTCTCTTAACAACGGCTTAACACACGGTCACTATACTATAGATCGTGCTCACTCTCCGAGCGACGATCACCCATTTCTCGTTTTGACCGCTCTCCGAGCGATCACTGGCCGGACACACACCAAAGTGTCCGGCCCCTTTTTTGACGGACGGGCGTTGACGCCGGTGCGGCCTCCCTGTATAATAGAACCATGAAGTATCTGACGCAACTGCTCGATAAAAAGGTGCTGGCGCCCAACGGCGTGTCTGTAGGCAGGATCATCGACGCGGTCGCGGTACTGGGGGGGCGACTGCCTTCGGTCAACGCCGTCATCGTGAAGACCGAGAGCGGAGAGTTTTGCGTTCCGTACGGTCTGCTGGAGTTCGATCCGGACCCGGAAGGCCCGAAAGGGAGCGGTCAGATCTATGGCGACATTCATTTGAAGCAGTCGCTGGATTCCATCGTTCCTTATCTTCCCGCCGACGCCGACCTGCGCCTGCGGCGGGATGTACTGGATCGCCAGATCGTCGATGTCCAGGACTATCGCGTGGTGCGGGTTTCCGATGTCCGTCTGGCCCAGTGCGGCGAACAGTACTGCGTGGTAGGGGTAGACGCCAGCCTGCGCGCGACTCTGCGCCGCCTGGGTGGGATCAGCAAACCGATCGAACGGGCCGCCAGGCTCTTTCGCCGCCCCCTGCGCTCCAACCTGATCGCCTGGGACGATGTCCAGACTCTGGAAGCGGGCACGGCGGGTGGGCGCATTCGGCTCAAAGTCTCGCACGACAAATTGGCTCGCCTGCATCCCGCCGACATCGCCGACATCGTGGAACAGCTCAGTCCGCAGCAGGGCGCGGAGGTGATCGAATCGCTCGATCCGGAAACCGCGGCCGACACCATGGCGGAAGCGGAGCCTGCGACCCAGGTCTCGATCA
>JAYUMV010000213.1:0-12328 GCA_043762265.1 Chthonomonadaceae bacterium | reverse complement strand
TTCGGGAGGGAATCGATCTCGGCCAGCGCAGAACTCTCCCAGGATGTCTGCGCGGACTGAAGCTCTGCGGCATGCGCGCTGAGATAGTTTTCTGCCGCCGTTTTGGCCGCAGCGATCTCGTCTTCAAACGCTTTCAGTTTCGCTCTGTCTTCGTCCCCTTGCGTCACCATCCAGGGGTCGGCGATGCGATACTGCCCGCCGCCGGGCGGCGTTCCGGATTCGGGGACATTGTTGAAGAAGGCCATCATCGAGTAGTAGTCGCGCTGGGTAAGGGGATCGTACTTGTGATCGTGGCACTGTGCGCAGGCCAGGGTCGCGCCCAGCCAGGTGGTCGCCGTCACATCGACCCGGTCGAACAGGATGACATTGCGCTGCTCTTCGGCGATCGCGCCGCCTTCGCCGTTCAGCAGATGGCAGCGATTGAAACCCGTCGCGATCTTCTGCTCTTCGGTCGCGTTCGGCAGCAGATCCCCGGCCAGTTGCTGGAGGGTGAACTGGTCGAACGGCATGTTGCTGTTGTACGCCTTGACGACCCAGTCTCGCCAGATGTACTGGTAGGTGTCGCCATCCTGCTGAAAGCCGTTGCTGTCGGCATAGCGGGCGGCGTCGAGCCATGGCAGCGCCATCCGCTCTCCATAATGCGGTGAGGCCAGCAGCCGATCCACGACGGTCGCATAAGCATTCGCGGACTTATCCGCCAGAAACGCATCCACTTCCTTCGGTGTCGGCGGCAGGCCGGTCAGGTCGAGTGTCACCCTTCGCAGCAGCGTAGTACGATCCGCCTCTGCTGAGGGCGTCAGACCCGCTCTCTCCAGGCGTGCCAGCACAAACGCATCGATGGGGTTCTTTCCCCACGCCGTATGCGTCACCTTGGGCAGCGCGGACCGCACGGGTTTCAAGTAGGCCCAGTGTCTCTTTGCCGTGCTCGCATCGGGCCAAACCGCGCCCTGGTCGATCCAACGGCGCAATACCGTGATCTGCGCTTCGGTCAGAGGGGCGAATCCGAGCGGCATCCGGGGCTTGCCCCCCTGGCCCAGCGACCGGATCAACACCAGGCTCTTATTGCCATTGCCGGGTACCAGCGCCGTGCCGGTCGCGCCCCCCTTCAACATCAAAGTGCGGGTGTCGAGGCTCAATCTGCCCTGTTGCTGCGCGCCGCTATGGCACTGGAAGCAGTGCGCCTTCAGCGCCGGCAGGACCTCCCGCGCAAAATCTACCTTTGGCACCGTGGCCGTCTGGCCGAAAGCCATGCCCTGGCACAGGCAGAACGCGATAAGGCAGATCCCTCTCCCTAATCTATGCAAATGCTCTCTGAACATTGTTCTCTACCTCGATACGTTCCGACTTGATGGAAGCTCTGAAATGGTGAGTGTGTGCGTGGTCCCAATTGTAACGTTAATCCACCAAGCGTAAGATAGAATCCTGCTGTGAGCAGTGATCGGGGTTTTTCCGCGAATCTATTCAGGGTTGTCAGGCATTGTCTCTGAGCGGGAGGGGAGGTATTACGGCGTTAGCCCCGGCAAAACTTTTTGGGCGATGCAGGCGGTGCTTTTGGCGTCGTCGAGGGCGCGATGGTGCGTGCCGACGAGAGGAATTTCGAGGAGAGCGAGCGCAGCTTTCAATCCCACGGGAGCGGTGCGGCGCGTGCGAGCAAACACCTTTTTCAGGTCTATATGCTTTTTGAAGCCAACAGGGAAAGGAATTCCGGTGCGTTTGCACTCCAGGCGAAACTGGTCCAGATCGTAGCGTCCCCAAGAGACCAGTTGAAAGGGCTCCCCTCCGATCCACTCCACAAAACGCGGGAACACCGTCTCGAAGCCATCCGCCCCCTCCACATCCTTTTGTTGGATCGACGTCAGTTGCGTGCAGAACTCGCTCAGAATCGGAGAGGCAGTCGGACGGACGAAGGCGCAGAACTCCGGCAACGGTTCCTTTGCCTCCGCCGTAAGACAGACCGCGCCGATCTCGATGATCTCCATGCGTTCCGGGACGCTGTCACGCTCCCAGCAGGTCGCCTCCAGATCCACAACAATATAACGCACGGGATAGCGTACCCCTTTAGGCCGACTCACTTCTTCTTGCCGTCCCAATGCGCTTCGACTTCGGGCGGATCGGCGAAAGCGGCATACTGATCGGCGACATGCGCGGTCGTAACATCGCCCTTGTGAAAGAGCAGACGGTAATGCAAGGTCAGGCTGGAGTCGGCAGCAATAGTATAGTTACCGGCATCCTTGGGGCCGAGTTTGAAGTCGTGCAACGCGAACGGATTGACTGTGAAAAGGGAGTAGTCGCGGGCGTGCCAGGTCTGCGGATGGCGGAAATTTTGGGGACTGTCGAACATCGCCACTCCCCACGTCTGTCCGCCGATCGGCCCCCAGTAGTCCACCCACTCCGCCGCTTTGCCCCAGGCCGCGCCGTCCTTATCCCCAACGGAATTGACGTAGTGGCCGGTGCCGGGTCGCGCCGGTTTGACGGAGGGATTGACCGCCATCGAATCCGGCAAACGCAGCCCGAAAACGCCGTCTTTATTATCTCCCAGCAACAGCGGCCCTCCCTCAGGTTTGAGGGTAATGACGAAATCAAGGATACGTGCGCCATCTGTAAGCGGGTAGACATGCACCGTGCGGGTATCGGTTGCGACTCGCTTGCCATCCGGCATGATCCAGTCCGTCGTCGCTTGAAACTCCCCGAAGACCGGTCCACTGACCAGCGTCGAGAATCCGGTATTGACCGTCTTGCCAAGTTTGACCTTGTCCGTCTCGACCTCCGTCCAGAAGTCTACACCGTTGACACTGCTATGGGTAAACCAGAGGCCGCGATGATGCGGGTGATCGTGGCTTTCGGCAGGATCGGCGTCCGGTTCCACCGGCCAGCGCCGTGTCAAGTTCTGATACTGCGCCGTTAGAATCGGATAGAAAAACGGCTTATTCGGTCCGCTTTGGGTCGTGTAGCGGGTAAAGAGCTTATCTCCAACCTTAATCTCTACGTCTTTACCGACCTGTGTCACCTGTACGCCCATGTCCATATCATGCTGTCCCCTACTACGGGGAGGCACAGGAACAGACCGAAGACGAAAGGGCATTTCCTCCCCCGGATTGATATTGCGCTCCAGAACGAACGAGAGAGTGGTCTGCTCCTTCACCGTCTGCAATTGGCAGGGAATCAGTCCATAGTCGCCGGAAAGGGCACCGTTTCCATCGCCGACGTACTCAAGTTTCCACTGCCTTCCCTTGACTGTCAGCGCTCTGGCGGCGATCGCTTTGGGAACAGGAACGGTGACAATGGCATTGTTACAGGCGTGTTTTGGGGATCGGATGATGAAGAGAGGATCCAGGTCCGCAGTGCGTCCTTCCCGAGTCAGGAGTGTGAACATCCCCAGGAGGAGAAGACCCGTAAGCCACCTGCGCCCAATCCAGAACAGAGCATTCATACTTCTCTCCTCCGTGCTACTTTGCAGCGATTTCGGCTTGGCGAGCCAGCCATTTGGCTTTGAGTGGTACATCGATGTCTTGAGGCAGAACATGGCCGAGAGGCGAGGATGCGTCGCCGAGCAGCTGGCGTTGGATGGGGGTGCTGCGGTCGAGAAGTTCCTGGGGCATTGCTACATAGTCCATCGGGCGCAGCCAGCGGTAGCCGTAGCCGAAGAAGAGGCTCTTGCGCGTGATCTGCGAGGTGTTCGCGCCGACTGCATGCCACGTGCGATTCTCGAACAGCACGGCATCGCCCGGTTTGGCGCATATTTCGAGCGCGCCGTAGGGATCGGGCATACCGTCACCTTGCGCCGGACGGCCGATGAGGCGGTTGCTGCCGGGGATGAATCGGAGGTTACCGCGTCCGGGCTCGGTCAGGTCGGTGAGCCAGTAGGCGATCTTGATAAAGAGGCGTGGGTGCGGCTCTTGCATATCCTGCGGGGAGGTTCCGCCATCGCGGTGCCAGCCTTCAGCTTTCCAGTGGGCGTCCGCTCCAGGCGGACTGGGGGCGCGCACCACGAGATGCGAGGTGATCAGTTGTACGTTCCAGTTTAGGAGATCGACGACAAGCGGAACGGTGGCAGGCCAGTCGAGGAGTTCGAGGAAGGTGTCGTCGGTAGTGATACAGTTGCGTGTCTGCCAGTGATTGGCCTTCGAAAAGCCGTCTCGCTGCACACCCTCGGCGTAGAGACGGTCGATAACTTCGGTCAGTCGTCCGACCATGCCGGGCGGCAGGGCATCCGGGACGATTAGAAAACCGTCCCGTTCGAAGGCCGCACGTTGTTTCTCGGTGAGGATTGCCTCTTGCATGACGCAGACTCCTTTACTTCGATGGGGAGTGCAGGCGTATAACCTTCTTCGCGGATGCAGGAGGGACACTGGCCCCTACTGCTTTCACACTTCCACGAAAGGGGTCATTTTACCTGATCGGCGCCGAGGTTGGAGAGCGCGTCGGCGCGCTTATTGAGTTCGCGGCGCACATGGGTCACCGATGCCGCCTCGAACTGTTTGAGCAGCAGTCGGGCGCGTTGGTAGAGGGGAATGAGGTGCGCCGCTTTGACGGCGTATTTGCCGTTGAGTTGATGCGCCATCAGTTCGCTGTCGGTGTAGACCGCGAGCCGACTGCATCCCAGCGCCCGCGCCTCTTCCAAGGCCCGGATCATCGCGGTATACTCGGCGACGTTGTTGGTCGTACGACCGAGCGGTTCCGCGATCTCCTTGACGACCAGGCCCTCGCCGTCTTCAATGACGACGCCCACCCCGGCCGGGCCGGGGTTTCCACGCGCGGCTCCGTCCACATGGGCGGTCCAGTAGGCTGCACTCACTTCTTCGCATCTCCTTCGCAGAGCAGACGCCCACAGTTGAGGCAGGTCTCGAAGTCTTTGCCGAGGCGAACCCGCGTCACGATCTGCGAGGGCAATCCCATGCGACAGCCATCGCACGTATTGCCGTCCACCACAGCGGCGATGCCGATGCCCTGATTGGCTCTCCGCAACTCATCGTAACGTTTCAGAAGAGATTCCGGGATCTTCTTGACGGCCTCTTTACGATAAGCGGTCAGTTTCTGAGCGATGGCCGACATCTCATCGGCCGAAGTCTGCGCTACCGCGACTTTGGCTTTCAGCGCGGCACGGGCAGCGCTTAACGTCTTTTTCGCGGCGACCTGATGCTGTTTCGCCAGTTCGACCTCCTCCATCAAGAGAACGATCTTCTCGTCCAGACGGCTGCGCTGTCGGGCCAGCATCTCGACCTCTTCCTGCATCGCCGTCAACTCTTTCGGATTGCGTACCGTGCCGCCATACAACTTTTTCTCTTCGGCAGCGCGTTTCTCCTCGACAGCTTTCTGTTCTAGTTCCGTATCTTTCAGCATCCCGCTGGTGCCATGCAGCGCATGATCCAGCTCTTTGAATGCGGCATTCGCGGCATCGTAGGCGGCCTTTTCGCTGGCTCCCTTATCGAGGGCCGCGAACTTGCGCTTCAGGGCATCCATCCCGCTGTCGATCTTCTGCAGCGCATAGAGGTCAGCCAGTTGTTCCTTCATCGGTTTTTCCTGCTCTTTCCGACAGTGTGTGTCTGCTACGCATGTTCTACACGAAGGGGCCAAAACCCTGCTTTTCTGCTTTTCACCTTCTTACTCTTTTCTTTGGCGCTCGACACGGTATCGCTCTCCGGAGATTGGCACTTCCGCGCGGGAGATCCGGGTGACCGGCAATTCGTCGTGGTTGCCGAGGACAGGATTTTGGCTTCAGGAATTTGCCCCAACGAAAATCGTGCAACTTTTTTGCCCGTTGTCCCGTCTCTGCCCTCTAGAGGTGAGCGCGGTCAGAATCTTCATGTGTCCCTGAAGACTCAAGAGGTGAGGAGCTTTCCGTACATTCCCTAGGCTGCATCCGTTCGCATGGTCTGGCTTTGAAGCACAGACGTTTCATGAAAGAGGAGTACATATCATGAGGCAAAAATTCGCATACGATGCGACGCACGAGGATCTCTTTTTGGCAGGCGAAAAGGTTCTTCCTGGTATTTACCGACAGATCGGTGGGGATCGCGAAGTCCGGCTAGAGCGGGAAGATGTGCTTCCAGGGAGTCTGGATGGCCGCGTTGCCTGCTACATGCGCATTCTCCCAAACTTGGAACAGATAGGACGTCAACAGGCCGCGCAGGCGTAACGCATTCCGAGAAACAGATTACAAACACAAGGAAAAGCCACTCCCCTGAACGAGTGGCTTTTCCTTATTCAAATCTGCGGAGTGTCACCCGAGCAACATCACTTCTACCTCGGCCAGTGCGGGCAGTCTCTCCGCTTCGGTCGGCACGATCAGAAGAGAGTTGGCGGAGGTCAGAGAGCTGAGCATGCCGGATCCCTGCATCGCGTCGGTCGGTGTCGTGACAAAGCGTCCCTGTTCGGAGCGCGTCACGGCACGCACATACTCCCGACGTCCGGGGATATGAGCGACGGGATGAGTCAGCGTCGCCTGCACACGCGGCCGTTCGAGATCGGTTCGGCCTGCCATTTTCAAGAGGGCGGGTCGCACAAACAGTTCGAAAGTCACCATTGCGGAGACCGGATTGCCGGGGAGTCCAAAGAAGAGGGTCTCTCCGATACGCCCGAAGGCAAGCGGTTTACCCGGCTTCATGGCCACTCGCCAGAAATCCAGGCGCCCAAGCCTCTCCAACGCCGGTTTCACAAAATCCCGATCTCCGACCGAAACCCCTCCCGCCGTCAGGATGACGTCGGCCCCTGTTCCTGGTTCGCTGAGCCTTTTAAAGGCGGCTTCTGTGGCGTCCAGATCGTCGCGCACATGGGTCAGCGAGTGGAGGGTTGCGCCTGCGTCCTGCACCAGCGCCGCCAGCATATAGCGGTTGCTATTGCGGATGTGCCCCGGAGGAGGCTGCGCCCCCGCCACGATGTCCACGACCTCATCGCCCGTGGTGACGACCGCGACACGTGCCTGCCGATAGACCGGCACGGTCGCAAATCCCAGGGTCGCCAGCATGCCCACTTCCGCAGGGCGCAGCAGCGTGCCTGGGGCGAGAGCCGGATCTCCCCGTCGCATCTCTTCGCCGCAGCGTCGGACATGCTGTCCCAGCAGGGCTTCCGCTCGGATCTCCACCCAGCCCGTTTCCGACGCGTCGGTGTCTTCGATCATCACCATCGCATCGGCTCCCGGCGGCAGCGGTCCCCCGGTCATCACGCGCACCGCCGTTCCACTCTGCACTTCCTGCGTCGCAAGCGCGCCTGCCGGAACCGCCTCCAGGGTGCGCAGACGGCGTGGTCGCAGGGGTGTCACGCCGGTTGTGTCGTCGGCCCGAACCGCATAGCCATCTACCGCCGAGTTGTCGAAAGGTGGCAGATCGATGTCGGCTCTCGCCATTTCGGCCAGCACACGCCCTGCCGAGTGCAACAGCGGAACCTGCTCCGTGGGCAGAAGCGCTACCTGCCCCATAATCGCGGCCCACGCCTCTTCGACCGTTCGCATCGCACTCTCTCCTCTTGGCTCGGACCCAAAGGCAAGCCTGCGTCTCTCTTCAGACTTTTGGGAACGTACTATTTGGGTTGGTTGTTGGGATTGGGTTTGGCATTGACCTTCGGCAGGCCTTTGCGCAGCGAAGCCAACCACATCTCCGCCTGCTTCTGGGTCGTTACCCCGTTGAAAGCCCCGTCCGCTTTTGTCACCGTAACGAGCAGGCGGTCTTTCACCATGATCTTCGCCGAGCTCTTGTCGGCGCCGACGATCTGCACATCTTCCGCCTTAAGCACCGGCGCAGCAAGAATGTCCTGCAGGCGCGTGTCTACAATATCGGCACGATCTTTCGGGGACATTCCATTGACGGTCGCATGGATCCGAAACAACAGCACGCCGCCCACCGCCACGTCGCCATCCTCAGCAAGGGCAGGGCGAGCGAGCAGACAACAGCCTGCCAGCAACAGCGCGGAAACAATAACACGAGTTTTCATTCTATTTCTCCATTTCTTAAACATCGGTCTTCTGTTGGCATCTATCGCGCACCGAATGTCTCTCTATTATAATAGACGGAATACGACCCGTTCTGTTCCTCCGCTTTAGACAATTAAAATGATCCTTGCACAACAGGTGCCGCATTACCTTCCTAAACCAAAACAGTCGGACATTGTGTTAAAATGTTCGACTGCCATGGAATTGGGGACTCTCTGGAGTACACAGATCGGATCGTCTTCTCGCGGTGCCTGCTGTCAGCCGTGAGGGTTCAGGCGAAAACGTGTCCCCTCCGCGAGATGGGTCTTCCCGCCTACTCACAACTCACTATAGGGATTGTAGGTCGCTTCCGGATACCATGCCCCTTGGAAGAGAGCGGCCTGGCGTGCAATAGTGCACCACTGCACATGATCGTTGTCCCGAAACGAATGGGTTTGGTTCGGGGTTCCCCAGTCACCGCCCCAGATGAGTTGATGCGCACGTGCCAGGTGTCCCAGGATCGTAAAATCTCCATTCCAGGACGGTTCGCCTCCGTGGATGTAGACGATATCCGCTGCCAGTCCATAATGATGCACCCCGACGGTCTTGAGTTGTGTAGCGCCTTCCAGATAAAGTTGATGCTGACGCGCCTGGCTTCGGTACGTTTCGAACACCATCATCTGAATGCCGTTGGCGCTTGCGTCCGCAAGGATGGCCTGCACTTTGCGCCGGAAGCTTGGCTCTAACAGATCCAGCGTAGATACCCGGTTCACACTATCGAACAGTGTGCTGTTCTTGATGACGTCCATATAGAAACTGCTCATACTTTCTCCATTTCTCCAATGTGGAGAGCCTCTCCTGTATCGCCCGTTACACAACGGGCTCTGCTTTCCTTGAAAGAGAGCAGAGCCCGCCAGTTCTACTGTCCTGCCGCGTTTACAGTGGCAGCCTTCGTCTTGTCGATGATTGCGACTTTGACGTTGAACTCACTGGTAACCACCTCTCCAATGCGTACCTCGTAGCCCGGAATGATGCCATGGAAAGAGTGTTTGGGAAAGAACAGCACACGCGCGATGTCCGCACCGAAAGGAATCTCTTCGAGCGGCTTCATGCTCATCGACACGAAGTTCTGCCTTTGTGTATCTTTCATGCTCGGATACAGTTTTTCAAACCCTGGAATGATGATGTTCGAGAAGCCGTTCACGATGTCGGAAGACTTCCCACCATGCAATATACCGGTGGTCGTGAAAAACGAAGCGATCGTCGCCAGGGCGTTAGCTGCCTTGAATACCCGTGTGCGCGGCTCCTTCTCGTCCCGCGCATCGATGGAGTTGATCATCATTTCGAAGGCGTACGGCCGATAGCGGAATCGGTGCCGCATATACTGCAGATGGCCCTTATCGTCGATAAACACATTGGGCGGAAGATCGTTTGTCCTCGGCTGGTTGACATCGATCTGCATGCCGTAAACGACGTTGTTCCCACGCTTCGCAACCAACAGGGCTGTTCCCGGATATTTGGCTGTCACGATATTGCTATTGAGGGTCGTGTTACCGTCCTGTGGTACAACGGCAGCAACCGCTTCTGTGAGACTGATCCACTGCAAATCTCCGTCTTCTTTTGGCGCGAGCAGTTTCGGAAACTGCTTTACGATCAAAGCACGATTCAGGCGTCTTTTTCTTGTAGGATTTTCGCCCAGTCGCTTAAGTTGATCCTTCGTGTAAGTTGTGTATGGCGCCGGAAGGAGATTCTGATCCGCTTGCAGGTACAGATCCGAATCCAGGAGTGCGTTCAGTGCGCTCAGAATATCCTCTTTGGTGAGAGCGACACTGTCAGTGAGAAATTGTTGAATTTTCCCTAACGCCCTTTGCAGTTCAGTCTCCTCCTTCTTGGAGGTTGCTCCCTTATCTTTGGAGGTATCATTCTCTTGAACTGCTTTGACTGCTTTGACAAACGGAGTGTCCGGCTTGAGAGCTTTGATGGCTTTTTTTAAGTCACTTAAGTCTGTGGGCAGATCCTGCATGGTAAACTCGGAAGAGGATTGACTAGGATCGTCGAATGCAGCCAATGCAGCACTCTGTCCGACGTCCAGAGACAGGTTTGGCAGGATTCTAGCGGTCACATTCGGGAAGACCGTTGGTGCGCTGTCATTTTCGGCCGTCGCCTGGTCATTTTTGGACTTCACCTGAATGATTGCAATATACTCCTGGTCGTGGACATCCGTACCTCGTACGAAGGTCAGGCCAGGCTCACGCCCGACTACTAGTCCGGTGTCAGAATTGACCGTCGCGATACTGGGATTCGCGCTCTTCCAGAGATAATCGGCTACATTCAATTTGCTCCCCGCCGCCTTCAACGGATCCGCCATATTGAGCGGGTCGCCTACCGCGACCCGGAAAGTATTGTCCGTTTGTCCTTCTCTACTCGGAGGGGTAAGAAACTTTACCTGCGGCTTACCACGAAAGCGTTTGTCCCCCGAGGCGGTATTGTCACCGTTTTCGAATTCACGTTCGAAGGTGCCCTCGACATCTACTTTATCTACCTTGTCCCACTCGGTTGAGATTGGGCCAAGCGGCTTGGTCTTGGTTTTGGGATCGTAGCGTTTCTGAAGCGTCACGGCGGCTTCGATCGACTCGCTATAGGTAAGGATGGATTGCCCGAGAAACTCTGCGCCCAGTTGGTCCAGATTATTGAAAAGCCGTACCCGAACGACATAGAACTCCTTGCTGGTTCGACTGCCGAACAACTGCCCTGCGGTCTCTTCATCCATCATGTCCAATGACACCCGAACCGGTCTGAAAGCCGCCACAGTCACTACTCGAATGCCTACGGAGCTCTTGACCTCATCGCCATTTTCGTTCTTATACTTGAGCGTCAGGAGACCTGCGCCCGGTTTGACGCCACGAACCAGCAGAAGTCTCCCAGTGTTGTCCTGCGGGTCGAGACGCGCGTTGATGTAATCGTCGGGAACAATCACAGGAATATGCAGTTTGGTATCGTTAACCAGTTCTCCGTTCGAATTAAGAAGGCGGACCTGCAGGCGGATCTCCTGTCCGGCCAGGACCGAACCAGGCGCTTCGATTACGGCGGATCCCAGGACGGGCAGCACTGTCACCAGCATCTTCTGGGTAAGTTGTGTGCCGTTCGGTCCTGGAACAACGGCAGTGATCTGCGTGGTTCCCGGTTTGAGCGCCTTGATGTAGCGGTAAGCGGTTGGATCCGAATTTGCCGAAATAGCCGTCGTGTTGTTGTCGGGGGCATCTGTGAAGTCGACGACAGAAGTGTCAGAGATCTTCCAGGCGACTACAATCGGAACCTCCACTCCGTTCGCATCCTGCGCGAGAGCATGGACCGAATTGATCTGGTGGTGATTCATCGTGAGCAAAGTATCGGGAGTTAACGTCAGTGTTGTCGGCCCGCCGGTCACAACGATCTCGATCTCCACGGAGGGGCTGTTCGAGTTTGCCGCGATGACGCTCAGATCGTTGGCAATTCGAATCGAAGTGGTTCCGGCTTTGCCGGGCTTGAGAACCACCTGACTCGAATTGAAGCAGTGCAGGACACCGTTCTCCCCCAAAATGCCTTCACTGCTCGACATACTGACGATGCTGGCATCTCCAAGCGTCCAAGTCTCCACAGCCGAATCCAGGGGTTGAAAGTTCCCAGACGTTCCTGTAAAGGCCGTACCTCGGAGTACGACCGTCCCATCAAACGGCACGGTAACCTGATACTTGTCATTCTTGCGGTTCACGTCCTGCTTTGTCTTGTTTGCCAGAATCTTCGCGGGCACGAAAGCCGTCGCTGCGTCCACCACCTGTATAGAGACAGTATCGGATTTAGATTTATCGTCCGTGGTGGCTGTAATGACAGGAAGGGGATCGGGATTTGGGCGATTCAAGTCGGTCAAATACTTCCCTGTGAGTTTTTCGGGATTGTTCTTCGAACCGTCGGGGAAATCGACTACCTTTTCCTTCTTGCCTTGGACCTTAATCTCGTTGTTCACGATATTCCAGGTCGGTTTCATTTCTTTGGCGAAGGTGAGTTTGTGCGGATCATTTTTTTTGATCGCGATGATCTTATTGATCATGATCGACGGTTTATCACACTCGATTGTGATAGGCGGAGGATCCGTTGCATGCGCGGCTCCTGGAAACAACATCAGACAGGCCATCACGAAAAATGGCGCACTCTGCGGATGGAAACGGTACCACTTTGACGTAGACATAGACTTCTCCTTTGCAGTGAATGCAAGTCCCTCTGGCAGGGATTTAAGGTATTGTAAAGGTTATGCTGTATCCCAAAGCGTATCCGAATGCGGAAATGTGTGTATCCTAAGCAGTTTCGGTGCAGAAAGGGGCAATTTGTGACGTCTGAAACGCCGGTCTCCTCCCTCACCATCCGCCTCTTTGGAGGAATGGAGGTGCA
>JAYUMV010000212.1:0-4447 GCA_043762265.1 Chthonomonadaceae bacterium | reverse complement strand
CGGAGCAAGTCGCTTTCCTGAACCTTTGACCATTTGGTACTTTTCTATAACACGCGCCGAGGCGATTCCCCAGCAGCGGATCGCAGAGACCGGGCAGGCGACTTCTCGTTGTTTGTCTGCAAAGGAGTGTCGAGAGATGCAAGACTTTCGCAAACCGTTTATGACGCCGGCGCTAATGCTGGCGATGCTGGCTATGCTGTTCGCACTGCTCGGCGTGGCATCGGCGCAGGGCATACTCTACGCGGCCAATCCGGCGCAGGGACCGTGGACGGAGCGGCCTGGTGGAGGTCATCCCGGAATGCCGCCCCGCCCGGTCTTTGTGCAGCCGTTCTATGTCAAAGATCTGCATGTGACGACCGTCATCAACGACGCCGTCGCGGAGACGACCGTTTCGCAGACCTTCGTCAACAGCAGCAGCGCGGCGCAGGAGGGCACCTATCTCTATCCGCTGCCGGAAGGCGCGACACCGACCGCCTTCAGCATGACGGTCGGCGAGAAGACGATGGAGCCGCGCGTCCTACCGGCGGAGGAGGCCCGCACCGTCTACGAAGGCTATGTGCGCCGCTACCGCGACCCGGCGCTGCTGGAGTATGTCGGGCGCAATCTCGTCAAGATCTCCGTCTATCCGATCCCGCCGCAGAGCGAACGCGTCATCAAGATGCGCTATACCGAGATCCTCAAGCCGCAGGCAGGCATGCGCAAATACGCCTATTCGCTCTCGACCTCGCGGTTCGGCTCCCGACCGGTCGGCGCGACCACGGTCTCGATCAAACTGATGACGGGCTCGCCGCTTAAAAACGTCTTTTCGCCCTCGCACGACCTCTCCGTGCGCCGCCCCGATGATCGCACGGCGACCGCCTCCTGGGAAGGCGTCAACGACACCTCCGACCGCGACCTGACCCTCTTCTACAGCACCAGCGCGGACGATGTCGGCCTCTCGCTGCTCACCTACCGCAGCGGCGACCGCGATGGCTACTTCATGCTGCTGGCCAGTCCGCGCGTCAGTGTGCCGAAAGAGCATATTCTGCCCAAACAGGTCGTGTTCGTGCTGGATCGCACCGGCTCGATGAGCGGCAAGAAGATCGAGCAGGCGCGGAAGTCGCTGCTCTTCTGCCTGGGCCACCTGCGCCCGGAAGACAAGTTCGATGTCATCACCTTCAACGAGTCTCCGGATGTCCTGACGCATGCGCTGGTGCCTGCCAGCGCCGAGAACTTGACGAAGGCGCGGCATTTTGTCGAGAACATCGAGGCCAGTGGCGGCACGAACATCGACGACGCCCTGCGCGCCGCGCTCGATCTGGTCAAAGACGAGCCCGGCAATACCAAGATGATCGTTTTCCTGACCGACGGCCTCCCCACGGTCGGCGAGACCAACATCAACACCATTCTCAACCATTTCAAGCAGAAAAACGGCCAGGTCGCCCAGAACGACGCGCTCCCGGTCCTGAAAACATCCGCATTGAAAGGCAAAGCCGAACCGGGGAGCAGCGCTCCTGCCCGCCTCTTCTGCTTCGGACTCGGCTACGATGTCAACGTGCCGTTCCTCGACCGTCTGGCGGCGCTCGGCAACGGCGATTCGGACTACGTCAAACCCGAGGAGGATGTCGAAGCGACGGTCTCCGCCTTCTTCGCCAAAGTCGCCTCTCCGATTCTCTCGAATGTCAAACTGGCGTTCGACGGCATGGATGTGTACGATGTCTATCCGAAGACTCTGCCGGACCTGTTCCAGGGTTCGCAACTGGTCATCACCGGGCGGTTCCGGGGCAGCGGCGCGGGCTCCGTCCATCTGACGGGCCTTGCCAGCGGCTCCGAAGCGAACTTTGCCCTTGGGGCGAAGGCGGGCGAGGCGGACGGCAGCAACAACTTCCTGCCCCGCATCTGGGCCGCGCGTAAGCTTGGCTATCTGGTCGATCAGGTCCGTCTCTCCGACAATCCTGCTGGGAAGAAAGAGATCATCGACGAGATCGTGCGCCTTTCGCGGGAGTACGGCATCATCACCGAATACACCTCGTTTCTCGTGGACGAGCAGGAAATCCAGCGCCTGAGCCTGCGTGATACCAGCGGCAACGTGCTGGACACGGACGGCGTCCGCGACCGCAAACTCTCTGCTGAGAGCGAAGACAGGGTGCGGCAGGAGGTGGCGCGCCGCGCCGTGCAGTTCGGCATCAGCGGCGAGGGCGTCACCAACCAGAGCGGGCGGGCCAATGCCTTCAAAAAGGCGGATCAGGCCTCTTCTCGCTACCAGGGAGCGAACGGCAGCGTGCTCTACTTCGCCCAGGATGGGCTGGAGACGCACACCGATTCTTTCGGACGCATCAGTGGTCTGGCGGCGTCCGGCAACTATCGCTACTCGGTCGCCACTCCCTCCCAGAGCGGACGTCCCTCCGGGTTTGGCGGTGGCCGGGGAGGCTTCCCCGGCGCAGCGGGACCGGCCGGAGACAAAGGCGACGCCGGAATTCAGGCCAAGCAGCAGCTTGCCGATGCCGGCAACGCCATTACGGTGCAGGCTGTCAATGATCGCACGTTCTACCTTCAGGCCAACCACGTCTGGCAGGACAACGGTTACGATACCAAGAAGCAAACTCTGACCAAGATCCAGGCGTTCAGCGAAGCCCATTTCGCTCTGCTGAAAGCGATGCCCGCGCTCGCTGCCTACTCCTCTGTCGGCGACGAGGTCATCGTCCGCCTCGGCAGCAACGCCGTTCAGATCGGCAAAGAAGGTAAAGAGACCCTCACCGCCGCCGAACTCAAAACGCTCCTCGGAAAGTAGCGCCCTGGCGTTCCTTCGCTCGGCCCCTCTTCCCGTTTTTGGAAGAGGGGCTTTTGTCGTTCGATGTGCGCAGAGTTTTTGGGCTATAATATGGTAGACAGACGTTAGGCGTCTTTTCCCTCCAAAAGAAGACAGACGCACGATCCCATTTTATGGAAAGTGAGCGCTAGGCAGGTATGGCAGAGATCAATCCGCAGCAACTACTGGAAGAGCGGTTCGGGCTGAAGAGCTTTCGGCCAGGGCAGAAGGCCGTCATGAGCGCACTATGGCGCAAAAGGGCTGCGCTTGCCGTATTTCCGACCGGAGGAGGCAAATCGCTCTGCTATCAGTTGCCCGCGCTGGCGTTTGAGGGCGTCACCGTCGTGGTCTCGCCGCTCATCGCGTTGATGAAAGATCAGATCGATTTCCTGCAAGGCAAGGGCATCGCGGCGGCCCGGCTCGACTCTTCTCTGGGAGCGCAGGAGGGCCGCAAAGTGATGGACGATGTGGCGGCGGGCAAGATCCAACTGCTCTATGTCGCTCCGGAACGGTTCAACAACGAACGCTTTCTGGCCGCGATGAGCCGCATCAAGATCGCCCTCTTCGCAGTAGACGAGGCGCACTGTATCTCGGAGTGGGGGCATAACTTTCGCCCGGATTACCTGAAGTTGGCGGACACTGCGCGGGAACTCGGCGTGGAAAGGGTACTGGCTCTGACCGCCACTGCGACCCCCTCGGTCGTTCAGGACATCTGTACGGCCTTCAACATCCCGCAGGAGTGCGCTATCGTAACGGGTTTCTACCGGCACAACCTCAATCTGTCGATGACGCCGGTGCTTGCCGAGGAGCGCGACGCCCTGCTCCTGAAACGGCTTCAGACCCGCAAGCCCGGCCCCGGCATCGTCTACGTCACCCTCCAGAAGACGGCGGAGCGTGTCGCTGCGCAGTTGGCGGAAGCCGGAGTTCCGGCGAGAGCCTATCATGCGGGGATGGAGACGCCGGAGCGCACGGAGGTGCAGGAGTGGTGGATGGCGTCGGACCGCGCCGTGGTGGTAGCGACCATCGCTTTCGGCATGGGCATCGACAAGTCCGATGTGCGCTATGTCTACCACTACAATCTGCCCAAGGGACTGGAGAGCTACAGCCAGGAGATCGGACGCGCCGGGCGAGACGGAGAGCGCTCGACCGTAGAGCTCTTCGCCTCCCCCGACGATGTCCCGACACTGGAGAACTTCGCTTTCGGCGACACTCCTACCGACGCTGCGCTCCGCAGCCTGCTTACCGAACTACTGGTCGTCACCGCAGAGCCCCAATCGGAGAACCCCGCCGAACTGCACGTCAGCCAATACGACCTGTCCAATCGCCACGACCTGCGTCCGCTCGTCCTGAAGACGGTTCTGACCTATCTCGAACTAATGGGAGTCTTAAAACAGGGCACGCCATTCTATGCCGGGTACGAGCTACGCCCCTTGCGCCCGGTGCCGGAGATCCTGGCCTGCTTCTCCGGGGAGCCGGGGCGACTGGTCGAGTCGATCTTCGCACAGGCGAAGCGCGGGCGCATCTGGTACAGCATGAACCCCTCGGTGGTAGCCGAAACCCTGGGGCAGGACCGGAAGCGAATCGTGCGAGTGGTGGAGGTGTTGGAGGAGCGCGGACTGGTAGAGTTGCGGGCATCGGATATTCGGCAGCGCTACACGC
>JAYUMV010000211.1:0-14692 GCA_043762265.1 Chthonomonadaceae bacterium | reverse complement strand
GTCGCGTTTCGGGCGCTTTCGGGGGCGCTTGTCGGCGGGAGCTTCTGTGCGGCAAATCGCCGCAGCCCGGTGGCAGGCGCTCTGGTCGGCGCGGTTGGGGCCGTGGCCGCGACCTACGCCGCGTTTCAACTTCGTCGCTACCTCGTCAAGGAGAGAGGCCTGCCGGACATGGTCGTCGCTCTGGCAGAAGATGCGGCTACTAACGCACTCGGCCGCAGCTTGCTGCCCGATTAGAACCGGCGGCACTGCCAGGGAGAGGTAACGATGCCGGAGACCGAGGGAGAACTGATCGCGAGAACCCGACAGGGAGAGCGTACAGCGTATCGACCGAAAAACGTCGGACGTCGCGTGCTGCTTGCAAGGGCAGGAGGTTTCGTGTACACTGTCTTCAATACTACGCGAGGGGATCTCCGGAATGTCTACAATGTGCCTGCGGCGTCTGTCTTCTTTTTTGTTTGTCTGTTGGTTCGGCGCAAACCTGATCGTTCCCGCGGCGGCACAGGGTACGCGTTTTCCTGCTGCGGGTCACGTCCGCGAAAGGGGCTGCCAGGCTCCGGGGCAACCGCCGCCGTTTCTGCTGCCGCCGCCTGCGGACACGACGGAGGCGTTGCGCCGCGCCTTTTATGCCTACGATAAAGATCTGCCTCTGAATGCGACGGTGAAACCGCTGGACGCCTCCGCGATCCGTACCCGATACCGCCTCGACTACGACTCGGCCCACGATCAGCGTGTCTCCGCCATTCTCGCGATTCCAAAGAAGGGGACCGGCCCCATGCCCGCCGTCCTGCTCATGCATGGTTCCGGGGGGGATAAGGATGTCAACTACATCCGTACCATCAGCGAGGCGCTGGTGCGGCGGGGCTTTATCACGCTCTCCATCGACGCGCAGTACCGGGGCGACCGTGTGCGGCCAGGGCGTGTGAACGACATCAAGCCCGACTCGTTTACCTGGCGGGATGCCTGGGTCCAGACGGTGATCGATCTGCGCCGCGGCATCGACTATCTGGAGACCCGCCCGGAGGTGGACAAGAGCCGGATCGGCTATCTTGGCGTCAGCATGGGGGGCATTCTGGGCGGTATTCTGGGAGGGGTCGAGGAGCGCGTCGCCTGCTTTGCGCTGGTGGTTCCGGGCGGCGGCTTTGTGGAACTGGCGAAGAACCTGGACAAGTTTCCGAATCTCAAGGCGCACTGGCCTGTCGTCATGAACTCTGCGGTCCTGAAGCGTGTGGAGGAGATCGCCAACGTCGCCGACCCGATCTACTTCGTCGGGCGTATTCTGCCGCGTCCTCTGGTCATCGTCGTAGGCAACCACGACGAGTTGATACCGCCTGTGGCCTCGGCTGCGTTCGTGAGTGCAGCCCATGCCGAGGAGGGGACGCAGGTACACCGGGTCGAATCCGGCCATGTCCCGCCCTCGGACACCATCTTCTATGTGCGCGATTTTCTCATTGCCCATCTCGGCAGGAAATAACGCGCACAGACGATCTCAGGCGGGCCGGGCTGCGACGGAGTCCCCGGAAAGGCGTAATACGTCGCTTGCTGCCGGGAGGAAGGCTCAGGCCGTGACGGGTTCGGCCGGCGTCTCCTGAGCCGAGGCGGGCAGATGGCCTTCCGCCTCCATAACGGAGTGCAGGGCGGCCAGAGCGACCTCTATCTGCGAGGCGTCCGGCTCGCGGGTGGTCAGGTACTGTGTCGCCATACCGGGAGCGAAGACCGCCATGACGAGGGGATTGCGCCGGAACTTGCCCGCAAACTTGATGATCTCATACGCCACACCGGCGACCAGAGGAATGACCGCCAGGTGCAGCGGGAAGCGCAGGTACCAGTCCGGGCGGGGCAGGAACGCGAAGACGATCAGGTTGACGACCAGCACGACGAAGATGAAGCTGGTGCCGCAGCGGGGATGGATGCGGGACGCGGCCAGCGCGTTTTCGCTGTCGAGAGGCAGCCCCGCCTCCAGTGTGTTGATCGCTTTATGCTCCGCGCCATGGTACTGGAACACACGGCGGATCGCACCCATAAACGAAATCAGCCCGATGTAGCCGAAGAAGATCACCATTTTGATCACGCCGTCGGAGATGTTGCGCCAGACGGTGCTGTGCTTCTCCGTAGAGATAAGCGGGGGGATGTATCTGCCCAGTTTATCGGTGAGCAGGGTCGGAACGAGCACGAACAGCACCATCCCGAACGCCAGACTGAAGGCCATGCTGCCTCCGACCGCGATGTCGTTGATCTTTATGTTGCGGGATGCCGTCTCGGGAACGGCCAGCGGAATGCCGTTGGCGAGCGAGGCGGCGCTGTCCCGGATCTCCTCACGCACCTTCTCCACCGGGCTTACCACGACAGCGGTCCGACCTTTGATCTCCTGCTCGTACTCCATCTGCACATTCGAGGCGAACGAGAGCGCACGGGAACCCAGCGCCATCGCGTCTATCAGCGCGAGCGTACCGCGCAGCAGCGGCTTGTTAAGCCATTTCAGCTTGCCGATAATGCTTTTGTCCACCTCTTCGCGCTGCACGACGATCCGCCCGTCCGGGCGGCGACAGGCGACGGCAAAGTAGTGTTTGCTGCGCATCATCACGCCTTCGATCACGGCCTGTCCGCCATACTGGAGCACGGCTTCCGCCGTCATCTTTTCGGTTTGTTTCGCCTGTAGGTCATCCAATACGCGCCTCCTGACCGGCCCCATTCTCAAAAATTAGCGTTACGACAGGAGTTCGCCCCGGACGGCAGGCTTCCCTCCTTCAAATGCAACAACGCGTCTCTTCCGTCTGCTTCGGTCCGTAAAGACCGGGAGACAAAAGAGACGCGTCTGATCGGGATGCGACCCTGAAGGCCGCACCTACTTCTTGATGAATTTGTCGTACTTCGCCTGGAACTTCTGGACGCGGCCTTCCGTGTCGATCAGTTTCTGCTTGCCGGTGTAGAACGGGTGGCAAGCCGAGCAGATTTCGACGCGAATGCCCTTGCGCGTGGAGCGAGTTTCAAACGTGTTACCGCACTGACAGACAACGCTCGTCGTCTGGTAGTCGGGATGTAATCCGGTTTTCATGGCTTCCCCTCTCTTCAAAAACAACGCCTACCTATTATACGCTACCCAGACCCGAATTGCAACCGAAGCGGCCACATTTTTCAGGGGCCGGGTTTCTCGGCGCCCACCGTGGGCAGCGGGACATTGCCGCTGGAGAGGATCGTCTTGATATTGGGCGCGATCTTCTGCACGTACTGGTAGGCGACGACGCGGGGATTGGTCGCGATGGCCGCTCCCTTCAGGCGGATCGATTCGGCCTCGCCTTCCGCCAGGATGATCTTGCGCCGCTTCTCCTGCTGCTCCTTTGCCAGGACATACTGCATCCGCTGCGCGTTTTGCTGAGAGATCTGTTTCTGGATGATGGCGTTCTGGTAGGTGTCGGAGAAACTGATGGCGCGCATCAGCACCTCGTCTACGATAATGTAGTTGTGAGAGAGTTTGTCTCGCAGGCGGGTCTCCAGATTGGTCTGGATCGCCTGCCGCTCGGCGGAGTAGACGCGGTCGGCCGGAAACTCGGCGATGGCGATGCGGGTATGGCTGCGCAGTTCGGGCCGGATGATCTTGCTGATATAGTCCTTCCCGATCTCTTTATGCAGCCGCCACACTTTGTTCGGGTCGATGTGGAACCGTACCGACAGCTCCACGCTGACCTCCTGACCGTCGGCGGTCAGGCAGCGGATACTGTCGTCGCCTTTGACTTCGCCCTCCCACGAAGCCTTGCTGATCGAGTAGGTCTGCTGGCGGGCGTCGTAGAACTCCGGGTGATCGATGAAGGGCATAATGAAGTGGAAGCCTTCGTTCAACTGCGTGGGGATCACGCCCTGTCGCAGGCTGAACAGCACCACCCGCTCGCCCGCCGGGACGATGACGTAGGGCCGGAAGAGCAGAACTCCCACGATCAGCGCTCCGATCAGGATCAGAACGTTGCGTTTCGTCTTTATCATCGCTGTCGTCCTCCTCGTATCGTCGTCGGCGTCTCGTTGAACACGTCGCCCATATTGACGATCGTCTTACCGTCCGTCACTATCACCCTGGTATCCGCCGGCAGGCGCTGGACATACTCGTACTGGATGAGCTGCGGGTTTTTGTTCAGGGCGTCGGCCGTTTTGCGGATCGCCTCCGCTTCTCCCTGGGCCTGCACGATCTTCTGCTGTTTTTCCAGTTCGGCGCGCTGGAGTTCGTAGACCATCTGTTCTGCGGCCTGCTGCGCCACCTGCTTCTGCTCGATGGTCGCCTGGAACTCCGCCGGGAACCGAATGTCGCGCAGCAGCACTTCGTCGAGCACGAGGTAGTTTTGCCGGAACTTCTCGCGCAACTGCGTGGAGATCCCCTCTATGATCGCCTGCCGCTTGCCTGAGTAGACATCGATGACCGGAAAGCCCGCGAATGTCATCCTCGCGATCGAGCGCGACTGCGGGCGGACGACACGGTCGACAAAATCCGGACCGATCTGCTTATGCAGCCGCCAGACACTGTCCGGGTCGATATGGAAGCGAATGGAGAGATCGAGGGTGACCGGCAGCCCATCGGAGGTCAGCGCGGTGAGCGAGTCGTCGGGCACCTGCTCGCTGTCATGGCCGGCCTCGCCGGCCCGATTCGCCTCCTGACTGCTGCCGCTCATCGTGTAGGTACGGGTCTTGATGTCGTATTTCGTAATGTGCCAGAGAAGAGGCAGATTGAGGTGAAACCCCTCCGACAACTGGTACGTCTGAACGCCGGAGAGATCGCTGAAGACGACCGCTCGTTCTCCAGCCTGCACGATCACAAAGGTTTGACTGAGGACGATCAACCCCACGATCAGACTGAGCGCCACGCCGACCACACGCCAGGGAATCTTCGGTGCGGCGACGATGCCGCTTCTGTCCGGAAAAACAGGTTCGCTCTTGAGCATCCGCTTTACCCTCCTTCTGCATGCTTACACTTCACCTAGACGGGCAAAAGCCGGCCGCGATACCAGAACGCGGTACGCATTTTTAGAAACAGGGAACGGGCGAGTAGGATTTGCATCCTTACTCGCCCGTTCCGCATCGCGGGGCTGGTTTGGGGACGCCGACCTGCGACGTGAGGCAAGCATTCCTCCCTCTTATTTGTCGAGAGGCAGCTTCTGGGTCTGATCGGTGTTGGCGGCGCGGAGACCGGCTTCCAGGATCTCCTGCGCGTCGCGGCTGACCTTCGGTGAACAGAAGCCCTCGACCGGCACGTTGTTTTCGAGGCAGTAGAGCAGATACTCCGGGCCGCTGCGGTACGGATAGACGGTGGGAGTGGGGTCGATCGACTCCTCCGGCTTGTCGGGGCGCTGAAGCAGCACTTTGCCGTGATGTACGCCGAGGGAGCCTTCCGTGCCGTAGACAACCGGGTTGGTTCCGGCGTAGCCCACCGGCTGGGTCCAACTGGCTTCGCAGACGCCGAAGGCGTTGGCGTATTTCGCGACGATGACGGCGTTGTCGTCGGAGGCTGCGTATTTCGGCTCTGTGCCGAAGTAGCCGCGCATCCCGGTGACGGACTGTGGCAGCCCCAGCAGCCGCGCCGCGAACTTCGCGCCGTAGCAGCAGTAGTCCATAATCGCGCCGCCGCCGTTGATTTCCGGCGTGGTCAGGTCCCGAACGAAATTGGGGGAGCACCCGATCGCCACCGGGCCGCTGTGCGCGCTGCGATACCGCGTGTAGCGAATCTCGCCGATCTCTCCGGCCAGTGCGCGCCGCTCGACTTCTTGCCAGGGCGCCTGCCAGGCCGACGGCCAGTTGATCAGCAGAAGCGTTCCGGCCTTCTCCGCCGCCGCAATCATGCGCTCCGCCTGCGCCAGGGTCGCCGCCATCGGCTTCTCGCTGATGACATGCATGCCCCGTGCGGCTGCCGCTTCCACGATGCCCGCGCCCTCGCTGTTGCCGCCAGCCGCCTGCACGATGTCGAGCTCTTCTTTCTCGATCATCTCCTGCCACGAGTTGTAGAGGCGGGTGACGCCGAACTCCATCTTTATCTTTTCCAGCAGTTCCGGCTCATCGTCGCCCGCCGCCGCGATCTCGACGTTTTCCAGTTTCTTCCACGCATGCAGTTCGCCCCAGATATGGTCGTGTGACATTCCCGCGATGCCGACTCGATAGGTCTTTGCCAATAGGATCTCCTTTTCTTGCCCGACGATGGGCCTCAAGCACGGACGGATGTCCTGTCTCTGCACCATACATTCGCCCCGACCCTCGTCTCTCCCTCCCTCCTTGCAACGGACCGCAGCGGAAAACGAGCGTCGCACTTCTTTGCCAGACCGAGCGAGGAAGCTTACCGCGCCCTCCTCGCTCATCGGTTCGACCGCCTGATACTTCCGGTTCCCCGGATGCGTATGGTACGCCAGGAAGTCGTGTAAGTCTGTTTCCGCCGCCCGACGAACGATCAGCCGTTCTGTTGTTATGGTGTTCATGCGGTATGATACCTATTGCTCTATCGCTCTGAAAGGGGATCATCGTTCAAGCCTCGTCATTCGCATTTCCTCGCAAAGAAGGAGACCGTTGTCGTGATAACCATCGTACCCTACAAACCGACCTGGCCTGCTGAGTTTATGGCATACGGCGGGATCCTGCGCGAGGCGCTGGGCGACCTTGCGCTGCGGATAGATCATATCGGTTCGACAGCGGTTCCCGGCCTGGCCGCCAAGGACCGCATCGACATCCAGATCACCGTTCGGAGCCTCGCTCCGGAAGTCGAAGCAGCGCTCCTGCGCGCAGGCTTCAAACGGATCGAGCGCATCACCCAGGATCATCTGCCGCCGGGACAGAGCACCGATCCAGCCGAATGGACCAAGTGGATCTTCAGTCCGCCCGACCCCATGCAGGCGCTCAACACCCATGTCCGGATTCAAGGCCGCGCGAACCAGCGCTATCCCCTCCTGTTTCGGGACTATTTACGGGCGCACCCGGCGATCGCGGAGGCGTATGCCCAGGTGAAACAGGGCCTTGTCGCCCATCGACTGGACGACGCAGACGCCTACTACGACATCAAAGATCCGGTGTGCGACATCATCATCGGAGGCGCAGAAGCCTGGGCGGCAACGACAGCCTGGAAACCCGGCCCCTCCGACTGCTGAACAAGGAAACGGACAACAGCGCCGGAGCGCATCGAAGAACTGGCAGCAATCGAGGGCGCAATCGGCAGCAGTTTCTTCCCTCACAGCAGGGATCTGGCCAGGGTTTCCCAGGTGCTGACCATCTGCAACGTGATTGCATGGGCGCACGACGACCACCGTGCCCAGGACGGCGAGGAATGGGCCTGTATGTCGCACTTCGGCAAGTGTGAGCAAAAACTTCTTGAGTGCCTTTCCGGTTTTTCTGGATGCAACGGAGTGACACGAGATAGGCGTTTCTCTGGTTGGAACGCGTCCATAGAGAGAAGACCAGGCATCCAAGTGAGAAGCAATTAAAAATGTAGACAATCAAGCATTTACAAAGTCTGTTGTGTGCCGCGAAACGACAATAAATTAATAATCCTGTCGTTAACGCCGGTGAATTGCTTGACTCTGAAAGTATCTTTGTGTAATCATGTACTTGTGCGTTGATATGCAGGCATAAATAAGTGCATTTACGTCGCCCTTTCGCTTGTAAGCATTGCGCCCTTGCCTGAACGACCGCGAGATAATTTTATATCGACATGTCTTCGGGTCAGACAATCCCCCGTGTTCTTTTCCCTCCCACAACAATTTCCTGTTCGCCTTATTTTCAGGTTTCTGGAGTATGCGATGTTTTTCCGAAGCCCTTCTTTTGGTGGACGAGTGTGTCGTGTCATGTCAAACCAATATGGGTTGGCGCCATTGACTGCCCTTTTTCGCGCTACGGGCTGTCATATGCCTGCATCACACATTGCTCATCCCGTCTCTGTGCGCACCGCCGCTTTCATGCCTTCCTCTGTCTCGCAGGGCACTCAGAAAACTGGCTGGACGTGGGCCTAATAGTATATTTCAACCACATGTGTCGCCAGTCTATCTCGGAACTGGGCAAGAACATTAGCACAGGACTACGCAAAGGACAAGATTATGACAACCGCATTTTTGACAAAGCGCTTCGTTTTTCTTTTGACTGTGATAGTGTATTGCCTGTCTGGTTGTCTGGTGTCGGCACAAACTCATTCCGGCCGGGCGAAAGCCCTTCACTCCAAACAACCCTCTCATCATGATAAGGGGAGGAGTGGGACCACCGACTTACTTCCGTATCCGTTTCCAGAACTGACGACCTTGCGCATCACAAGTGTAAGAGGGACAAGATCCAACACCACTACCATCATCCTGTCAACGTTCTGGACGACGACGCCCGGCCGATGGAAACATTATTTCTCAAAAAGAGGAACGGACATAGAATGGCTCCAGTACGTGCAAGATCACTTAGACGACCTCCCACGAATAGGGCAGGGCCGGTAGGGCAGGGCTGGCGCATCTAAATCGGGAATCAGACTGGAACGCTTTCTCAAGAACAAGGCCATCCAACCTATCCTTTGGTATGAAGGCATCGCCAGGGCGATTCTTTCCACCTGGAAGACGCCCCAATGCGCTTTCAAAGGAGGAGAGAGTCGTGCGCAACGAAAGCGGCGGAGTTGCGTAGTCGAAACGATAGCGGCGTCTGTGGAAACGAAAAATAAAAGCGTACCTGCTTCTTCGTGCCAACGGCAGCGAGTGCGGTAAGAGGGCGCATCGCTCGAACCCGCTTGAATGAGGCAAGGACAATTATGAATATGACGGTACTATCGACAAAGCGCCTGGTTTCTCTTTTGACTGTGACAGGGTATTGCTTGTCTGCCTGCTCCATTTCGGCACAGGCGCATTCCGACCGGGCCAAACACGTTCACCCGCATCGATCCTCTCTTAAGCACACGGGCAGGAGCAAGCAGCCACGATTACTGCCTTATCCGTTTAACTGGCTGATATCCTCCTCCCGCGGCCCCATCGAAAAAGGGGAGCATACCGACAAGAGAGCTGTCGTCACGATCGACATGAAGGAGTTCTGGAATTATCGAACGCCCTACAAAGATCAGCAAAAACTCTCTCGACAATCGGCCAGAGACTACATCAAGTATGTATGGGATCACGTAACCCCGCCGGTGCCGGAACCCAGCCCAAAATAGCGCACAGCCGCACAACCGCCACAGACTCCACCAGGAGCCGATAGCCTGTGCGAACACGGAGTTTTCAACTCGCATCGCTCTCGGACGTGGGCCGCATACGTGCCTCAGCGAGGGCGAGGAGGCGGTCAACGACACTCCCCAGCCTCGTCCCTACCCAGGCCTCCACTTCCGAATCGGCAATGGTATTGTCAAGGTCTGCTTCCAGAGCCATGACCAATTAGACGATTTCCAGATCGTCCCAGGGGAGCAGGATAAGGATGTCGAACGGATCCTCCGGCACACAGTGATCGTTAGGCCATTCGTAATTTCTCTGAAGATGTTTGCACGCGTTTTCCATGCTTAAATCCTCCCTTTTCTGTGTTTCGGGTATCCTGATATTACACTCAAACGTTCTTTTGATTGCCATACCCTCCCGATCAGACGTCGCGCCCGACAAGAATTCGCTGCACCCTTTCCGCTTTCGTGCTAAAGCCGGTTAGTGGGTCATAGAGAAAGATCTAATACCCTGCGTGAAAGAAGGAAAGAACATGAGCACTACCAAGATTGACAAGACATCCCCCCAATTCACGGAAGAGGAACGAGCCGCGATGAAGGAGCGCGCCAACGAGGCGAAGGCGGAAGCGCGCGCAAACAAGAACAATGCGGACGGAGAGAGCGACGTACTCGCGAAAATCGCCGAGATGCCCGAACCGGAGCGTGCCATGGCACAGCGTCTTCATGAGATCATCAAAGCGAGCGCACCAGTCCTCACACCGAAAACCTGGTATGGAATGCCCGCGTATGCAAGAGACGGTAAGGTCGTCTGCTTCTTCCAAAGCGCGCAGAAGTTCAAGACGCGGTATGCGACGTTGGGCTTTAGCGACCAGGCCAACCTTGACGAAGATGTGATGTGGCCGACTTCCTTCGCGCTAAAGGAGTTGACAGCCTCCGAAGAAGCAAGGATCGGCGCGCTGGTAAAGAAAGCGGTCGTTTCAGGCTAAGACAGCGGCTCTTGCCGGATGTTACGACGAGCGTTCTCCGCCTCCTATACCAATGGATTATCGAAGGTGGCTTTCGACATCGTCTGCAAGGAATCTGGGGGCTTCCAGGCTTCGACAGCGATATTTCGGTGTGGGGCCGACCATTTTTTATTGTCGGGGACAGTTGGGAGGAGGTACTGGAGGGTTTCGACTCTTACTTAAGGCTCTCCGCTCGCGGTACAGCCGGCGTCCATACTATTGTGCAGGAGATGATGGTCAGGCTCGACCGCAAACGCGCCGACCTCGCAGGTCGGATCCGCCCGGAAGACGCCCGCATACTTGATGCGTACTATCCGCTCGGCGGCCATGTGACCCCGGATTCGGCGAGCGCGGAGTTTGATGGCACCGCTGCCGAGAAGTGGCTGCGCGGCCGCCTGGAGCAAATGCGAATCATCTATAGCAAGCGCAATACGGGCGAGCTGATCGTTGTGCCGAAAGACGATGCGTATCCGGCATCGGACCTGATGCAGAGCCTGCCGATGGAGATCATCGATATTGCGTCTGCGGTGCTTCCCGGTTGGATGGGCCGAGGACTTGTTTGGCCTACGGCACTATTTGATAAGATCGGAGTGGATGTGAGCCATTTGTTTGAAAAGCCGACCTGGCTATTCGAAGCGCTCGTACGGGACACGCCATCCGTTGCCAGCAGATTTAATGCGTCGATCAGCCAGAAC
This sequence comes from Chthonomonadaceae bacterium, assembly GCA_043762265.1. GTDB lineage: Bacteria > Armatimonadota > Chthonomonadetes > Chthonomonadales > Chthonomonadaceae > JANXLO01. The sequence goes on along the minus strand of JAYUMV010000211.1, from coordinate 3,869 downwards.
TACAGCCTGGGAGTTTCGGTACGTCCCGAGAATGTGCCGGTCCTCATCGATCTACTGAGGAAGCATCGCAGCCAATTGATCTGCGCGTGGAAGGAATAGGTTCTGAGATCAGCGAAGGACTTCCATTATCCCAGTGGCGGTACAAGCATACTACCTTGATAGGGTACTAGTAGACAGTAACAGGGTATTGTCCGTCTGAGCCACTACGAGACCAAAGTACCGTTGCCGCCAGACCTTGTTACACTTGGTGGTCATCTGCACGCAGCAGTTGCTGTGGATCCGTTACGGTGGCAGCGTTAGCGGGGCGCAGGAGGACATCGGGGTGGGCTGTCGGCTGCTCGGCTGCCCGCAAGTAGGTATTGCTGCCGCGCTCCTCTTCCGCGCGCGCCAGTAGTATGGGAAGACAGGCGCGCGCAGCAGCATGTACCTGCGAATCGTTGCGCGCCAGCCCGTTCCCAAATGCCAACTGCTGCACGGTGGCGACGTCCTGCCCCGTTCCGATCTCTGTCAGCGCATGCAGCGCCGCCAGCGCAAACTCGCGCACATGATCGATGGTTTTCTGGAACTCCGCCTGCATGGTTTCGATCTGTGGTTTCGGGATTCCCTCCGTCTCCTGGGCTTGGTAGTTGGGCTGATTGATCGGGACCGTGCTCAGCAAGCGGCGCATGCGGGCCCGTTGCGAACCGGTGAGGGAGACGACGTCCTCGGCCCTGACGCGCGTCAGTAAGGGGATAAGCGCCCGGATGGCTCGCGCCTTCACATCCGGCATCAGCATCCCGGTGGTATCCAGGAGTGGCCCGATCGCCTGGACGTTGTCGGTAACCCAGAGTGTGTTGATTGCATTGCGGCGTGTCGGGCGCATCAGGATGCCTGCGATCATGCCAAACAGGCTGGCCGGCACGATCAGGAAGATCGAGATAAGCAGGGTACGCAGAACATGATCCGGTGCATCACCCAGGTAGGGCAGTAGATTGTCGTAATACGGTTGCATGATGCTAATAAGGGCCACTAAGGCCAATGACGACGGGAACAGGAGCGCGGAGACGCCAATGATCCGTCGTTTCCGGCGCCGCCATTTACGAACCTGCTCGCTCGATTGCAAGATTGTCGCGGAGAGAGGGATGACTGACAGATCCATCGCGAAGTCGGCTGAACTTTCTGTTTGACGCTCAGCCGAGTCCGCGACAGACCGTGGCTTTGTAGTGTCGGTTTCCTGCTGTGGCTCTTGGAACTGTGGCTGCATCCGTTTGCGCTCCTGTCCGGCTTCGCTTCTGCCTACTCTCAATGGGGGCGGGTGCTCTGGCATTCTGCGTCGATCTCCTCATCCCCTGCCCATGTTCAGGTTTCCCTTTACCAAAAGTGCGTCAGATCCCATCTGAAGATGACAGTGTTGAGCCAGGCGTCTGATGCCTGGCCCTTAATGCACTACTCTCGGGTTTGGGCGAGGAGTTCTTGCATGGTGGGGTCGAGGGAGGGGATGGCGTCTAGGAGGCGGCGGGTGTAGGCCTCTTTCGGGTTGTCGAAGATTTCGTCCACGGTGCCGCGCTCCACGATCTTTCCCTTCTCCATTACACAGACGCTGTCGGCCAGGTAGCCGACGACATCCAGGTTGTGCGTGACGAAGAGATAGGTCAGACCGAAGTCGCGCTGCAGTTGGCGGAGCAGGTTCAGCACCTGACTCTGCACGGAGACATCCAGCGCACTGGTCGGTTCGTCGAGGACGATGAATTTCGGTTCGACCGAGAGCGCGCGCGCGATGGCGATACGCTGCCGCTGACCCCCGGAAAACTCATGGGGATAGCGCTCCAGCGCATCCGGTGCGAGGCTCACCTGTTGTAAGAGCTTTACGGCGCGCTGTTCGCGCTCCGCCGCATTCGCGCCGATCTTATGGACGATCATGCCTTCCGTCAGCGTCTCACGCACGTTCATGCGGGCGTTGAGAGAGGCATAGGGATCTTGAAAGACCACCTGCATGTCCCGGCGCAAGGCCCGACGCACCGCGCCCTGCCGCTCGCTGAACGGTTTGCCGTCGTAGAGTATCTCGCCCGACGTGGGAGCCAGCAGGTCGAGAAGCATCAGTCCGATGGTGCTCTTGCCCGAGCCGCTTTCGCCTACCAGAGCCAGCGTATGGCCGCGCGGCACCACGAAACTCACGTCGTCCACCGCCGTCTTCCAGGCCTTCGGCTGGAACAAGCCTTGACGGATCGGAAAACGCTTGGTCAGCCCGCGCACTTCCAGCAAGGGGGTCTCGGTCATGGCCGCGCCTCCTGATTCGTTGCTGCGGCGACCGGCGCGGCGACCTCTATGGCCCTCTCATGCAGAGGCGTCCGGGGCTTGTCCGTGATCTCGGGATCGTAGAGATGGCAGCGCACCTGGTGGTCAGGGCCGGTCGTCAGAAACCTCGGTGCGACCTCGGCACAGGTTTGCCAGCGATACCGGCAGCGCGGCTCGAAGCGGCAGGCCGAAGGCCAGTTGTTGGACTGCGGCACGGTGCCTTCCAGAGTGGTCAGGTCCTTGCCTCGCTGGTCGCGCGTCGGCAGGCTGGCGAACAGTCCCTTGGTATAGGGATGCTGCGGACTGCGAAAGAGCATTTTGGTGGGCGCATTCTCGACCACCTGACCTGCGTACATGACCGCGACATGGTCCGCCATGCGCGCCACGATGCCCAGATCGTGCGTGATCATCAGCACCGCCATGCCGGTCTCCTGCTGCAGTTCGCGGAGCAGATCCAGGATCTGGGCCTGCACGGTGACATCCAGCGCCGTGGTCGGCTCATCCGCGATCAGTAGTTTGGGCCGATTGGCGAGGGCCATCGCGATCATCACGCGCTGGCGCATGCCGCCCGAGAGTTCGTGCGGATACTGGCGCAGTACCTGTTTCGCCTGCGGCAGCTTCACACGCTCCAGCAGCGTGATCGCGCGCTTCTCGGCTTCGGCCCGCGTCGCCGTGCCGTGGGTCGTCATGGCCTCGATCAACTGGTATCCGACGGTAAAGACGGCGTTCAGACTGGTCATCGGTTCCTGAAAGATCATCGCGATGTCCCGGCCCCGCACCTCGCGCATCTGATCCCAGGTGCGGTCGAGCAGGTCTTTGCCCTCGAAGAGGACGCGCCCGCCGTCTATGTAGCCCGCCGGCTCCGGAACCAACTGCAGAATGGAGAGCGCGGTCATGGACTTTCCGCAGCCCGACTCGCCCACGATGGCCATGATCTCGCCGCGCTGAACCGACAGTGACACGCCATCGACTGCCTTGAACACTCCGTGAGGCGTGAAGAAATGCGTGTGCAGATCGCGAATTTCGAGTAAAGGCGGTGGCAGCGGGGGCGTCATCAATTAATCTCCCGTTCGTTCATCAACGGTTTTTCAAACGCGGATTGAGGGCGTCGTTCAGCCCTTCGCCCACTAGGTTGAGCGCCAGCACAGTCAGCATGATGGCCAGGCCGGGGATCGCAGTGATGTACCAGGCGCTGCGCAATGCGTCGCGACCGCCGCCGATGATCGTGCCCCAGCTCATGATGTTGGGGTCGCCAAGGCCCAGAAAGGCCAAGCCTCCTTCGGTGAGGATTGCGGTTGCCACCATCAGCGACCCGGTGACAATAATCGGCCCCAGCGCGTTCGGCAAGATCTGGGTCACGATGATGCGCAGGTCGCCCATGCCGATGGCGATGCTGGCTTGCACGAACTCGCGTTCGCGCAGCGCCAGAAACTCGCCGCGGACCAGCCTCGCGACTGAGGGCCATGAGACCAGCGCGATCGCCACGATCACGTTCAGGACCGACGGCGACAGGATAGCCACCACTACAATCGCGAAAATAAACTGCGGGATGGTCTGGAACAATTCGGTGAACCGCATCAGCAGGTCGTCTACCC